>NZ_UCNJ01000002.1 GCF_900473965.1 Synechococcus sp. UW179A | reverse complement strand
GAAATCACTGACCTGAATGATGCCTCCGGTGGTGATACCGACGCCGATGGCAGTGCTCTCTCCTACGCCATCACAGGCGGAAATGGTGATGGCCTCTTTGCCATCAATGCAACAACAGGATCCATCACCCTCGCTTCTGGGCAAGCTCTCGATTACGAATCCAAGACTTCACACGCGCTCACCATCTCCGCCACCGCAGCTGATGGCGGATCTCCCGATACAGCCAACGTCACCATCAATGTTGGCAACGTTGATGACAACAATCCCAACATCGCTGATGTCACTGTTGCCAAAGATGAAAACATCACTCCTGGCACTGAAATCACTGACCTGAATGATGCCTCCGGTGGTGATACCGACGCCGATGGCAGTGCTCTCTCCTACGCCATCACAGGCGGAAATGGTGATGGCCTCTTTGCCATCAATGCAACAACAGGATCCATCACCCTCGCTTCTGGGCAAGCTCTCGATTACGAATCCAAGACTTCACACGCGCTCACCATCTCCGCCACCGCAGCTGATGGCGGATCTCCCGATACAGCCAACGTCACCATCAATGTTGGCAACGTTGATGACAACAATCCCAACATCGCTGATGTCACTGTTGCCAAAGATGAAAACATCACTCCTGGCACCGAAATCACTGACCTGAATGATGCCTCCGGTGGTGATACCGACGCCGATGGCAGTGCTCTCTCCTACGCCATCACAGGCGGAAATGGTGATGGCCTCTTTGCCATCAATGCAACAACAGGATCCATCACCCTCGCTTCTGGGCAAGCTCTCGATTACGAATCCAAGACTTCACACGCGCTCACCATCTCCGCCACCGCAGCTGATGGCGGATCTCCTGATACAGCCAGCGTCACCATCAATGTTGGCAACGTTGATGTCAATGCTCCATCCATCAACAACACCAGCAAAAATGTCCTTGAAAGCCAGGCTGAAGGCATCACCATCATTGATATCAATGATGACAACGGCACTGATACCGACAATGACGGCGATGCCATCTCATACAGCTTCGCGACAAATGGCAATCCAGATGGATTATTTGCAATTAGTTCCTCCACAGGTCATCTCTCAATTGCCAGCGGGAAGAAACTTGACTATGAAAGCAAACAAAGCCATAGCGTTACTGTCTTAGCCAATGATGGTAATAAATCGGATACTGCCCTCATCAATATCAACGTGGTTGATGTTGATGAGTTCGATCCCTCACTCTCCGATAACAATTCAGCAGCCAACTCCATTGCTGAAAATGCTGCCGCTGGAACCTCCGTTGGCGTGACCGCCCTGGCAGCTGATGCCGATGCCAATACCTCCTTCTCCTACGCCTTCTCAAGTTCTGGAAACCCAAACGACCTCTTTGACATCAACTCTTCCACTGGTGTTGTCTCACTCGCCTCCGGCAAAGCTCTCGACTACGAATCCAATACCTCCCATTCCTTCACCGTTGTTGCCACCTCAACCGACTCCAACAGCAACACCAAAACCGTCTCCAAACAGTTCACCGTCAACGTCGTCGATGTGAATGACCTTGGACCAGAGCTGAAGGACGTC
Source organism: Synechococcus sp. UW179A (assembly GCF_900473965.1). Lineage (NCBI taxonomy): Bacteria > Bacillati > Cyanobacteriota > Cyanophyceae > Synechococcales > Synechococcaceae > Synechococcus > Synechococcus sp. UW179A. The sequence continues at coordinate 297,790 of NZ_UCNJ01000002.1, read as the reverse complement.
TCCATTGATATCCAAGACTCTCTTGCAAGCGGAAAGGAGATTACGGATGTCAATGATGACAACACGAAGACTGATAAAGACGCTGAAGGAAGCTCAATTCAGTACTCCATCACGGCAGGAAATGAGAAAGATCTTTTTACCATCGAAGAAAGTAGCGGCAAAGTAAAGCTAAAATCAAATAAAAGACTTGATTTCAATACATCAGATCTCCATATTCTCGAAATTAATGCAACAGACGGCACCATCTCTGATACAGCAAAAATAACGATCAATGTTCAGGATTCAAATACCGCTCCAACTGCTGTCGAAGACACAATTACTCTCATTGAGGGTGGTTCCGCCAATGCCAATCAAACCAACGGTCTGATTGAAAGCAATGACAATGATGCCGACAATGATCCACTAAAAATATTTAAATTCTTCACTGGAAGCAAGGAAGATAGCAGCAAAAAAGAGGGCTTCTTCGGCCAAGCGATTCAGGGAGCTCTTGGAGAGCTGACTTTAGAAGAAGATGGTTCTTATCAATACGTCGCAAATCATTCCGACGCACTAGCAACCGCTGAAACGGGACTTGATTCGTTTCACTATATCCTCAGCGATGGAAAACTAGACAGCACAGCAAACTTTGATTTTGAAATCACTGGGATCAACGATGCTCCCTTCCTCGTGGATGCAATCAGAACCAAGAAATACATCGAAGGCCAAGGGAACATCACTGTTATCGATGGCAGCCTGGACATTATTGATGCCGATGACACCAATATCGAAAGCGCTTCCGTCTCACTGAGCTCAGGAACTTATGAGTCAAGCGAAGACGTTCTTGGGTTTAACGATGCTTTCGGAATCACCGGAGCCTGGAACTCAACCAATGGCACCTTATCACTCACAGGCTCAACAACATTATCCAACTATATCAATGCTCTGCAAACAGTTACCTATAAAAATAGCGATGACATTAACCCTGTCATCGGACTAAGAACCATTGAATGGTTGGTCAACGATGGTGAAACAAACTCAGTTGCTGTAAACTCGCAACTTGACGTTGGCGGCAGAAACGACTCGCCAACAAGTGTCGATGAAGCAGAAGAAGTCGATGCGGGTTCAAGCATCAGTGCAGCAACCAAATCAAACCTTCTAGTCAATGATTCTGACCCAGAAGGAGATACCCTCACGATTCAGTCGTTCCGCCTTGGAAAAGAGCAACAAAGCAATGTAGAATTCCTCGCCGGCAGCACGCTGACCGGTACGTACGGAAAAATAACCATTGAGGCCAATGGATCGTACGTCTACACAGCAGACCAAATAGCCTCCAAAAGATTACTCATTGATGAAACTCGCAAAGAAACATTCACCTACACCGTTTCCGATTCGCAAGCAGTCGACACTGGAGAAATCGAAATCACCATTAAAGGAATTAATGACAAGCCCATAGCAAACAATGATGCGTTTCAGATCGAAGAAAACAGCTCTAAGTTCAGGTCAAGCGTCATCGGCGTGCTGTCTAATGACATTGACATTGATGGAGATCAACTTTACGTCTTGGGAGTTAGACCAGGAAGAAAAATAGTCTCTACACCCCAAGTCATTGCAACACCCTTACAATCTCAAAACAATAATATAAAGGCTGACATCGAGAACAATCAAGTCAATCCTGAAAGCCAGAACAATACATCAGATTCAAAAAACCAACGCCAAAAAACAGAAGCCACATCTCAAAGCATCAATACAGGAACTGAAACTCAAAATATTGAGCAAGGCTCTAGACAACAATCCAACAGCTCAACCGATGAAGAATCTAATAACAAAACTCAAGGCCATCAATCAACCACCAAACTCCAAAACAACGAAATAAAACCTGAAATTCAGAGCACTCAAATCGAAACAGAAAATCAAAGCACTAGCCCAGATTCAGAGTCTCAACCACAGGAAACAGCAGCCACACCGGAAAGCATCAACAGAAGCACTGAAACTCAGAGCATTGGGTTAAACAATCAAACGCAAAGTCACGACACTAGGAATGAAACCCAACCCATTGGATCAAATATAGAAACTCAAAGTAATCAAACAGAGGTTAACAACCAAAACCTGAGTAGCACTAGCCTAAGCACAGAAATAAAGGGAACCTACGGACATTTACTAGTCAACCAAGACGGTTCATATCGCTACACTGCCGACCTTGCTGATGCATTAGATAGCGGTGACAAAGAAACCGATCTGTTTACCTACACGCTCACAGATCTCGACAGCGATGACAGCGCTGAAATGGTGATTGAGGTAACGGGTGTTAACGATGCACCCGTCTTAGCTACCATCACAGCCGGAACGATTGCTGATCAAACCAATTCATCAGCTCTCACAAGCAGCAACATCTCAGGTCAGTTGACAGCAACGGATGCCGATGCATCTGCCGTTTTGAGCTTCGGAATCAACGGCAACAGTGGTTCAACCGCATCTGGTAACTACGGCACATTGAGCCTCAATCGCTCCACCGGAGCCTATGAATACATACCCACCACCGCTGTCATTGAAGCCCTCAATCAAGGTGAAAGCGTTTCCGATTCCTTTGAGCTGTTCGTTTCTGACGGCAGCCTCACAGCGACGAGGTCCTTCCAGGTCAACATCACTGGCGCCAACGATGCCGGTGGCGGTGGCGGCGGAGGAAGTGGCGGTAGCAATGGCAGTAGTAGTGGTGGTGGCAGTAGCAGCCAAAACGACATCAACCCTGCTCAGCCTCTTTCAACTCCCAGTGAACTGGTCAGAAACAACGATGGCTCTGGCTTCCTGGTCACAGGGGAAAGTGGTCTTTGGGTCCAGCTGGAAGTTCTCAGAAACAACTCTGACTGGCAGAACAGCCTGCAAATCGTGAATGCTGATGGAGAAGCCATGGGATCCATTGGCGCCACCAGAGATTCCACCAACATGGGACAAACTGAACTCTTTCTCAGCGGCGGCAGTGAGATCAAATTCCATCAATCAAGCCATAATCAGAAACTCATTCAGTCCCCAGATCTGCAAATCGATTCACAGCTCGACAACAGCTTCATGCTCCATCTTGAAGACACTGACAATCAAGAAAGGGATTACGACGATTTATCCTTAAAAATCACCACCTCTCAACAGTCCCAGAACATCAACGCTTTCAAACTCGCCTCAGAGCAAGATCACGTCAACGATTCAATCCTGAACATGACGGATCTCAATCCAGGTGCAACCAAACTTCGTTTGACATTGAAAAGCGACTGCGGCAACACCAATCGAGTGGCTTTTGTCAAACTCACTGCTGACGATGTCAACGGATTCACCGTTGACGGAATTGCTTCGTCAGACGAAAACGCCTTTGAAGCAGCTGTTCGTGACAGCCTGATCAACCCGGACGATACAGAGATCCTGATGAGCGGAGACAAGACAACACAAATCGATTGGACATTTAATCAAGCTGATGAAGGTTTTTATGCTCCTGTTTTTATCAATCAGGAAACAGATCGTCTGTTTACATTCGGCATCACCAGCACGACGGACAACCAGGGCTCCATCAAAAATCTGGGCAGCAACTTCTTTGGATATGAAGACACAATCTCATCGCCAAGCTCGGACTGGGACTTCAACGACATCACCATGTTGGTGGAAATGATCTGAGCCTCTGAGGCAAACAAACCGGTGGCATTGGAGAATGAAGAGATGACGGCCTCCAAAGCTCCCACCGAAGTCTTCGACGTGATCGTCGTGGGAGGAGGCCACGCAGGCTGTGAAGCCGCGATCACGGCTGCTCGCCTTGGTCTGAGCACTGCACTGTTCACCCTCAATCTCGACCGCATCGCCTGGCAGCCCTGCAATCCAGCCGTGGGCGGACCGGCAAAAAGCCAGCTGGTGCATGAAGTGGATGCTCTTGGCGGCGTGATTGGGCGCCTCGCCGATGCCACAGCCATCCAGAAGCGCATCCTCAACGCCAGCCGCGGCCCTGCCGTCTGGGCCCTGCGTGCCCAGACCGACAAACGGCAATACTCGCGTCAGATGCTGCAGCTACTGCAGCACACCCCCAACCTGGCTCTGCGCGAAGCCATGGTCACCGGTCTGGAGATCGACGGTGATCCGAACGGCGGCGACGAATCCTGGGACCCAAGCCAGGGACCCAAGGCACGCATCAGCGGCGTACGCACCTATTTCGGCAGCGTCTACGGAGCCAAAGCCGTGGTGCTTACCGCTGGCACCTTTCTCGGGGGGCGCATCTGGGTCGGGCACCAGTCGATGGCCGCTGGCCGTGCCGGAGAGCAGGCTGCCGAGGGGCTCACCGAAGCGCTCCAACAGCTCGGGTTCCACACCGACCGGCTCAAAACCGGAACTCCAGCACGTGTCGACCGGCGCAGCATCGCCCTTGATCAGCTGGAGGAACAACCCAGCGACGCTGCAGACCGCTTCTTTTCCTTTGACCCAGGTTCCTGGAGCAGTGGAGAACAGATGAGTTGTCACATCACCCGCACCACCGCTGCAACCCATCAGCTGATCAAGGACAACCTGCACCTCACGGCGATCTACGGCGGAGTGATCGACAGCAAGGGTCCCCGCTACTGCCCCTCAATCGAAGACAAGATCGTTCGCTTTGCCGACAAAGACAGCCACCAGATCTTTCTGGAACCTGAAGGACGCGACACTCCGGAGATCTACGTGCAGGGATTCTCCACCGGGCTCCCTGAGCCCATCCAGCTGCAATTGCTGCGCAGTCTTCCAGGCCTTGAACAGTGCGTGATGCTGAGACCGGCTTACTCGGTGGATTACGACTACCTACCAGCCACACAGCTGCTGCCATCACTGGAAACCAAGCGGGTGGAGGGGCTGTTCAGCGCAGGCCAGCTCAACGGCACCACTGGCTATGAGGAGGCCGCTGCTCAGGGCCTGGTCGCCGGACTCAACGCCGTTCGGCGCGTCCGCAGTCAGGAAGCGGTGCACTTCTCCCGGGAGAGCAGCTACATCGGCACGATGATCGATGACCTGGTGAGTAAGGATCTGCGTGAGCCCTACAGGGTGCTGACCAGCCGCAGTGAATACCGGCTCGTGCTTCGCGGTGACAACGCCGATCGACGCCTGACCCCTCTTGGCCGGGAAATCGGTCTGATCGATGATCGCCGCTGGCAATTGTTTGAACAGAAGCTCGCTGCCATGGAGAACGAAAAGCAACGGCTGCAGTGCCAACGGCTCAAGGTGAGCGACCCGGTGGCAGCAGCTGTGGAAGCGGAGACCGGCGCACCGATCAAAGGATCGATCACCCTGGCCGACCTGCTGCGCCGGCCAGGCATGCACACTGCAGACCTGGTCCGCCACGGCCTGGCTGATGCCGATCTGCCCTTACCGGTGCGGGAAGGTGCTGAGATCGACATCAAATACAGCGGCTATCTGCAGAGGCAACAGCAGCAGATCGATCAGGTGAGACGTCAGGGCAAACGCAAACTGCCCGCTGAGATCGATTACGCCAACATCAACACGTTGTCACGTGAAGCCCGCGAAAAACTGAGCAATCTGCGGCCGCTCACACTGGGCCAGGCCAGCCAGATCCCCGGCGTCAGCCAGGCTGATCTCAGTTCCCTGCTGGTGTGGCTGGAGCTGCAACAGCGTCGCGACCAGAAGCGCGCATCCCTCGCCTCTAGCGCCAACGCTCGATAGCGTTGGCGCACTCACTGGTCTGCAGTGCCCTCTCGCATCCCCACATCCAGTGCGTACTGGAATCTGCGCGCCGAGCAAATTCTCGACCGCGTGTTCAACGATGACGACAACATTCTCAAAACCGTGCAGCTGCAGGTCAATCCGCCGTCAAAACCAAAAGAAACGAGTGATCAAAATCAAGCAGGTTTGTCCTGGCCACAGGTGAGCTTGGCCGCGCTAGGCCTAATTGCTGTTCTAGGCAGCGGCGGACTGACACTCCATTGGAGGCTTACGCAGCAAGCGCTGGAACGGGAAGGAAACCTCGCCTTAATCGAACGACTGCGCAACAACCAACCATCAGAACGCAAGAACGCATCAAGTAAGCCTGCTCCAGAGACCGCATCGAAGACAGCTGCGCAGGAATTGACTGACCAAACCACAACAGCGAACGCACTAGACATCACTGCACTTCCCAACGCATCGGCAACAAAACTGGAGCCAATCACGATTCCACTGCCGACAGCAGAGGCCATCAGCAATCCCTCAATCGCCGATCAGGGATCAGCAGTCAATGCGCAACCTCAGCTAGTCGGTGTGGTTCACGCCGGTAACGGCGAAGGCTCAGCCATTTTTCAACTCGGCGGCCTCTCCCTCTCCACTGTTCCCGGTGAATCGATCGGCAACAGCGGTTGGACGCTGCAAAGCGTTAGCGCCAATGGCGCCGTGATTGAGCGATCAGGTGCAAGCCAATCCCTGAGTGTTGGAGGTGCTTTCTAAACACTGTGAGCTCCCTGATCCCTTCTCCTTCCGTGCTGTGGGAAGCCCCCACATCCTCCGTGCTGGCGGGAGAAGAACCAGGCTGGCTGCCAGGCCCGTGGCGACTGATGCTGCTGGGAGATGGCAGTCCCACCAGACACCTACGCTTGCTCACTGGTCACAGCGTGCAAGTGCGTCTGATCGCGATGGACGCGGACGCCAGCCTCAGCAATGCTGCAACAGGCGGACCACGGCCAGCGGAGGTTCAGGAACTGGAGCCGCCCCTGCTTCGCCGCCAGGTCTGGCTGAACTGTGGCGAAACCACGCTGGCCTGGGCCGAAAGCTGGTGGAACCAGGATGAAGCAGAGCGGAATCTGAGCAATCGAGAACAGCCGATCTGGCTCAGCCTCACCCAGGGGCGTTCCGAACTGTTCCGTGAAGTAGATGGATTGGCACTGGTCACAGAACCTTGGCTGGAGCAAGGGTTTGGCGAACGAGGGCCGTTCTGGAGCCGCCACTACCGCTTCTTCCGCCAGGGCAGGGAGCTCACCGTGATCCGTGAAGTATTCAGCCCAGCTCTCGAACGCTGGCTGGGTGAAGCACCACGACGACCGCTTCATGCAACGTCATGAAGAAAATCAGCGTTTGATGCGGATTTTCACTTGACAACTTGCCGACTCTTGTGCTGAAGCAATCATGGCCACATCGGCAATGGTTCCATGGCGACTTCCACCTGGGCAACCCTCAACGATCTGGGCCGCAACTTCGGCATCTCCTCGTTCCACTGCGGACGAGCCCTCGAACATCAAGGATGGCGGGATAGGCATGGGCGCCCCACAGACGCGGCGCTCGTAGCGGGTGCGGTTGATCAACGCACACCACACATGAGTGGACGTTCGGTGCTCTGGAACGCTGATCTCTGCGCAAAGTTGCTGGAGCGACAGGGCTACCGGCCGGTGTCCCGCTCTCAGCACATCGGCCAATGGACAGATCTGCTCGAAGCCATGAATGCCGGCTCCCCGTCGATCACCACCACAGCGGATCAGATGGCCGAAGAGCTACCAGCCGATCTGGTGGAAGACGTGAACCGCCAGCTGAGCCGGCGGGGATGTCGCTATCAGGTGTGCCGGCCGTTGAGCAACCGGCACTGAGCAAATCAGGTCAGGCCATCCGCAGTGCTTCGGCTTGCTTACGGGCCTGCTCGAGCTGTTGCTTGAGCTTCTCCTCATCCGTATGACTGAGGCTGGTATGAATCAAGCGGGCATTGGGCAGATGACGACGCAAGCGCTCAATCACACGATCAGGCGTTGAGTCCCGCACAAGCAAAGCCAGTGCTGCACTTCCCTGCGGCAGGGTTTCGGTGAGCTCCTTGAGGAACTTGTCATTAATCCCAATGTCGCTGAGGGCTCCCGAAGCAGCACCGGCACTGGCACCAGCTGCCACGCCAAGCAGCGGGTTGGCGAAGATCAGTCCAATCAGCAGTCCCCAGAAGCTTCCGCCCATGGCACCTGCGGCAGTCATGTTGATGGCCTGACGAAGATGCACGTGACCGTCACTGCCATGTTCGAGAACCACAGCGTCCTCGAGGGTGATCAGATGCTCTTCCTGGATCGCAACCAGCTCAAGACGAACCTGCTCAGCTTCCTCAACCTTGGGGAAACCAATCACCACAAGATTGCTCATGTTGTTGATGCAACGAATCCAATCATAAGTAGAAATGCTGTCGCTCAATCGCGTCGGCGACTGGAACGCGGCAAGGGTCGGCGGGACGACGCCCGAGAGGTTGACGAAGAGCCAGGGTCCGCCTCGGCATCACGACTGGCTGTCCGCTTCCAACGTTCCACCCGGAAACTATCGTCTTCCGGCCAAACATCATCCTTATCGGACGACCTCAGAGTCGATGTTGAAGCCACTGGCGGAGGCAAAACCGGCTGACGACGGGAGAGAGCCTGGAGTGGACGTTTACGTCGTGAAGGCGATGATCGTTCCACTGGTGTTGAGACGTCGCCACGCGCAGGCCGTGCGGACTGAAAACTCTGTGGCCGCTCAGACAGCTCACGCCAGTCATCCTCCTCATCCAGCAGCCAGTCGATTCGGTCACCGACCCAACGACCCATTGCATCCAATCTGGAAGCTCCATCCACACGGTCATGACCGCGTCGTCCTGGTCTGGCTCCGGCAACACCATCCACAAGCTGACGTCCGGTGTCCAACCAGCGGTCAAGCCGCCGGTCCAAAGGGTCAGGACTGCGCTGCGAGCGTTGTCGACGTGAATCCATAACCTGACGTTACCGACGTCTGTGCTGCAACCAACGTTCCCGTTGCAGACCAATCAAGACGATCGAAACACCACCTGCTTCCAACACCCAGAGAAAAACCTCCATCCCGCTCAGCTGTCCTCCGTTGCTGGTTCGTAGCGAAGCAGACAACTGGCATTCCAGCGACCCCCATGATGCCGATCGCAGCACAATCGACAGGCCGCTTGACTCATCCTGCGGCGATAGGGAGTTTGGCGTCCGCAGCGAGGACAGATCGCGATCCAACGCGGGGAACTCTGTGGCACGGGAAAACGATGGCGAACGCTCACTTCGAAACGTTTCTGAGCCGCGTTGATGGCCTCCATGCGCTGCCGAAAGCAGGGTCCGTGACCCTCCTCACGCTTCAACACCAAATCCACCCAGGCATGGATCATCTCGTGACAAAGGGTGCTTTCGGTGGCCTCTCTCGGCAGAGGATCCAGCAACGGCTTAGATAGAACAATTTCACGGCCGAACGGTGGTGCCACCGCAGGCCCTCGTCGGTAGAGACCAGCCGTTCGACGCAGGCGGCCATCACTCCAACGCAACGCAAGCAGTGGTTGATGTCCTCGGCAGAGGGCTCCCTCGAAATGCTCCCGGTTCAGGCGATGAAACAAAGGGAGCAGTGGCTCGAGCGGCATGAATGGCGTAGGACTTGAACAATGACGTCGGCCCAGTCTGCCTCCATCTCGCGGTCCGTCAGTCAGACTCTTCACTCACTTGGAAACAGCTGATGGATCTGGGTCTGGTGCGGGAGATCGGGAGCAAGGCCCTGCTGGCCGGGGGTGGAGCCCTGCTTCTTTATTGGACGATCACCGCCGTGAAGCTGGTGCTCAGCGCCCGCGGCATCAATCCGCTGATCAAGCAATTTTTCACACAGGTGGCAGCAGGCCGAGTGGATGCGGCCTATCTGCTCACCACCAAGGCCTACAGGCAGCATGTCAATCGACAGCAGTTCATCCGCTTCCTCGCAGGTCTGAAGCTCAATCGCTTTCGCAACCTCAAATCGGGCCGACCACGGCTGCAGGAAGGAAGCATGATCCTCACCGTGAAGCTGATCGCAGAAAACAAAGAGGAGATGCCCCTCGACTTCACCTTCACCAAGGTGGAAGACACCTGGAAAATCGAACGCATCGCCACCATCAAGAGTTGAGTCGTCCTACCCGTGACAGCGCCAGCTCCAGATAACGCGTCGAATCAGTTCAGCGAGCGCGCCGCTGAACTGAGACAGCTGCTCACCCGGGCCGCCCACGCGTACTACGTATTGGATGCTCCCGAGCTAGAGGATGCCGTCTATGACCAGCTTTACCGCGAACTGCTGGACCTAGAAACGGCTCACCCCGAGCTGGTGAGCGCTGACAGCCCCACCCAACGCGTCGGCGGGACGCCCTCCGAGGGATTCGCCAGCGTCGCCCACCGCATCCCGCTGTTCAGCCTCGACAATGCATTCAGCGCCGAAGAGTTGCGCAGCTGGTACGCACGCTTGCTGAAGGTGCTCGACAGAGAGCCGCAGGCGAGTGAACCCCTGCCGGCACTGGCCATGGTCGGGGAACTCAAGATCGATGGCAATGCCCTCGCTCTCAGCTACGAGAACGGAGTACTGATCCGAGGCACCACCCGCGGTGATGGGGAACAGGGCGAAGAGATCACCACCAATGTGCGCACCATCGCGTCGATCCCTCTGCGTCTTCAGCTCGACCCCCCCCCCTGGGTGGAAGTTCGTGGCGAGGCTCTGATTCCTGATCGCACCTTCGCTGCCATCAATGCCGACCGGGCAGCGCGAGATGAACCGCTGTTTGCCAATCCCCGCAATGCCTGTGCCGGCACCCTGCGCCAGCTCGATCCGAAAGTGGTGGCGGCACGTCGGCTGGATTTCTTCGCCTACACACTGCACCTACCGGACAACTGGGAGGGGCCACGCCCGATTAGCCAGTGGGAGTGCCTCAGCTGGCTGAGCAGCGCGGGCTTCCGGGTGAATCCCAACGCTGCCCTGCTGCCTGATCTTGCTGCGGTGGAGACCTTCTTCAACAGCTGGGACAGCCAACGTCACGACCTTGATTACGCCACTGACGGAGTCGTGGTGAAACTGAACGATCTGCGTCTTCAAGACAGCGCAGGCTTCACGCAAAAAGCACCACGCTGGGCCATCGCGCTGAAATACCCAGCCGAGGAAGCTCCGAGCCGGCTGCTCCGCATCACCTGCCAGGTGGGCCGAACCGGCGTGATCACCCCGGTGGCCGAATTCGAACCCGTCGCCCTTGCGGGCACCAGCGTCAGCCGCGCCACCCTGCACAACGCCGACCGACTGGCGGAACTGGATCTCCACAGCGGCGACACGATTGTGGTGCGCAAGGCCGGAGAAATCATCCCTGAGGTCCTCCGGGTGCTTTCTGAACTCAGGCCTGAAGGCGCTCTTCCGCTTGATCTTCCCCATCAGTGCCCCAGCTGCGCCTCGGAGCTGGTTCGCGAAAGCGGTGAAGCCGCAACCCGCTGCGTGAACAGCAGCTGCCCTGCAATTCTGCGAGGCGCTTTGCGTCACTGGGTCAGCAAAGGAGCTCTCGACGTGGAGGGAATGGGCGGGAAATTAATCGAACAGCTGGTAGAGAGGGGGCTCATTCGCTCAATCTCCGACCTGTATGGCCTTGATGCCGCGCTGCTGAGCAGCCTGGAACGGATGGGTGAGAAAAGTGCTGAGAATCTCATCTCAGCGATGGAAGCGTCCCGTTCCCAGCCCTGGGCACGCCAGCTCTACGGACTTGGCATCCACCATGTAGGCGAGGTCAACGCCAAAGGCCTCGCAGCAGCCTTCCCAGACATCGACACGCTTGCCCGCACTGCCGTTGATCACCCTGAAGCGATCAGCGAGCTGCACGGCATTGGTCCTGAGATCACCCAGAGCCTGCAGCAATGGTTCAACACCCCAGCCAATCAGAGGCTGATTAAGCAGCTTCAGGACGTCGGCCTCTCCCTCGCCAGCAGTGAGCAGGAGCGCCAGGAGTTGGCAAGCCGCAGCAGCACGGATGGAGTGCTCTCCGGTCAAACCGTTGTCCTCACAGGCACGCTTCCCTCCATGAGCCGCACTCAGGCAAAAGAGCTGATCGAAGCCGCAGGTGGCAAAGTCAGTGGATCCGTCAGCAAAAAAACGTCCTTCGTGCTCGCTGGAGAAGAGGCCGGCAGCAAGCTGGAGAAGGCCAACAAGCTGGGGATCAGCGTGATCGATGAAGCGGGACTGGTTGCCTTGCTCCAATCAAGCCAAAGCTAAAAAGCCTGGCCAGCCAGTCTTGGAGCTTTTCGACGAAGGGATGACGCAGAGATCCGTCTCGTGCCTGATGCATCTTCTCGTTTGAAGTGATGGCAGAGACTGAACAAGCATTCATGTCCAGCATCCAAACCAAGTGGACTCTGCATCTCCCCTTCGAAGCGTTCTGAACAATCTGTCCGGCGAATGGCAGATCAACCTCGAGAACCGGATACCACGCAAGGAGCTTTATCAGGCCCGAATCGCATCATCCAAGCCCTCACTTGGTTTTTTCGTGCTGCTGCTGTGCGCAGCGGTGATTGCCACTCTGGGACTGATCTCCAACAGCCCGGCAGTCGTGATCGGAGCCATGATCGTGGCGCCACTGATGGATCCGATCCTCAGCCTGGCGTTTGCTCTCTCCATCAGCAACAACAAGCTGGCGAAACGCTCGCTGCTGACGGTGGTGATTGGTGTGATCACCGTGGTTGCCACCGCAGCACTGCTGGCGTCACTGCTGGATGTGAGTGAGGTGAATCGCGAGATGACGTCTCGCACAGCGCCCAATCTGATTGATCTGGGAGTGGCGGTGGCGGCCGCTGTCGCCGGATCCTTCAGCATGACCCGCGAACGGCTGTCCAATTCCCTGGCCGGCGTCGCCATCGCGGTGGCTCTGGTTCCACCACTGTGCGTCTGTGGCATCGGCCTGAGCATGGGTAATGAGGTGGTGGCCGTATTTGGTCGCGGCACGGTGGCCGGCATCACCAATCAGATCTCCGAAGGCTCCTTCTTGCTGTTTCTGGTCAATCTGATTGGGATCACGGTGGCAAGCCTTTTCATCTTCCTCGTGCAGCGTTACGGCAGCGTCGTTCAGTGCTGGCGCAATCTGCTGTTATGGCTGGCTCTGCTGGGACTGTTGTGCATTCCCCTGTCTTCGGCTCTGCATGACTTCAATGTCAAGCAGAAGATCGTCAGCAGGTTCGACACCTTTAAGGCAGGTCAGGTCAATCAGCTCAAGATCACCAGCAAGAACGCCTATTTGTGGCAAAGGGTGCGACTGCTGTTCAGCAATGTTCGGGTGCTCAACAACAAGGCCAGCGTGGATCTTGTCTTGAGCGCACCGAGGGGGGTTCTCAACGAAGACCTGGCCAATGAGATCTCCGAGACCCTTATGAGCAATGCGAAACAGGAATTCCAGCTTGATGACATCAAGATCACGATCAGCGTGATTCCCAATCAGATCAACAAATTCAGCGACACCTCAGCACTTCCGGCTTCGCAATGAACAACCAAGAGAGAGATCAACCGCCCATCTTCAGATGGATCAAAACGGAGTGCGGTCGGGCCAAATATGCCGATCTCAGCAACCGCAGTGGCTTCACAGCCAAAGCCAGGCTGGGTTGGTTTGTTGTGATCGCCGCTGCGCGTGACTGGCGCCTGCCTAATCCTGATCAGAGCTCAGAATCCTGAGCATCAGCGCCTGCTTCCTGTAGGGCTTTGCGCGCGGAACGTCCCACCAGCCAGACCACTCCCACCGTGGCCAGCACTCCTACGACCCGAAGCACCCAGGCCTGCGCGGAGGTCTCTCCGGCCAACACTTCGCCAAATCTGGCAGCACTGCCGGCCAGAGCACCCAGAGCGCAGAACAAAATCGTTCCAGGAATGATCCCAATCAAGCCGAAGTTGTAATCCCGCAGACTCACCTCACTCAGTCCATAGGCCAGGTTCAGCAAAGAGAACGGGAAGGCTGGTGAGAGACGCGTCAGCAACACCAAGCGAAACCCCTCCCGACTAACGGCCTTCTCAATCGCCAGCAGCTTGGGAAAACGGCTAAGACGCTGCTGCGCCCAACCCCTGAGCCAGTGCCTGCCCAGCAGAAACGCGGCCTCGGCGCCAAGGGTTGCCCCGGCAAACACGATTAGGCTGCCCCACCAGGGTCCATACAGTGCACCAGCCAGCATCGAAGCCCAGATCCCTGGCAGCAGCAGGGTCACCCAGATGGCGTAAAGGGGCACAAACAGCAGGACTCCTATGGGCGACTCCAGCCATGCCAACACCGCTTCGGTGTCAATCAGATGAGCAATCGCGTCCATCCTTCATCCATCGGTGCCATCACCGTTCCATGGACCACAACAACAACGCAACTGCAACAGCGAGAGATAGGCCGCTGATGAGATCAGAACCCTGACCAAATCCTTATCAGGCTCTAGCGTCGTGGTAATGAGCGAGATACCAGTCAACTGATTGATGAGTTTCTGGCCGGCTGAAGCAATTCCACCCCGTTTAATCCGAAACCGACCGGTGAAATGAACGGCTCATGACCCTTCCCCTCTCAGGACCACCAGTCCGTCATGGCCTGCTGCTAGTTGGTCTTCTCTGCACAGCTGGGCTGCTGAGCGCCTGCAGCAGCAACGGTCGAACCCCGATCAAATTGCTGCGTGTGGCCCGCATCCTGCCGACCAATGAAAAAGTCACCCCAGCTGACAGTTCCAGGGACCGTCAGCGTCTGCGCAGTTTTCAAAACAATCTTTGGGATGTAGTTCCAGGGCTGCGCATCCAACCCGCTCTCTATTCAGAAGCGGCGGTTGAATCTGAACTGGAACGCCAGACCTTCAGCGGACTTGGGCCGGATCTTGTGATGGGCGATGCCCGCGTAATCCAGGAACTCTCCGTCGCAAATCTGCTGGACCCAGTGCCCATCACGCCAGAGCAACGCAACGCCATCGCACCAGGCCTGCTGCAACGCGTCACCAATTCTCGTGGAGAAATCACAGGTCTTCCGGTCTCCCAGTACATCCAGCTCGCCTGTTACGACAAACGCAAACTCAAGGAGCCGCCAGCAACGCTGGCACTCATGTCCAAACAGAGCAGCGCAGGGCAGGTGTTTGGCATCACCCAGAACTTTGAAGACCTCTATTGGAGCATGAGCGGATTCAAGGCCGGCGGCGCACTGGTGAATTCCCTGCGCGGCAAACAACCCACTGCACAACAAACCCAGCGATTGGTCAGCTGGCTGAGCTGGCTGCGGGACGCCAGCTATCAGCAGAACGTGATGTTCTGGAGGGATCAGGCCACACTGCGCAAGCAGCTGATTGGTGGAAAACTCCACTGGATCAGCTGCTGGACCTCACAGTTACCCCAACTGAGAGAAGCCTTGAAAGACAATCTCGGCGTTGCCTCATTGCCGGCTGGACCCGCAGCCCCTGCCATGCCCATCACCAAACTCCAGGTGTGGGGACTGGGCCGCAACTCCAGTACGCGCCAGCGGGAAACCGCCGAAGAACTGATGCAGTTCATCGTTCAACCATGGGCGCAGAAGACCTGGTCACTGCGCTACCGCACCAACTACCCAGTGAATCCCGCAGCCGCCACGATTATCAACCGCCAAATCCCTGGAATCGAGAACCTCTACTTATTCAAAGGCAAGGAAGAAATTCAAATTGGCGACGAAATTGTTGGTGCCATCGATGCCCAGCCAAAACTCGCTCGAGCCATCCAACAGGTCCTCAATGATGTGATCTTTGGGGCGAAAACTCCCGCCAAGGCAGCTGAGCGACTGCAGACCGTTTTGAGCCAATCCTCATGACTACCACCCTCTCCGATCTGCTGATCACGGTGGCGCCTGGAGACATCCTGGTTGAGATGCTCAGCTGGCTGTCATTTGTGCAGCGCTGGCCTGTTCTCATCCAATTGATATTGGTGTTGATCGTGCTTCTGATTGCGCGCACTCGCAGCATCCTTCTCAAGCGCAACCAACGCCTCCAGCGCCTGCTCAACCGAGCAGGCCTGCATCAACGCTTGCCCGATTCAATCCGCGTCTTGCTGGGACCCGCCGTGGTGCTGCTGATGGCAGGGGTCTTCGCACTGATCCAGGTTCCCTACGGTCTGCTGCGT
This sequence comes from Synechococcus sp. UW179A, assembly GCF_900473965.1. Classification (NCBI taxonomy): domain Bacteria; kingdom Bacillati; phylum Cyanobacteriota; class Cyanophyceae; order Synechococcales; family Synechococcaceae; genus Synechococcus; species Synechococcus sp. UW179A. The sequence continues at coordinate 281,971 of NZ_UCNJ01000002.1, read as the reverse complement.
TACTTCGGACTGCTCTGGCTGGGCTGGAATCTGTTCACGCCCTTGAAAACATTGGTGGAAAAAACCAATCCCCGCTTCCCGATCGGAGAAGTGGAGACCACCCTGTTCAAACCCATCTATGTGTTCACAGCCACGTTGTCGCTGCTAAGCCTGCTGGGTAGTCGGGAAAACCTTTCGAGGATTGGAGTTGCCAATCTCTTTGGAGTTGAGATCACTCTCGGCAAGATGTACACCGCCATCGTGGCGATCTACCTCATCGTGACCATTGCCTCCAGGCCGGCGGCACTGATGGCCTGGCTTAGCGGTGTGATCTTCGGAGTGCAGAAACGCAATCAACGCGGCCTTGAGTTGCTATTCCGCTACAGCGTGATCGGAATCGGCATTATCGGCGTGGCCTATTACATCGGCATTAACGGAAACGCCTTCGTAGCAATCGCAGGTGGCTTGTCAGTGGGGATTGGTTTCGGCACCAAGGAAATTATCTCCAACTTCATCAGCAGCATCTGGCTGCTGTTCGAAGGATCAGTCCGACCTGGAGAGATCCTGATGATCAACGGTGATCCATGCACCGTGCGAAAACTGGGTCTGCGCGCCACACAGCTAAGACGAGGACGTGATGGCGCCGAACTGCTGATTCCTAATCAGAACTTCTTCACCCAGGAGGCCGCCTCTTACACAGCAACAGAAACCTCAAGGCGCGACAGCCTGTTGGTTGCCGCTGCCTACCAACACGACCCAGACAAGATCATCGACATCCTGCTGGAGATTGCTGCAGAGCATTCCAAAGTGAAGAAATATCCACCACCAGCGGCATTTGTGATGGAGTTTGCAGAATCCTCAATCATGTACAAGGTGTCGTTCTGGGTTGCAGACCCTCTCGATGCATTCAACGTGGGCAGTGATCTTCGTCGCGCGATTTGGAAGCGCTTCGAGAAAGACAACATCACCATTCCCTTCCCTCAGCGCCAGATCTACCCGATGGAGTGGCCTCCCAGCACAGGCAAAAGCCTCACGCCGCAGCTACAAGCCGAGCAGGTGATTGAACCGGGAGCCACAGACCACATGAGCTAGGTTCGCGACTGCGACACACGAGTCTCATGGCTGAGCCGCATGCGGCAGTGAGGTTCCACCTGCAATTCCTGCAAACCAATACAGGATTGCTGGTAGGCACCCTGGCGCTTGTGGGGGCCTGGCTTCTGCTTCAGTTCCTGAGCCGCCATGGCCGCAACATGGGCAGCCATCTCGCGGCGGCACTCCGCAGACCTGTGCTGTTTGGCCTCGGCATCTCGCTGTATGCCAGCTGGATCATCCATCAGGTCAACGAGGCATTTGAACTGGGACTGCTCGCTCAAGCTGAAGTGAACAGAATCTCCACAACTCTGGTGATTGCCAGCATCACCTGGGCTGTGATGAACATCGGCCAGACCGTACTGAGCTCTGCATCCGTGAGGCGATGGATCCAGATCGAGGATCAACAGGATGAATCCATGCTGATCAATGTGATGAGCAGGCTCTTCACCATTGCAGTGCTGCTGGTCGCCACTGCAGCACTAATGGTGACCTTTGGGGTTCCATCGGGAGCCATCGCCACCATGCTCGGTGGCGCAGGAATCGGCCTCTCATTCGCGACCCAACAGATCAGCCAGAACTTCCTCTCAGGCTTCATGCTGTTTTTCAACCGCCCATTCCGTGAAGGCGACTGGATCAACGCCGATAGCCTCGAAGGAACTGTTGAATCCATCGGCTGGTATTACACACGAATTCGCACTTTTGACCGCAGGCCGCTTTATATCCCAAATTCCGTATTTGCCACGAACCCGATCGAAAATCCAGGTGAAATGTACAACCGTAGAATCCGTGCGAATATCAGCTTACGCTATGAAGATTTAGGCAAAATCAACGGCATTACTAAGGAAGTTCGCAAGCTCCTTCAGGAACATCCAGACATTGATCAAAGCCAGAGTATCCTGGTTAACTTCAATGAATGGGATGCATCATCCATCAACATGATGGTGTATTGCTTCACCAAAACAACCGTATGGAAAGACTGGCTCGACATCCAGCAATCCATTTTCCTAGACATCGCTGGCATTGTTCAACAAAGTGGTGCTGATTTTGCCTTTGACTGCATGACTCTTTATCAGTCACCAGGCACAGATGCAACCGCATGAATCAAGCAGATCAACAGCTGAAGCAAGAGAGATTAGAACCAGACAGGAAATGCGATAAAAGTCTCTGTTGCCTAGGCAAAACCTTGGGAGAGCATTCGGATCATTCCTTACAAAAGAACAAGTCTCATGGAAAACTTAGATGAAACAAGAATAAGTTAGAGCTAAGCTTGAAGAGGAACAAAGGCCGTACCATGCTTTCAGCACATCGGTCAGGGATATTCAATTTGACAGCTGCAGGTTCAATGACGATCCTGCTGAGCAGCTGTAGCAGCTTAAAGGCGCCAAATACCCTATTCATTTCGTACCCCGTCGACGCTTCATCATTCAAAGACGATGTACCGAAAATACAGTCGCGAATCGACGAGTACACCGAAGCATTTCAAAGTTCATACCCAGAAACGCGCCTCGTATACATCACCTACCCAAGCAGCAAGTTCGTTCAACAAATCGAAGCAGACGCCAATCTTAATCTTGGGCCGGACCTTATAATCGCAGACACAGGCACTGCAAACGAATTACTCAAGCGCAATCTCACAACAATACTTCCGGACAAAAAGTATTTTCAAGCAATTTATGGCTCCCGATTTCCATGGGCCAGAAACGCCAATGGTAAGTATGTTTATGCTCCATGGGTGGTAGACACTCAGATCGCATGCTTTAACAATACAAAAATAAAAGAATCACCAAGCACCATTCAAGAACTAGAAAACCTCAGTGCGAGCGGCCGCAAAATTGGACTTTCTTCTGACCCGCTTAACCTAATCTGGTCCGCTGGCAGCAAAGGTGCAATGGCTGAAATAAGTTCTCTTGGCAATCAGGTTACAAGCAAACAGGCTTTTCCATCCATACGGGGTTGGCTCGAATGGCTGCGCAAAGCAGCGCTTTATAACAATATTTATTTCTACGATAACCCAAGGGATCTGGGAAAGAATCTACAAAACAACAAATTGGACTGGTGTACATGCTGGGGCCTTCAAATTGATGACCTGAAAAGAAAAATGGGAAGCACTCTCAGTGTTGCTGCATTACCGAATGGCATGAAGTCAAAAGCCTCTCCGCCCATATCAACTATTGTCTTTGCACTAGGACGAAACTCCAGCAAATCCCAGCGAAAAATGGCATTAAAGTTTATCAAATCAAGTGTGAACACTATCTCGCAAAGAAAATTGCAATTGAGAGAATCCGGACTCCTGGCAGCCAATCAAAATGTAGCAATCCCGCCTCAAAGCTCGAAACAAAACAATGCCTTAGATACTTCTTATAACGAACAAAACAATCATTACGAAAAAGATTGGCATGGAATATATCGTTGGCTTTTTCCTCAAGAAAAAACCTCCAAGAACTCATTGAGCCGATACTGGCAATTGAGCAGGACATTCAGAGAATTCACAAATGGTTATCTTGGTATTAATGAGGCGATGAAAATCTTAACCATGACGAAAGAAAACTGATCATTATGAGAGATCTTCAGATTGAGGTTGCCGGGTGGTTGGGTTATCTCGACCGATGGGCTGTGAGCTGGCAGATCACTTTCATTCTTTGTGTCGTGTTTGCAACTATATTCATCCGTCGCAATAGACATTCCTCTAGTGTCAAACGAAATCTTGCCATTCTGTTTGGCCCTACGGCGCTGCTAGTCCCAGGCATGCTGTTCAGGGTAATGACCATTCCATCTGGAATCATCTTTCGAATTGGAATTGTCTGGGCGCTTTTAAGCTTTATCAACTGGCTTGAATCAAGGCTAAAAATCGATAACCCTAAAAATCAACTTGCATCCTGGCTTGGCTTGATTGTAAGGCCAGCGATATTGATAGGGGCCATCATTTATTTCATTGATCGGCTCAGCAGTCTTTCAACTGTAGGCCTGATAACCATAGGTAATTTATTCAACACTGATTTTGTAATTGCTAACATTTTTTTACTTTCAGTTGGCTTGTACCTGATCCTCGTCACCAGTCGAGCTCTTGCGGCATTGATGGCATATTTAATGCAGGTCGTACTTAAAACAAGTGATCAAAGCCGCAAAATACTTGAGCCACTTTTTCAATATCTTATTGTTGCGATCGGATTTGTAACGCTCGCACTCCTTGCTGGCGTACAAGGCAATACCTTCCTTGTTATCTCAGGCTCCATTGGCGTAGGTTTAGGGTTCGGCCTTAAGGATACGCTGGGCAATCTTTTCAGTGGAATCTATCTACTCCTTGAAGGTGCCATCAAACCTGGCGAAATACTGATGATCGAAAAAGAACCGTGTCGGGTTATAAGCCTCGGCCTAAGAGTGACCACTCTAAGTAGACAGCGTGACGATGCCGAACTCCTGATTCCCAATCAAGTTCTGTTCGCAACTCAGGCAGAATCTTTCACGGCAGGAGAGAATTACAGAAGAGAGTCAGTTGTGGTTGGAGCTGCTTACCATCACGACCCTCAACAAGTGATTTCATTGCTGGAACAGATTGCGCAGTCCCACAAACGCGTGTTGAACAAGCCCGCAGCCCAAGCGTTTGCAATCGATTTTGCCGACTCATCTATCACCTACAAGCTGAAATTTTCTGTACGTAATCCCCTTGAAGCCTTAAACGTAGGCAGCGAACTTCGTCAGCAGATCTGGAGCGCTTTCGAGGAGAACAACATCACCATCCCCTTCCCTCAGCGCCAGGTGTATCCCATGGAATGGCCACCTAAGGATGAGAACAATCTTCAGTTAACTGGAGGCCGAAGTGTAATGACGGAGCGCGAACAACCAGAAGCCACGGGCAGCAGCGAAAAAGACCCCAGCCAAGACAAACCCCAACGCCAACAACGGCAGTGATGCCCTCCCCAAGAGCACCTCAGCTGGAACTGTGGTGAGGAAAGCGACGGGAAGGACAAGGGTGAACAGCAGCCTCAACGACGCGGGATAAGCCTCGAGCGGGTAGCGACCCGAAGCCAGCAGGGCCCGCAGCACTTCCGTGGCGTTCCAGGTCTTCACGAACCAGATGCTGGTGGCAGCGATCAGAAACCACAGCGAGTAAAGAATCAGCGCAGCGACCAACAGCATCATCAACACCGTGACCAGCACAGCTGGGGTTAACACCACACCGGATAGATGCCCGCCCCATGCGGCCAGGCCAAGGCCCAAAACAACCTCCGAAAGACCCGCCGGAGCGAAGGTGCGCAGAGAGACCCAGAACTGACTGTCGATCGGTTTGAGCAGCACGAAATCAAGGGTGCCCTCACGCACATAGGTGACGATCGCTCCCAGGTTGGGCCTCAGCCAGGCGGTCGTCATGCCATCGAACACGGTGTAAAAACCCTGCACGATCAGGGCCTGGTTCCAGTTCCATCCCCCCAGCTCCCGGCCGGGGCCGAAAAACAGTGAGAGGAGCAACAGGCTGCCGCCCAAGCTGAGAGCCACCGCCAGTAGCTCCACCAGCACATTCAGCTGATACTCCAGCTGAGTGGCCAAAGCAGTGCCCCAGAAACGGCGCAAGGTTCGCCAGTAGCGCCCCATCTCAGGCCCCCATGGCGCTGTAGCGCCGCACACCGGCTCGCCAGAGCACGAGCACCAACGGCAGGAGCAACGCCACCCAGGCCAGCTGTGCGGCGAAACCTGCTGCCAGATTCACGGGATCACCGGACAGGACCCGGGCCGGAAAATCAATCAGATAGGGGAAGGGAGTCCAGCGCACCCACTCCTGAACAGCGGGCGGAAAGGCCGTCAACGGAGCGAGCAGTCCGGAGAAAAACAGGAAGGGAAGAAACAGCAAACGCTCCAACGCCGTGGCCTTCTCGCTCCAGAAACACAGAGACGCAATCAGGCTCTGAAGCAGAAAGGTGATGGCAAAGGCCATCCAGGTGGCGAGCCAGGCCAGCAGAAAGCCGCCCAAGGATGGAATCCAGAAAGCCTGCGGCTGAATCAGAAAAAACACTCCGGCGATGCCGGCGGCGAAGGGCAAACGCGTGAGCTGCTCACCCAGATGCGAGGCCACGTAGCGCCAGAGGGGATGCAATGGTTGCAGCAGATAGGGCGAGAGCCTGCCCAGCAGCGCATCCTCCTCGAAGGCATAGACCATCCAGACCACCGAAAACTGACGCACCAGAAAGGCGCTGAGGAAGTAACGGTCCAGAGCTACCCCGTCCAAACCCAGTTGTGAGCGTGCGTCACTGCCGCTCCAGAGGCTGAGCATGATGAACGGCAGCACTCCAGACAAGGCCCAGAGGGCAATCTCAGCGCGGTACTCGAGCATGTGGGCGTACTGACTGCCCAGCAGTGCACGCACAATGCGGCGGTTGAGGCCAAAGATACGCATCAGAGGCTTCCCTGGCGAAACAACTCGCCGATCAGCTGATCGATGGGTGGATCATTCACCTCCAGATCACGCACCTCAAAACGTTCCAGGATCTGTGCCAGCACCCTGGTGAGTGAGGCCGGATCCACCCGCAGGTTCACCTCACAGTTCTCAAGGCTGTCGAGGCGACCTAACCCGGCGAAGGCTTCTGCAGGGGCGGGCTTTTTCAGTTCCAGGCGCACATGACGCTCCGGCGCCAGACGACTGGCGAGGCGATCCAGGGCACCGTCGTGAAACAACTGTCCCTGATGAATCAGCAGCACCCGAGGGCACAGCGCTGTGATGTCAGCCATGTAATGACTGGTGAGCAGGATGGTCGCACCGGTGCGGCGGTTGTACTCAGCCAGAAACTGGCGCACCCGCATCTGGGCATTCACATCCAGCCCCAGAGTCGGTTCATCCAGAAACAACACCTCGGGTTCGTGCAGCAAGGCAGCCAGGAGCTCAGCCTTCATGCGTTGGCCCAGCGACAACTTGCGCACCGGCCGGGTGAGTTCTTCGCCCAGCTCCAGCAGATCCGACAAGTCGGCGATGCGTCTGCTAGCAACGCGATCCGGAATGCCATAAACCGCCGCATTGACACGCAGCGAATCCATCGGTGGCAGATCCCAGATGAGCTGTTGCTTCTGGCCCATCACCAGCGTGATGCGCCGCAGAAAATCGGGGTGCCGTCGTTGGGGTTGATGACCGGCCACCAACACCTGACCGGAACTGGGATAGATCAGGCCACACAGCATTTTGAGCGTGGTCGTCTTGCCGGCGCCATTAGCCCCAAGAAAGCCCACCATCTCGCCGGGAGCGATCGCGAACGACACATCGCGCACCGCCGACACGTCACGCTGCCTGCGGCGCAGAAAATGCTGCAGGGTTCCGGCCAGGCCAGGCTGTTTGTCAGCGACGCGGTACGTCTTGCTGAGCCTTTCGACCGTGATCAACGGAGAGTCCAGCTGTCAAGGGCAGAGCTTGCTGAAGGCTAGGGATCTGAACAGCCCAAGCGACTCAACTGAGATCCTCCAAACGCCTCCGCGCCAGATCAGCCTGGGCCTGCTTCTCAGCCAGGTTGGCCTGGCACTCCGCTACCACCTCCGGCGGCGCCTTATCGGCGAAGTTGGGATTTCCAAGTCGGCCTGCCAGACCCTTGATCTCCTTCTCGGCCTTGGCGATGTCCTTCTCGAGCCTTGCAGCGAGAGCATCGAGATCCACCAGTCCTTCGATCGGAAGCAGCACCTGAAGCTCACCGCTGACGCCAGCCAAAGCCTTGCTCACCGGGGCTGCATCCGCCTCAGACGGCATCATCACCTGAACCGTTTCAGCTTTAGTGAGCGCCGTGATGTCGGCCATTCCCTGCTGCAGCACCGCGACCAGATCGTCGCGGCCACTCACAAAACGGACCGGAACAGTCTGGGATGGCTTAAGACCGGCCACTGCACGCAGATTGCGCACGACGCGGATCGCCGCAATCAACTCGGCGAATGATGCCTCGAGATCGTGATCAAGGGCTTCTTCATCGACGGCCGGCCAGGTCTGCAGCGCCAGGAAGGTTGTCTCTGGCTCAGCGGTGACGCTGTGCCACAACTCCTCAGTGAGATGCGGCATCAGCGGATTCAGCATCAGGTGCATCTGACAGATCACCTTGGCCAAGACCTGCCTGACGGTGCGCTGATCAGCGCGTGCTTCAGCGCTGGCGTTTTCACCAGGATTAAGCCTGCGCTTGCTGAGCTCCAGATACCAGTCGCAAACATCGTTCCAGGCAAACTCATACAACCCCTTGGCCGCTTCCCCCAGGCCGTAGCGGCTGTAGCGGTCTGCTGTTTCGCGGTTCACCCTGGCCAGGCGCGACAGGATCCAGCGATCCGCGAGCTGCAGAACAGCGGGATCGGCTTCTCCCAACTGAGCAGGAGTCTTGCCATCCAGATTCATCAAGGCGAAACGGGTGGCGTTCCAAAGCTTGTTGGCGAAATTCCTTGAAGCCTCAATGGTGGCGGATGTGTCCTTCTTGCGGTCGTAGTCCAGGCGAATGTCCTGACCAGCACCAGCCACTTCCCGCACCAGAGCAAAGCGCAATGCATCGGTGCCGTAACGGTCAATCAGCAGCAGCGGATCGATGCCGTTGCCGGCACTCTTGCTCATCTTGCGGTTCTGCTCATCCCTCACCAGACCATGGATGTAGACGTCCTTGAACGGCATCTCAGCCGTGAAGGCGCCCGCCATCATCGTCATCCGGGCCACCCAAAAGAAAATGATGTCGAAGCCCGTCACCAGGGTGCTGGTGGGGTACCAGCGCTGCAGATCGGCGCTGCTCGCATCGGGCCAACCCAGAGTGGAAAAGGGCCACAGGCCACTGGAGAACCAGGTGTCGAGCACGTCTTCATCCTGCTCGATCTCCGCCGCCGCGCCGTACTCCGCCTTGGCCTTCTCCAGGGCTTCGGCTTCGTTGCGGGCCACCACATAAGGCGTGGTGTCGGTGTATCTGCCATCGGTCTCGCTGATCACGAACCAGGCGGGAATGCGATGCCCCCACCAGAGCTGGCGGCTGATGCACCAGTCGCGGATGTCGGTGAGCCAGTCGCGGTAGACCTTCTCCCAGCGCTCGGGAATAAAGCGAGGATCCTGCTGCTCCAATGCCTCACGGCAGCGGGCCGCCAAAGGCTCGGTTTTCACGAACCACTGGGTGGAGAGCAGGGGCTCCACCGGCACCTTGCCGCGATCGGAATAGGGAACGCTGTGGCGGTAGTCCTCCACCTTCACCAGCAGCCCCAGCTCCTCCAAGCCAGCCACCACGGCCTTGCGGGCCTCGAAGCGATCCAGCCCCTCGAACTGGCCCGCCTCCTTGTTCATCGTGCCGTTCTTGCGCATCACCGTGATCTGGGGCAGACCGTGGCGCTGGCCGATGGCGAAATCGTTGGGGTCGTGGGCCGGCGTCACCTTGACGCAGCCGGTGCCGAACTCCTTCTCCACGTGGTCATCAGCCACGATCGGAATGTCCCGCCCCACGAATGGCAGCGTGAGGGTCTGGCCCACCAGGTGGGCATAGCGCTCGTCGGTGGGGTTCACCGCCACCGCCGTGTCGCCCAGCATCGTTTCGGGCCGGGTGGTGGCCACCTCCAGATGGCCATCACCGCTACTGAGGGGATAACGGAAATGCCAGAGGTGACCGTCCACCTCCTTCATTTCCACCTCCAGATCGCTCACCGCGGAGCCCGAGGCGGGGCACCAGTTCACCAGGTATTCACCGCGGTAGATCAGCCCCTGCTCATGCAGCCGAACGAAGGCCTCCTTCACCGCCTCACTCAGGCCTTCATCAAGGGTGAAGCGCTGGCGCTTCCAATCAACGGAATACCCCAACCGCCGCAGCTGGCCCACGATGCGGCCGCCGCTTTCGGCCTTCCACTGCCAGGCCCGCTGCAGAAAGGCATCGCGGCCGAGCCCATGACGGGTCTTGCCCTCCTGCTTGAGCTGCTTCTCAAGGATCGTCTGCACAGCGATCGAGGCATGGTCAGTGCCAGGCAGGCAAAGCACATTTTTTCCTGCCAGGCGCTGGTAGCGCACGATCGTGTCGATCAAGGCCGTGTTGAAGGCGTGGCCCATGTGCAGGCTGCCAGTCACATTCGGAGGCGGGATCACCACCGAAAACGGATCTCCAGGCGCCTGGGGGTCGGGATGAAAAGCACCTTGGTCCTCCCAGGCCTGCTGCCAGCGGGCCTCGGTGCCCACCGGGTCATAGGTCTTGGCCAGTTCGGACACGGGACGCGCTCAACAACAGCGATCCATGCTCGCAAAACAGCTGTCTGAACCAACACCGAGGCCGCAAGATCAGCCTGCCGAGCAAACGGGGCAGCCTGATGGCCATGGAACGAGCTGTGGCGAGACAGCAACGAATTTGATTATCAGAATGGATCGACCAATCAACTCTCGATCGTGCGTGCTCGGCTGGCAGCCAGCGTCTTGCTCTCCACCCTGGCGCTCAGCGGTTGCAGCCGCCTCGGCAATGAGCTTCCGGTGATGCTTTACCTGGCGATGGTGATCGACCAGGACAGCAAGATCGATACCGCCACACAGACCGACTTCCGCCAGCGGATTCAGCTCATCATCAACGATTTCCGCAAGATCAAACCCAACGTGGAAGTGCAGGTTGCGCTGTACAAACGCGCCAATCTCAACCAGGAACTCCAGCGCCGCAATGCCTCGGATCTGGGGCCCGATCTGGTGGTCACGGATGCCCCTCAAGCCAATCAATTGCTGAGCGAAGGACTCACCGATGAGCTTCCAGTCAAGTCATTCAATCGTTATGAAACTGATCAAGGCCTGTGGGAAAGGGTGAAGTTGGACGATGGGCGAATCACGGCCCAGCCGATGGTCATCTACCCGCAGATTGCCTGCTTCAATCGCGAAATCGTTCAAAACCCTCCCACCACACTGCAGGAACTGCTCCAACAGGGCGCATCCGGTACAAGGGTGGGCTTGGCGGTGAACTTCTCGGAACTGCTTTGGACCGCAGGCAGCCTGGGAGCCATTCAAAGTCTGGCGACGGCCAACGACGACCAGACACTGACGCCAGAGAACACTGAAGCGATGGTGGCATGGCTGGGCTGGTTACAACGGGCCAGTGCCCAGCAGAACATCACCTTTTTCCAGGACCAGGGGCAACTGGAAAACCTGCTCAACGATGGGGAACTCGACTGGGTGAGCTGCAACTCCAACAGCCTGTTGCGACTCAGAAAACAGATGGGCGAAAACCTCGGGGTTTCGCCGCTTCCCAGCGGTCCTGCTGGAACTGCAAGCCCCATGAATGCCGTGAGGGTGTTGGCACTCGGAGCCAATTCAAGTCCAAGGCAACGCGACATGGCCGTGAGCCTGGCCAAGTTCATTACCAACCCGATGGTGCAGCGGAATCTATCGCTGCGCTCCCTCGCATTCCTGCCAGTCAATCCGGCCGTGGCCGTGCCGGTGCGCAGTTCCCGCACGCTGGCCACCCTTATGCAGTCCAGAGAGGATTCGATGCTGCATGAACCAGCTCTGGCTGGGCTGGCTCACCATCGCAGCATCGATCGCGATGGGTCGCAAGTTCTGGTTCAACTGGTGTTTGGAGCCTCAAACCCGCGTTCCAGCCAGGAATCTCTGGTCAAAGCCCTGGAGGGGGGATCATGAGCCAGCTGCTCTGGGAAATTCTCGGCTGGCTGGGTTACCTGCAGCGAAGCGCTGTTGTCGCCCAATTGCTTCTAATCCTTGGACTGAGCGTGGGATGGCACCTCATCAACCCACAACGGCGGCTTGGGAACCTGCACCCAGCATTGAGATTGCTGGTGGCGCCCATCGCCGTGTTGTTGATCGCCTGGCTGATCGAACTTCCCGGCGGAAAGACTGGGCTGGTGAGCTACGCCGGCCTTTGCTGGCTGGGCTGGAATCTGCTCAACCTGTTGAACCAACTGCTATTGCTGCTGCTTCCCACCTCAACAATCCATCAACTGGAAAGTCGACTGCTGAGACCGCTTTTCCTGGTTCTGGTGGGCCTGAACCTGATCAGCAAGTTCGACAATCCCGCTGATCTCGGCGTGATCAAGCTGGGCAGCCTCTTTGGCGAGATCCTCACCGTGAACAATCTGGTCATCGCCATGCTGGTGACCTATCTGCTGCTGGTTGGCACCAAACTTCCGGCCGCGGGTGTGGCTTGGATGCTGCAGAAACTGATCAGCTGCAGTGATAGCAGCAGAAAGGCTCTGGAGCTGATCATCCGTTATGTGGTGATTGGCATCGGCATCACGGCCGTGGGGTTTCACATCGGTCTGAATTCCACGGCTCTCGTAGCGATCGCAGGTGGATTGTCCGTGGGCCTCGGCTTCGGCATCAAGGAGGTGTTTTCCAACTTCATCAGCGGCATCTGGCTGCTGTTTGAAGGGTCAGTGCGTCCAGGAGAAATCCTCATGGTGGACGGAGATCCTTGCGAAGTGCGCAAGCTGGGCCTGCGCGCCACCCTGCTCTGGCGAGATCGAGACAACGCAGAACTGCTGATTCCCAATCAGATGTTTTTCACCGCGCAGGCCACCAGTTACACCGCCACAGACCGAATGCGGCGCAGCGAGATCCGAGTTGGCGCGGCCTACAGCCATGATCCCCAGATTGTCCTCAAGATCCTTGAGCAGACCGCTCTGAGCGTGCCCAGAGTGCTGAATCATCCAGCGCCAAGGGCGCTGCAGGTGCACTACGGAGACTCCGCCATCGAGTATTCATTGCGCTATTGGATCTCCGACCCGATGAGCAACATCGGCATCGTTAGTGAAGTGAATCAGGCGATCTGGACAGCATTCAAACGAGAAGGAATTGAAATTCCTTTCCCACAACAGGTCAACACAGTCCGTGAAATACCACCGCTCAAGAGCGAGCCAAGCGCCGCAGATAACCCTCCTTTGTCCCTGCATTGATCCAGCCGGTGGCGATGGTTTTGCTGTGATGCTGCGTCACCCTTCCACGGTGAATGTGACTGGGACCAGCAGGAAAAATCACCAATTTCCCGCGCACTGCCTCCTCGTGATGCTGCTGCCAGTGAAACTCCGTCCCCGCCTCAGCCACGGTGTCGCAGTAGAGGATCCAGGCCAGAATGCGATGGACAGGTTCCGTGGCCTCATCGCTGATGGTCCAGTCGCAGTGCCACGAACGAAATCCCTCACCGGGTGCGTAGCGCTGCAGATTGAAAATCGGCAACACGAAGAGAGCCTGATCAGGGCAGACCTCACGCAACAGGGGGCGTTCCTGCAGATAGCGATCCAGACCAGCAGAGACGCCCCTAACAATCACCTCTGAGAGGGCAAAAGACTCAGGATCCTCTCGATCAATCGCCACCAGGCTGATGTCGGTGCTCAGCTTCGACGGCTGCTGATCTCCGGCAGGACCGAAGGCAATGCCAGGACGGTGCAAGTCGGTGCGTCGATCAAAGAACGCCATCACCGCATCGGCGACGGCTTCGTAGCCGGCATTGCCGTAGCGACCGATCAGGCTGATGTCGTTCTTCTCAGACATCAATCCTTCCAGGGAATCGCCACCACTCCCTCCAGCCGTTGCCAGCGACTGCGGTCCGCCATAACCCGGCCAGTTAGTCCCACCCTGTCCAGAGCCGCAGAAAGTTGATCAGGGTTGAGCACGGCAGGATCCTCGGGAGCCTGAGACAACAGCAAGACCTGATGTTCCGCAGGATCCGCCAGCACCTGAAGCTCCAGATCCGCCAGCTCCCGCTCAAAAAAGGTTCGACGCAGCCGCGAAGTGATGCGTTCACCAAGAGCAGAGGCGAAGTGCTCCAGGGTGTCGCGTTCTCCGGACAAGCCGCAATTGAGCGAAAGCCAGATCATCAACTTGGCCCAGCTATCAACGGTCCAGAGCGGCTGAAAACTCTCGCGGTGCTGGCGAATCAATTCCAGCAGAGCGAAGTCCACGAGCGTGCCCTGCAACTGTTCGGGATCCGGACGGCTCATGCTGACCCTCACTTGAAGACATCCTCTCCCCCGGGGGTCAAACTGGTATTGCGCGTCTACGCCTGACCATGACCCTGGATCTCAATGATCCCGAACTCGAATTCTCGGATCTGGTTTATGCCTATCAGAGCTGGGTGATGGCCATCATCAACGACGAAAAACTCGATTCCGAGGAGATCCTGCTCAGCGACGAGATCGCTGAAGACGCTCTCAATGCCATGCGCTTCCTACCTGGTGAGGTGACAAGCGCCATCGAAACTTCGCTAGCACGCGTCTATGACGTGGATGCCGACGAACTCGCTGGCCTGCTCTTCCCCGAAGACTGAGCGAACCCGCGAGACTGAGCGAGCGCTGATATCGCCGCATGGGCTGGACCATCGACGACATGCCTAATTTACGAGGACGCATCGCCCTCGTCACAGGGGCCAACAGCGGCCTTGGCCTCGAGACCACGCGGGCCTTGCTCCGGTCCGGAGCGACTGTGCTGATGGCCTGTCGCAGTCGCCGCAAGGGAGAGGCGGCCCGCGCGGAATTGCTGGAGCTGGGGTCCTCTGGTGTGGACTTGCTCGAACTGGATCTAGCTGACCTCGACAGTGTCGATGCCTGCTGCCGAGAAGTCCAGTCGCGCTACGAGCGCTTGGATCTACTGATCAACAACGCGGGACTGATGGCGCCTCCACGGCTGCTGAGCCAGCAGGGGCATGAAATGCAGTTCGCCGTCAATCACCTTGGCCACTTCGCGCTGACCCAGGCGCTTCTCCCTCTGATGGAGGGCCGCGAGCAGGCTCGGGTCGTCACCGTCACCTCGGGAGCGCAATATTTCGGCGCGATCGCTTGGGATGACCTGAGCGGCGAAAAGCGCTACGACCGCTGGAAGGCTTACAGCCAGAGCAAATTGGCCAACGTGATGTTTGCACTGGAGTTAAATCATCGTCTCGAGCAATCGGAAAGCACCGTGAGATCGCTGGCAGCCCATCCAGGGCTGGCGCGGACAAATCTTCAACCGCTCTCGGTGGCATCCAGTGGTGCCTGGCAGGAAGCCCTGGCGTACCGATTGATGGATCCCATGTTCCAAAGCGCAGCCCAGGGGGCACTGCCACAGCTCATGGCGGCAACATCGCCATCCGCACAAGGTGGAGAGCATTACGGCCCCAGTAAATTTGGAGGTATGCGGGGTGCTCCCAAACGGCAGCCCGTGGCTCGCGCCGCTCGCAGCCAGGAACAACGAGCCCGTCTTTGGGCGCTTAGTGCCGAACTGATCCAAACCAGAAGCGCAGCAGTATGAGGTCAGAATTCACCATGGAGCAGCAGGGATCAACAGGGACGCAACGGCAGCAATTGCTGTTGGAAGAACTGCAAAACAGTGAGTCCGAAATGACCGGCCAGCAGCTTCATCGCTGCTTAGAGGGACAACCGGGAGCTATGGGGCTTGCAACGGTGTACCGCAATCTGCGCAAACTCCATCAACAAGGCAAGGTCCGCTGCCGGCATCTACCGACGGGCGAAGCTCTCTACGCACCAGTGGATCGTGATCAGCACCATCTCACCTGTGTGAGCTGCGGCACCACGCAGACGCTGCAGCAATGCCCGATTCATGAAATGAACGTGCAGGCTCCAGAAACAGGCAACTTCAAGCTGATCTTTCACACGCTGGAATTCTTCGGGCTTTGCAACATCTGCCGAACCAAGCGCTGAATCCCTCCGGGATCTCACGCTGTTCCATTCACCGGAATCAAACGACCATTAGTCCCGATATTTGTTTGAGCAGGGTGTGATCAGACTGCTGAGCATGCCAAACCGCAATCGAATCAGCAAAGAACCTCCAGTGAAGTCCGGAGCAGAAGGGTGGTTGGTCAATGGTGCACAAAAGTTACTGGTGCAGTTCAAACCAGACACGCCATCAGTTCAGGAGCAGTGGGTCTCTATAAGAACCTATGGATGGATACCACCGCATCCCCCTGAGCCTCAATCACGACGACGCATGCTCAGGTCAAACGCCATTGAAACTTGGGAAACGATGCTCAAGACCGGCTGGCGACGCTGCTCACCACCGGTGCACTAGAGATTCGAACATGTGATTCTCCACAGGAAACATGACTCTCCAGTGACTCTCCACAGCTCCAGGCCAGGATGCTTAGCGAGGTCAGGGCATCTGAGTCACTTTGGAGGACTGAACGCGATCCATCGCAGTGTCCATTGGCAGTCTGGAGCTGGTGGCTTGCGAAGCAGTAACAAGCCAGACGACCACAGCCACAACGCTGACCCCTACCAGAACCCCAAAAGCTCGAAGCAAATGGTGCGTGATGTCGTCGGGATGACGCTGGGGGGAGCTTGGTGCCATCAAGACTGCGCGGATGGTTCAGTTCTGGCCAACCCAGATCACCTGGGCAAGCAAATGCGCAATTGTTTTCTTAATTGCGGAAGCATTTGCAGGGCTGTCTGAACCAGGGTTAGAGCAAATGGATGCCATCCATCCCCATGACAAGCAGCACTGACCATTCCGAATCCCTGCTGGAAGATGTCGTTGCAGAGGAGATTGCCCTCCAGATTGATCACATTGCGGAATCACTGCAGCGCGAGGGTTGGCCAATGCCGCTGGTGAAGCGTTTCATGCATCGCGCAGTCGAAAACTTACCTGAGTAATCGGCGGGAAGTGTCCCGCACTTGGGACGACTCAATGATCCCTGATGTTGATAGGAGCCACAAACAGCACTTTGAACTCATTGCAGGCTGTTAGGGCAGATCCTGCACACGCACCGGCGCAGCCGTAAGCCAGAGCAGACAGTGGGTGAATTTGCTCCCGTGGAACCCGTCTGGGAAGGTCCTGAAACCGAACCTCCATGGGCGGCTGTCCTGCCTTCCATGGGGCTAGCAGCAGGCGTAGACCGAACAGGTCCCACTCGGAGACATCCATGACAGCAACCACACTTCAAGCACCAACAGGACTGGTCACTCACGATCTTGAAGGGCACGACAACGTCTATGCCAAGGAGCCACCAATGGAACTTGCAGGACCTGACGCCGGCTGGGGGTTCCACCAACGGGCAGAAAAGTTGAACGGTCGTCTGGCCATGCTCGGATTCATTGCTGCGATCGCGACAGAATTGATCAGTGGCGAGGGCTTGCTCCACACCATTGGCCTTTAACCAGGATCAATGCCAGATATCGATACTCCAAAGATGTCTGGGCATCATTGGTCAAGCGCAATCTTTCAATGCATACACATCCGTTGCTTCATTGCAGCGTGATGCAGTGCCCCAGGTCATCATTTCAACTGGATCATCAGCTTCGGGACATCCGATTGAATAGAGCCAGAACTGACTGCCCTGGGGGACAAGCTTCAGGATCCAGACTTCCATTGGATTTGCAACCCAGCGCACGAGTTTGACTCTGCCGTTAACTCCATTCCGCATGTCAATGGGAGCTAAGAAAAGGTGTTGTCGGAAGCCTCAGTTCCAAACATCACAGCCGAACTCGCTTGATCCAGGCCGAAGATTTGATCTCGCAATGATGCTTCCGTGTCGTATTGGCCTGGATTCAAGACACAATCCAGATCGCTGGACTTTGCTGAGACTGGTGCTTTAGCCAGAAGCATCACAACGCTCGTGGTAGTCGAG
Organism: Synechococcus sp. UW179A; assembly: GCF_900473965.1. Taxonomy (NCBI): domain Bacteria; kingdom Bacillati; phylum Cyanobacteriota; class Cyanophyceae; order Synechococcales; family Synechococcaceae; genus Synechococcus; species Synechococcus sp. UW179A. The sequence continues at coordinate 264,392 of NZ_UCNJ01000002.1, read as the reverse complement.
ATACTCCCTCACTTGTAGGTCTGACATCTGCATGATCTTTTTCATCAAATCCTGCTTGTAGTTGTAAAGCCCTTTGCAGCCTTTCAGTGGTTCGAGCAACAGCTCTAGCAAATGGGCCTTGGCAGATGTTCCTGTCATTAATTTTCTCATTCAAATGATCCTGTTATTTGAAAGGTTTTGCCTAGAGATGGATGGCATGACTAGACGGCCCTGCTATTCCCTGGAAGGGCCATGCATGGTTTTCAACTCACTCAAAATGACTTCAGACTCCAGACCTTTCGATGAGTGGCTTCCATTTGATCGCCTGCGGCCAGCAAAAAGGCAGCTTTGGCAATCAAAGAGAAGAGTTTCACTTGTTTGTCATGGGTCGTGGAAGTCATCCCTCCGATGATTCCACCATCGCGGAAACAAGCCGAACTCACATCACCCAAAGGTGTGATTGCTCGGACCATTGAATCCCCCAAAAGGGGTTCCAATGCAGGCCACAGTCTGCAGACACTCCTGATATCTGACTTCTCATTTGGTGATCCTGAGCTGGCCTCGACCTGCAGACCATCGATTAACAACGTTGTTCAGCAATCCAGCTGGGCCCCATTTCTTTGAAGTCGAAACATAATGAATGGGGGTTCTTGACAACAGATCTCAACATGCGCATTGCCATCAGTGGATCCCACTCTCTTGGGAAAAGCACCTTGGTCTGGGACTGGGTGAAACGACATCCCCAATTCACACGCGAAGAGGAGCCTTTCCGTGCACTCGATGCAGAGATGTATGACATCCGATTCCGCCAAGAAAGCAACCGTCTTCATAACGGCATACAGATGTATTACAACGCTAGTCGTGTGAATCTCTATTCATCGATCAACGACTGCGTGATATTCGATCGCGCTCCTGTGGATTACATTGCTTACTCGCAATATACAGCTGATAAGAAAACAACCGATATCGATGATGCCTTTGTGAATGCGATGGTACCAAGAGTTAGAGAAACTCTGCAGAGACTTGATCTAGTGGTTTTTGTTCCAATGACTGAACGTTGGCCAGTTGACATGGAGGATGACGGCATCAGACCCGTCGATCTTGCTTACCGAGCAGAAGTCGATGCAATCTTTAAACAGATCTACCGGGATGAACGCTTCTCCGTGATGCCAGACATCAATCAGCCAAAACTGATTGAACTCTGGGGCTCCCGTGAGCAAAGGCTCGATCGACTCCAACAAGCAGCGGCGTCATGCATGCACTGATCGAATCGGCACAGACATGTGGCACTGCAGCTGAGCGTTGCGAGACATGTGTCCCCTACTTGACAGACACAGCGACAGATTTCCGGGAAGGTGGCTTGAACCGCGATGGATCAATGTCCAGAAGCAGTTGGCTGAAGAGCCCAACACGATGCTCAGCAGCCTCCACCTGGCAGACATCTCCACCGCCCGCACCAAAGAAGCCACAACAACGGGTCGAATTAATCTGGTCGATGCCTTCATCGGCACCTGAGGAAGCTCAAGACTCTGACCTGTGACACAGGCTTAAGCCTCACTGACAGGGATCAGTAATGAATAACAGCGCGACCATTGATCAACAACGTTGACCAACCCGACGCTGCAATCCGCATTACGCCGCCGGGTTTGTCGAGACGTGCATGGGCCTTTCATTTCCCCGCGGCAAAATAATGGCAATCGAATGGGTGCTTCTGTGGCTCCCGATTGCTGAACTGGTCCTCTTCAATCCGACTGGGGAAGGTCCTGAAACCGAACCTTCCAGGGCGGCTGTCCCCGCTTCCGAGCCAACTCCAGTGGTCATAGACCGGTCTGGTCCCACTCGGAGACACCCATGACAACTGCAACCCTTTTGGCTGATGAGCGGTACTGGCAGGACCTTGCTGCAGCTCAGATGCGCCGTGAGCGACTAGCGAAAGCTGAACGCCTAAACGGACGTCTGGCCATGCTCGGCTTTGTAGCTCTGATCGGTACCGAGGCCTTGCTCCACCAAGGACTGTTGATGGCGCTGGGTCTCTGATCCGATGAGCTCAGTCCGGTGACCAAAACCTCGAGCATGCCGAATCGCAAGCTCGCCACTGACAAGCCCACATTGATAAGGCCTGCACATGAGCACAAACAAGCAAGGCTGCTAGAAAGCACGACGTCCTAGCAGTCCGTTCTGAACCTCTCTATCAACCGGTTATCCGTGTTGAGTCATGCTTGGTCATCAATAACTGACTGGACAGCGCAGAGATTTCACGTTGAATGCAAGAGTCACGGACCTCACTTCGCGCCCCCTTGAGAAAGGGGCGTTTTTTTTGGCCATTAGTGAGCCCTTTCCAAGGCAGAACTCCCCGCCGAGTGCACTCGCGAGTAGGGTCTACATCCTTAAACGATATGGCCATGCTGCAAAGCCTGTTTTCAGTCGTCCTTGCAGCTGTGATGTGGGTGCAAGTTCCGCAATGGCAAGCCGACTGGTCGCAATGCTCCGTCGATGCTCCTGACGTGGCCTGCCATTGGTACGTCGTCGCTCCCGATAACACCTTTGGCGAAGGCTTCAGTTGGGAAAACTCTCCATGGTTCAGTGCTGAAGGTCTGCTGGATGTTGCCGAGCTCAAAGACACCATGAACGGAATCCAGCAGCCACAACTTGGATTAGCTCCTGCTTAGACCACTCTCCAGCCAGAAACCGTAGACCTCTTGAGAACTGCGTTTTGTCTGATCTCTCAAAATTATCGATAGAAAGGTCGAACCAATGACTATCTCCTTAAAAGCGATCAAAATCACTGTTTGATGCTTGATCTTCAAGCTATCGCTGATTAACTAAGAGCAGATTGATCCGCTCAATCCGATCAAAACGGATTACACAGTCCAACGGGACTACTGCGCGGGTGCATAGCTGATAATGGGTGTCATGAGCTGGCCTCTGGAACGGTCAATTTCATACAGGCTCAGTTGGCAAGTGCGATCAACCGATTCCTGGTTTTCACTGGTCTCCTGAGGTGCCTGCTCGATCAACAGCGTTTTTGCTTGCGTAACAGCAGCAATGCCAAGCGTGAGGGAAAGGGTGTAAACGAAGGTGGACTTGAAGGACATGAGTGGTGAGCGTGGATGTTTGGGGGTGCTGCCCCTCGACTCCTTCAAGCTCACAGTCCTTCTGGTGAACAAAGCTGCACAGCTTTGGTGCACTACTGGAAGATTTCTGGTGAAGGGCTGGTGAAACCCAGACACCATGCATCCCAACAGGGCTTTGGCCCACCAACATGTTTCGCCATTAAGACCATCATCGCCTTCAGCGGCCATGGCCAACAAGCTCCGATCCAAGACGCGAAGACGGCTGGTCTCCCTGCCGCGTTACTCAAATGCTGTTGAGATATCCGTGCGCTCAACAGACTTCATCTTGCTTCGTACACACAACAAACAGTTCACTGAAAATGGCTATTAAGCAGCCTCGCACCATTGATATCGAGGATGAAATGAAAAATATGCTGGATATTAATTATTACTGGTCGTCCGGCCTCAGGGCAAAACCGATGCCACGGATCGTTTGAATGATGCGTTCGGGCTTAACATCTTCGAGTTTTTTACGAAGATAACGGACATATACATCCACTACGTTCTCGTCACCAAAGTAATCATCTCCCCACACATTCTGAATTAACTGAGATCTGCTCATCGCTTGACGTGGGTTGCGGATGAAGCATTCCAAAAGGTCAAACTCCCTAACGGTCAGGTTTAAAGGCACCCCTGCGTAATCGCACCGGCGCTCGGGTCCATTGAGATGGAGATCTCCAAAGCTGAGCTGATCGGGGCTAACTGCAGAACTGCGCCTCAGCAAGGCCTTAACCCTTGCCAGGACCTCACGGATATTGAATGGCTTGGCAATAAAGTCATCTGCACCAGCCTCCAAAGCAGCAACACGATCATCCATTTCATCCCGTGCCGTGATCATGATCACTGGCAGGCTGTTACCGGTATCTCTCAGCCTGCGGCAAACATCTAGCCCAGTGATAATGGGCATATTCCAGTCGAGCAGAGCAATAGCCGGGGTGGACTCCCTGATCTGGGCTAAGGCTTTAGCCCCGTCGCCGCAGACGATAGTTTGAAACCCTTCGGCTTGAAGCTCCATTTCGAGAAGCATCAGGATGTTGGCTTCATCATCAGCGATGAGCACCACGTCAGTTGTTGTGTCCATCTCTCGTCACCAACAAATTCATTCTGGAAGGATCTGAAGCATTGCGGGGAATAACTCTTTTGATTTAATAAAGAGGGGAAAAGGAGTTAACGACTGTTACTAGAGTAACATTTTGTACGCTTGACCTTGAGTTTACGCCACAAACAGATTATCGGTCCAATCATCGCTGGGCTACTGTTATTTGGCTGCGATCAAGACAGCTCAGAAGTTGCTATCAAGGAATCGGAATCAAAAGCGGAGCGAGTAGACCTGCGTATCACAGAAGAGCCTAATTACTCGCAAGACAAGATGTACGAAAAAATGAAAATATTTACTGATTACCTTCACAGGCAAACCGGCCTCAATATTGAATACATTCCCGCAATTAACTATTCGCATGCATATGAGCTATTTGCCTCTGGGAAGGTGGATTTGTTTTGGTCTGGATCTTTGAATACCGCAAAAATTTTAAATGCAGATCCAGACGCAAAGCCAATAGCAATTGAGGAAAAGTCCTTCGCTAATATACTTCTTGTTAATCGTCAAATTTTAAATCAAGTCAAAGGTGGGCTTGATAGCGAGCAGCCACTTCAGGCATTGAAAGGAAGAAATGTTGTTTTTGGAAACAGCTCTTCTGGCTCTTCGTTTCTGACTCCTCTGCTGGAGATGAAATCTCAAGGCGTTACTTTATTGGACTTGAGAAGTTGTACGCATGAGCAAAAACATGAGCTTCGGGCAATGTTTCTTGGTGACAGCAATGATCAAGACTTTGCATTTGTTCCTGGCACGGTCGATAATCCTTTGCAACATGTACCTCCAGCAGCACAGTCGGAGGTTCTAGTTGGCTGGGCGAGTGACAAAAAACGAAACAACTATATCCTGGCCTCGTCAAGTTTGTTGAAACCGTCTATTTCGCCAATGGTTTTACAAATACAAGAAGCTCTATTGGCGTGGAACAAAGATTCTCGATCCAATCGACAACTTTTAAAAGATATCTGGGTGACCGGGTTTGAGTTGCCAAATAGCAAGGAAGACCTTAAGTCGTTTCAGGAGATGAAGGAATTTGTGAAGACCTTGGGTTCGCAGACACGTTGCACTTCGAACAAGAAAACCTAGGCTTTTTTTAGCATCTTTGTGTTTGGCAGGATTTTCACCAGAAAATCACCAGAAAAAACTGCTTCCGCTGGCTATCTTGCTTTTCAAAGGGGCATTCTTGTTGTGGGGTCATCAGATCTAGATTCATCGCAATCCCCTTCTGGTGGTCGCTCATGGTCCATCGCACGCCGCTTTTTTCTTACATCTTTCATTCTGATTGTTGCTCAGTCTGGACTGAGCCTGGCAATTTCAGGAAAGCTTTGGAGAGATTTCACCGCTTCCCACTTAAATTTTGTCCTCTCTAGAGAGCTGTTACGTCCATTAAATCTTGTTGACAACAAATTAGATTCTCTTTCTGCTCAAGAAGCAATGGAATGCTGCACTAGAGAAGATTACGAATATTTTTTGTCTGATATTGATTTGGCCGATGGCAAGGCCATCATGATCTCGGGCAGCGCTGGTCTTGTTCCAGGGAAAGGAGCCCAATCGCTTTATAGCTCCGAACGCCTGCATGAATTTGCGCGACAAGCTACGACGAGTAAGAATCGGTTTTCGCTGGTTGATTTTCGAGATAAAAAGGCCGTTGCTGTGAAGTCTATGAATCTGTCTGGTGGTCCGGAGACCGGATCTCTGATCTATATCAGACCTATCTACAGCATGTCTTTGTTTAATGCACTGAATAGAGTCAGACTTTTGTCTGAGGTTGTTTTAATGCTTTCTTTGGTCGTTTTACTTGCCATCGCTCTCACTTATATTCTCAGGCCGATTCAGTCAGTGCGTTCCCGGATATCCAATATTCAATTAGATAACCTTGATACTGCTCTGATTTCTTTGGACGGGCAACCAGTTGAGCTCCAACCCATTCTCACTGAGTTCAATCGCATGGTTCGGCGATTAGAAGTTTCTGCTAAGAATCAAAAGCAATTTGCCTCAACAATATCCCATGAGTTCAGAACACCACTCACAGTAATCTCCGGATTTATTCAGTCTGTTTTAAATCGTGCCCAAGATCTGGATTCGCGATATCGCGAGTCTTTGTTGGTCGCTGACAAAGAAGCCTTTAGGCTAAATAGAATGTTGAGTGATTTACTAGATCTTAGCCGTGCAGACAATCATCAACTCAAGGTCTTGCGTGAACCCTTCGAATGTATTTTGAGCTGTCGCGAAGCACTACGTCTTGCACAATTTGCCTTTCCGAATAATGTCATCACATTAGACGATAGTGGATTTGAAGAATCAATCTGGGTCATAGGTGACCCAGATTGCCTTGTTAAGTGCCTTGAAAACCTGATTGGCAATGCAGTGAAGTACTCAGAACCAATGAGCGCTATTGATCTTGGAATCGATGTAAAGGATCAGTGTGTTCTATTCACCGTTCAAGACTATGGTCAGGGAATTCCGGAGGATCAACAGGCACGAATCTTTGAGCGCTTTGTGCGTGCAGATGGAGTCAGTTTGCGCCGTGGCGACTCTAGCTCAGGGCTAGGTTTATCCATCGTCAAGATGTTGATGGAAAGCATGGGCGGTAGTGTAAGTGTGCAATCAGAAATTGGAGTTGGCAGTCGATTCACTCTTACCTTGCAGCGCTCTTTGAGCTAAATTGCACTAATTAATTGCAACATACTCCAAGCATATACCTAACCAATATTCATTAAAGTTGGTTTCATTGGCGATTGTTCCCTCTCTTTCCCATCAGGGATGTGACTCTGAAACATCACTTGGTTTACAGGCTCTGAAGCACTTCCAGCTCATCAATCAGCTGAGGTCTCATGCCAGCCTTGAGCCACTTGCTCTGATCAGTGGGCAAACGAATCAAAAACCTGGCGAGTGGTGTTGCTGAGCTGAGTTGCGGTGACTGATGGGCGGCACGAGGATCGAACCTGTGACAATCTCCTTGTAACCGAGAAAAATTCAGATTCAATGACTGCTTTTTTCAAGCTATGGCTAGGTTGTTGGAGTCAGAGGGCGTCCTAAGCATCCACCTGAAATGGCGAAAGCCGTCTCGTTTTAGAGGGCGGGCCACTCTGCAGATGAGCATCTGCCTTGAAGGAGAGTGCTCCCTTGCGTGAGAACAAGCGAACAGCGTATTCCCGAAGACATGAGTAGATGTACTTAAGTGTTAATACTCACCAGAATGGGTTCTTTTCTAATTCTGTGTTCCTAGCTCTTGCTCTTTTCCTGGGTATTGGCATCACCCTTAGCGCTGTTGCCGTTCTGGATGGCGCTTCCTCGTAGACCAGCCGACTGCATCGACATCAGCAATCAAAAACGGTTTGCAACACCCATGGGCAGGACGGTTGTCAAACCTGAAGATGATTGGCCTGAAGCGCGTGCTGCTCCCGGGGTCCAGCCCAGCAGCCTCCATGCAATAACACTGATCCACCTCGGCTGGGACCGCCATTCGGCTAACTAGCGAACCTGGCTAATAAAGCAGTCGCCTATTTAGGTATTGAACTTACCGGTTTATTCAGAGTATAAAAATCACGATTTAAATGCATCATCCCACCAGATTGATTAGTACAAGTAAGTCCGATTTGCTCTGATTTACAGACAATGGAACCGAACTTGATAGTGGCTCCATAATTCAGAACGTTACCTCCGGTAATTTCATCAGAACTTCTTATTGCTTGCGCAGGACCCTGCTGTGGAAGCATAAATCGAGTCCCGATGGAACCCCACTGCTGGCCCGTGCCCCAATCCTTCCAAGCATGATCATGAACATCACAGAGCAATGTTTTTGTTTTTTGCAATAATATGCACGAAATATTATGTTCTTCGCGTCCACCGCCTCTTAGCGATGGCAAAGCAAAACCGGGCAAACCAGTTCCTTCCGCATTGGATGTAGCAATCACCGTTGCATCAAATCCAATCAAAAGGAGAGAAAAAATATATACATTTTTTATCATAATTGACGCAAAGCAAAGTGCTAAACAAGTTCTTGAAAGAATTCTAATTGATTCAACAAATCACGCCTTCCCCAAGCTCAGGTCAATCTTGTGCAGCAGTGCGACTTCGACTAAGAACTGCAGCCGTTCTGGCGGCATCGGAACAGAACTAAACCGGCGCGGTGCCATCACGACGACACGACCTAATCGGCAGCCACTCATCAACTGTTCAAAACCAGCGATCTCTTCAGAACGGTCATTCCATTCGTGGCCTAAGAACGGATGGTGACGTGATCAACAACCTGGAGCCCCAGTGCATCGGCGGCCCTGCAGTTGGCTTCGCGGTGTTGTTCTGTTCATTCGACGGATACCTCGACCTCGCTGCTGACGATCGATCGCTGCATCTCCGGATCGTTTTTGATCAGCCAGTGGCTGAGCTTCTGCGCCCTGAGGGTGCGCTGCATTTCGCAGCGCATCAGTTATTGCTCAGATCTGATTTCATCGAGCTGATGCCGCCGCTAAACAGCTGCACTGCTGGGTGTCCGGTGGTATCAGCGGTATGGTCCGAACCCTCCAGGTTGCAGAGGTCATCGCGATGCACCTGCGGGATCGGCACTGTCTGCCACCAGTCGCTTCGGCCTTTACTGAGTTACAGGTCTGGCATTCCCTGACCGGAATGGCGGAACAGCTTTGAAGCCACCTGCTAGCCGTTAACCCGCCGGGTGGCGGGTGGTATTGGCTGAGATGCGCTGTAGTGACCGATGGAAGATACGAGGATCGAACCTCTAACAAACGGCTTATAAGGCAACACCTCGCTCTAGTCAGGCACTGCGGTCTCAGCGATTTGAAGGGGGTTTGTGAGCAGATATGTACGCAAATGTGACCCCTGACCAATTCTTGGCGTGCGCACGAATCAGCAATCGATCAATAGATCAATCAGCCGCCAGTCTGATTCGAATGGTGGCCAGACTCCTCCGATGCCGAACAAGGATCGCCCACTTGTTGATCGCCATACAGCGAAGAACGGTGTCGGCTGGTTGATGAATGACCAGGAAGGCAAGGTCTGTAGCTTCACTAACGACATGCCAACCCAGCACGCTCAATGGGTCATCGTCGAGACCCGACCGCTACGGGGTAGAGGTCAGCCGGTCATCAGACGAATGCTCAGGCACAACGCCATCGAGGCATGGGAAACGATGCGGAAGTCAGGCGGGTGGAAGCGATGCGAGCCAAGGTGGTGATTCAGACCTCTGCTATGACAGCAGAACAGACCTGATACCCATGTCAGAAGAACAGCTCAAAGCCTTCTTAGAAAAGGTCAAAGGCGACACCGAGCTTCAGGAAAATCTCAAAGCAGCTGCTGATGCTGATGCAGTTCTTGCGATTGCGAAAGAGGCTGGGTTTAGTGTTTCTGTTGACGACTTGAAAGAGGCTGGGTTTAAGCAATCAGAGATTTCTGACAGGGAGCTGGAAGACGCGGCTGGTGGCGATTCCGGTGCTTTGTGTGCCGACACCTTGTGTTGTCCGGTGCGGTGCGGGCAAACCTTTAGCTGTATTGCATAACTATCCCGGCTACAGGGGCAAAAGCCCCTGCCGCCGCAGGGGTTTTTATTTCTTCAATCACCCCTAAAAAGCTCATAAATCAGCCTTCAATGCCTGGCACGATTGAGCACTTTAATTGTTAGTTAAAGACACTGCAGAAGACTGTTGCTATAACCGTTAAAGACTCCTGAAACCCATGTCAGAAGAACAACTCAAAGCCTTTCTAGAAAAGGGAAAATCTGATACCAGCCTTCAGGAGAAACTCAATGGAGCTGCAGATGCAGATGCTGTTGTGGAGATTGCCAAAGACGCAGGCTTTTCAATTACCGCAGAAGATATTCAATCTAGATATTCAATCCGCTCACGAGAATTGGCAGACGAGGAGCTGGAGGGCGCAGTTGGTGGTGGACAAAATTGCGGTCCGGCGGTCACCTGGCGACGGTCCGGCTTCTGGGCACCACGTTTTTAAGTGGACCTTACTAGTTTAAACAAGCCTACACACCCGCGAAAGCCCCTGCATTGACAGGGGTTTTTATTGCTTCAATAGTCTGACTAATCCCATAACTCAGCCTTCAATACCTGGCACGATTGAGCGCAGTAATTATTAGTTAAAGACACTTCAAAACATCGCTGCTATAGTTATTAAACAGAGCTTATACCCATGTCAGAAGAACAGCTGAAGGCCTTCCTTGCCAAAGCTAAGGACGACCAGTCCATTCAAGACAAACTAAAGGCAGCAAAGACTCCTGAAGATGTGGTGGCTATCGCTAAAGAACATGGCCACGAATTCACTGATGTAGAATTCACTGGTGATAAGATCACTGCACTAAGTGAAGAGGAGCTGGAAGGCGTGGCTGGGGGATGTGTAATTACGCAGGTGTGTGGCTGGGTTGAATTCTCGAAATGGTGAATTATGTGCTCTGGTGGGCGGAATTGTGCTCCTGAATTTTGCTCCCTGATTCTACTCATCAAACCCCCTGCTGCCGTAGGGGCTTTTTATTACTTCAACAGTCTGACTAATCCCATAAATTAGCCTCCAATACCTGGCACGATTGAGCGCAGTAATTGTTGTCTGAAGACACCGCAACAGACCGTTGCTATGACTACTGAACAGACCTGTTACCCATGTCCCTAGAACAACTCAAGGCATTCCTCTCCAAGGTCAAAGGTGATTCCAATCTTCAGGAGAAACTAAAAGCAGCAAAGTCACCTGAGGATGTTGTAGGTATCGCTAAAGAACATGGTCATGAATTCACTGCTGATAAGATCAACCAGCTCAGTGAAGAGGAGCTGGAAGGTGTGGCTGGGGGATGTGGCTGTTTAGCTCTTGAGTCTCAATATTCTGGTGCAGCTTAGTCACAATAGTGATTATGGGTGTTAGTTCACTTTTATATGATTGAGTCAAACTCATAAAACCCCTGCATTAGAGGGGCTTTTTATTTCTTCAACCATCCCAAAAAGACCAACAATCAGCCTTCAATGCCTGGCACGATTGAGCGCAGTAAGTATTAGCCAAAGACACTGCAGCAGACCGATGCTATGACTGCTGAAAAGACCTGCTAACCATGTCAGAAGAGCAACTCAAAGCCTTCCTTGCCAAAGTGAAAGAAAATTCCAATCTTCAGGAGAAACTAAAAGCAGCAAAAACATCTCAAGAAGTGCTTGATCTCGCTAAAGAACACGAATATGAATTCACGGCAGATCATCTGGAGAATCTAAGTGCTGATGAGTTAGAGTTACTTTCTGGCGGGGTGGGTTGTCTATGGAGAACGCTCAATTGTTGCGCGAATAGCGGTGTTCCATCAGCGCAAGGTCCGGGTGTGCATGGACCCATTGATCCAATCAGTTAACTGTTGCTATGACTGCTGAAAAGACCTGCTAACCATGTCAGAAGAGCAACTCAAAGCCTTTCTCGAAAAGGTCAAAGGCGACACCAGTCTTCAGGAAAAGCTTCAAGCAGCGGCTGATTCAGACGCAGTTCTTGCGATTGCGAAAGATGCTGGCTTTAGCATCTCTGCTGATGACTTGAAGAAGGTTCAAGATGAGGTTACAGAAGAGGAGCTGGAAGGCGCAGCTGGTGGATTCACGAATTTTACACCCATGACGCCAGGCATGGGGGCACAAGGAACCATTGCCAGGCCTATAGTAGCGAAACCAGTTGACACATCAGTCCTCAGCCCCTGCAATGGCTGATTTCTTAAATAGTCTGACAGTAATCCCATCAATCAGCCTTCAATGCCTGGCACGATTGAGTGCGTTAAGTATTAGCTAAAGACACTGCAGCGGACCATTGCTATAACTGCAGAACAGACCTGATACCTATGACTGAAAAGCAAGCTAAGAGCAAGAAAGATGAGTCACCGGAACTCATGGAAGAGTTGACTGATGAAGAATTGTCAGTGCTATCGGGCGGGACGGATCCTGGAGTTGTCACAGGAGAACCAGGAGTCAGCGGAGGTGTCGTCGACACATCTCCACGAAAATCCAAGGAACATTATTCTTACCCTTCCTACCCTCATTTGTAATCAATGCTTGCCCTTTTACTATCATTCACAGTCACCATTATCCATGACTGATAAATGACACTTGATCAACTCAAGGCATTCCTCGCCAAGGCGAAGGATGACCAGTCCATTCAAGGCAAACTAAAGGCAGCAACGTCACCTGAAGATGTTGTAGGCATTGCCAACGAACATGGACACGAATTCTCCGCTGATCTGATCAGCCTGCTCAGTAAAGAGGATCTGGAAGGCGTGTCTGAGGGTGTGTGTGGTTTGAGTCGAGCCTGTTGTGTGGTTTGAGTCTAATTCATTATCAAACCCCCTGCATTAACAGGGGCTTTTTATTACTTCAATAGTCTGACTAAGCCCAAAAATCAGTCTTCAATACCTGGCACGATTGAGCGCAGTAATTATCAACCAAAGCCTCTACAGAAGACCGTTGCTATCACTGCTGAACAGAGCTCATACCCATGTCCCTAGAACAACTCAAGGCATTCCTCGGCAAGATCAAAGGTGATTCCAGCCTTCAGGAGAAGCTCAAAGCTGCTACTGATGTTGACGCAGCTCTTGCAATTGCGAACGAGGCGGGATTTAGTATTTCTGTTGAAGACTTGAAGAAGGCTCAATCAGAGATTTCTGATGAGGAGCTGGAAGCTGCAGCTGGCGGCTAGGGTAATTTGATCTGCTTGGCGTTTTTTGGTGGCTCAAAAACTTTCCTTGAACAATAAAATACAACAGCCCACAATTTCATTGCAGAACAAACCCCCTGCAACCTCAGGGGTTTTTTATTTCTTCAATCACCCCATACAGCCCACAAATTAGCCTTCAATACCTGGCATGATTTGATATTTAAAGATTCTCAGCAGATGGAGTGTGCCATCCGGAACATCAGCTAACAAGCAATTCTGCTATTCACAGTACAGATACGTTCAAGCCATGTCAGAAGAACAGCTCAAAGCCTTCCTTGAAAAGATTAAATCAGATACTGAATTGCAGGAGAAACTCAAGGAGGTAAGCACCCCTGAAGCAGCAATTGAAATTGCTAATGCGGCAGGTTTCTCAATTACTGCAAACGATATTCAATCGATGCAATCTGAACCGCCGGGTGATCAGGAATTGGAAACCGCCTCTGGTGGTTTTTGTGGTGGCTCGGAGTCATGGATGATTGCTTGCCAATCGGGGGGTTTGGGATGCGGGTTTATCAGATGATGGATGAATGGCTAGTCATGCCTGCAGTTCGCAAAAAATAATCACCAATCTGCAGGTGCTTTTTATTGCTTCAATTACCCCAAAAAACCATCAATCAGCCTTCAATATCTGGCACGATTGAGCGCAGTTGAGCAGAGATCAATAAAACTAAATTATTGATTATTGCCCACCTAAGTGATGATCACCAGACCGAGACGGTCTCGCTTCTGCCGACTGTCCAGGGTGTGAGGCCCTTGCTGATCGCGATCGCCACATAGGCCGTGGCCTCGGCCATGTGGCTGTTGTCGTCATCCATCGGCTCGGCCTTGCCGGGTTTGAAGGTCAGGTTCCGCAATAAGCGGATCACCCGCTTGCAGGTCGGGTCCACCTGGAGTCGGCACTGGCCATCGGCCGACAGGATCCACATCCGCAGCGCATTGATCGTGTCCCTCTGCCGCCAGGGAGCCTTCGGCGCGTGGATCACAAAATTGCCCACGTCCTTGAGGATCTTGTGATCGCTCAGTCCCAGGCTCGAGGTCTGCAGCCGCTTGCCGGTGGGGTCAGGGCAGCAGTGAATGGCTCTGCTCGGGTAGCGGTCGCGGATTGTCAACGCCATCTCTCTGGAGTCGCTTTCCATCAAGACCACCTCGTCGATCACCGCCAGCGTGTTGCCCTGCATCTGGGCAACGCACGCGCAGAACGGTGTGCGGTTGAAATCCATTCCGATGATCAGCGGGCTCACGCCGTCATCCACCACCGACTTGATATTGCCGCTGCCAAACGAGGGGTAGACGCTGCCAACGAGCGATTCGATCGAGGCGTGGAATTCTTGCCTCCAGAGCTCGAGGGCCATGGTGGATTTCGCCTCTTCCACAAAGGCATCATCAACCCAGCCGCCCTGGGTGCTGCTGTAACTCCAGCGGCCCCACTCCGGAGTGCCTTCAGCCCTTTCCCATAAATCGTGGCTGTAGTTGCCCCACCAGCGGGGGTGCTTGCAAGTAAAAGCTGGCCTTTTTCAGCTGTTCCGAGCATTGGCCAAACAGCACCCTCGAGGGCTTCCTGCAGACGGTCCTGCTGGGCAGAGGCGAATTCATGCCCCAACACCAGATTGGTCGACTGGCCACGCAGCGCGTCGGCGTGGTCCCATCCGCCGAGGGGCATTCATCGGAGAAGCCCCTAATCCCATGCTTTCCCAAAGTGAGGACACGCTCACCTAGGTATTTATAACTACGAAGTATCTGGTCGCCGTACTGCACTGTTAGCTCGTCTGAGGACGGGAAATCCGAAGACGCGTCGAGCTGAGGAGGGTGGGGCCCTCCTCTTTTTTTATCTGTCCATTGCAGTTTTGTCATCGCAACCTCGAGAGCAGCTGGGTCACCAGCAGTGCGGCCTTCTGGAGGATGATCACCAGCGAATCGCTCAGGCCTGACGATTCAGGCATCCGGTCCAGTTCAGTGAGCATCCTTATGAGTGCTCGCAATGTGACGCCCGCCCTGAGCTGTGGGCAGTCAGTAACAAAAACTCTCAAAAGCCAGTTCTGAACGGCATTCAAGAGTGGTGGTCCGGGATGGGCGATACGGGGATCGAACCTGTGACAATCTCCTTGTAAGGGAGGTGCTCTACCGCTGAGCTAATCGCCCGGTGAGCCGATTCTGCCTGATCGAGGCAGGCTGGAACAGCTCAACACCAATTGATGTGGCCTCAGGCCGAGACCATGACCGGGCCACCTTGGCCTGGTTCCTGCCCATTGGCCTGCTCACGAGCTGGTGGCTGGGATGGATCAACGGTGCTCTAACGGCGCTGGCCTTCCTGGTTGGAGGCCTATGGCTGTCACCGGACCTTGACGTGCGCTCGACCGCCCTCAGGCGCTGGGGGGTGCTGAGTGCGATCTGGTGGCCCTATCGGCGACTGCTTCCGCATCGATCGCTCTTATCCCACGGCCCCCTGATCGGCATGACACTGCGCTTGGCATGGCTGTCAGCCCTGATACTGCTGATCTGGACAGCCACTGCATCGCTGTTGTCCCCTGCCATTCCAACCCCATCCCAGGCATGGCCAGACCTGCTTTCAGCATTGAGAGAACATCCCCGGACTTGGATCGGCGTCCTGATGGGTCTGGAAAGCAGCGTGTGGCTGCATCTGATTCTGGATGGGGATCCACTGCCTGCGGAGTGGTCAAAATCCTGGCGCAGGCATCGACGTCGGTGAGAAGGTGACCACAAGCGTGCACGGTTTCCATGGCCTCAGGCTCCGAAGTGACCCAGCACCAGGACCCCCTGCGCCGGCTGGAGGCCTTAGTGGCACGGTTACGTGATCCAGAAGAAGGCTGCCCCTGGGATCTGGAACAGACCCACCAGTCACTCATCCCCTATGTGCTGGAGGAAGCCCATGAGGTGGCCGATGCCATCCGTCATGGCGATGACAAGCATTTGAAGGAGGAGCTCGGTGACCTGCTGTTGCAGGTGGTGCTTCATGCCCGCATCGCCGAGGAAGACGAGCGATTCGATCTGAATGCTGTGGCAGCCGGCATCAGCGAGAAACTGATTCGCCGCCATCCCCATGTTTTCGCTAATGCCGAAGTGCGCGACAGCGCAGCTGTTCGCATCAGCTGGGAGGCCATCAAAGCGCAGGAACGAGCAGAAACAAAAGCTGCTGCAATCTCGGCCTCTCCGCTCAGCGATCAGCTCGCCGGCAAGGTGCGTGGACAGCCGGCCCTCTCTGGGGCGATGACCATCTCCAAAAAAGCCGCAAAGGCCGGCTTCGAATGGGCGGACATGACCGGTGTCTGGAGCAAGGTGAACGAAGAGCTCGAAGAGCTCAAAGAAGCCATTGCCTCAGGCGACAGGGCCCATGCCCAGGAGGAGCTTGGGGATGTGTTGTTCACCCTGGTGAATGTGGCTCGCTGGTGTGAGATCAGCCCGGAGGAAGGACTGGCAGGAACCAATCAACGCTTCCTGGCTCGCTTTTCAAGGGTCGAAGCAGCCTTGGGCGGTGATCTCCACGGCCATAGCATCCAGGAACTGGAGGGGCTTTGGCAGCAGGCCAAACAAGCCATCCAGCGCGAGTGCGCGTCTCAAGATCAGGGAACCTAATCAGCTCAGTTCCCTTTCTAAGAAACCAGTTAGCTCTGCCCATGCCTGATCAGCGCACTGCGGATCCCAGCGCTCGCCGTCATCGCGCATAAAGGTGTGGTTCGCCTCATAAAGAATGGATTGGTGCCGCAGCTGAGGGATAGCCGCGAGCGTCGCAAGGATCAGTGTCCTGGCTTCGCGAGGGACATGGGGATCGAGACTGCCGAAGATCGTGAGCAGGGCTCCCTGGATCTCAGCAGCCCGTTGCAATGAATCAGCTGCTTCAAAACCGAGCTTGCCGTCCTGAAGTCCAGTGGGATAGATGCAGACACTGGCCCTGACCTGAGGCAGGAGCGCAGCACGAAAAGCAAGATGACCTCCGAGGCAGAAGCCAACGGCTCCCAGACGCCGGGCATCCACATCAGCATTCTCCGACAGCCAGGCCAATGCCGCCGCTGCGTCGGAGTCATAGGCAGCGATAGACGTGTTTGCAGCATTGTCGTTGCCTCGCAATCGGCCGATGGGATCAGGCTCGATCACCGAGCCGATCGGCTCACGGCGATGAAAAATCTCCGGCGCAGCGACCAAATAGCCATAGCTGGCAAGCCGATCAGCAAGACGGGTGATCGGCGCACCGAGCTGATAGATATCCGAATAAAAAAGGATGCCCGGCCAGCAACCATCGCTCTGGGGCCGCACAACGTGCAGACGCATCAGGCTTTTGTCGACGGTCAGCCCAACAGTGTCCTTGCGTACTTGCACATTGATCAGCGATGTTGCGCGGACCGTAGACAGAAATCAGCTTGGAGGCCTGGATCAGTCGTGAGCGGCAATCGTGCCTTCCGTTGTGCCCCAGAGATGACGCTTGACCTGGTCGGCTTCGCGGATGAAGGCACGCGCCTGATCACGGGTTGTGCAGCTACGCGCCCCTTCTTCCAGACGCATCAGGTTGACCAATTCGGCTGAGGGGTGGTGATCATGTGATTGATTCATTCATCCACCTCCAAGACAGCTTGGTTAACCCAATCTTAACCAAGCAATCCATCTGGACCAACCCCTAGTCATCCAATGAAGGCCTGCCTTGGCGGCGACGTTTGAGTTCGCTGCGCCTGCCTTTGGCCTCAAGTCTTCGTTTGACTGCAGCACGGCCCGGACGGGTGGGCCTGCGCTTCGGCGGAGGCGGCTTAAGCCCCTCCCTCAACAAATCGGCCAGTCGCGCCATAGCTCTCTGACGGTTCTGCCACTGCGAACGCTCCTCAGCCGCAACCACCCGCAGGCAATTTCCCTCCAGGCGCGACGCCAATTGCTCACGCAAGCGGGCCTTGCGAAAGGGACCAAGGGCCTTGGAACTCTCCAGGTCAAATCGCAACTCCACTCTGGAGTCGGTGGTGTTCACAGCCTGCCCACCCGGACCAGAGGACCTGGAAAACCGCCACTGCAGCTCAGCGGCTGGGATCACCAAACGGTCATTGATCGGCAGATCCTGAATCACGCTCCGACCCCGACGAGCAATAGGAGTGGTATCAGCAGTCTGCGTTGGCTCAGCGCAAACGCTGAGCCAACGCTGTTCTTAGCTGGAGGAAGGATTCCACCACCACCTTCATGACCAAGGCATCCCCGGCCAGCGGCGGCTGGATCGATGAACACCATGAAGGGGTTCGTTATGGGCTCACTGGGCAGGTGCTAGTGGATGAACTGAGCAGCTTCCAGCGCATCACCGTGATCGAGAGCGAGCGCTATGGCAGAGGCTTGCTGCTGGACGGTTGCTGGATGACCGCCGAGCACCAGGAAAGGCACTACCACGAAGCACTGGTGCATCCGGCTCTTTGCAGTGCCGCGGCCATTGAAAGCATCCTGGTCATCGGCGGTGGCGACGGCGGCACAGCTCGCGAATGCCTTCGCTATCCGGGCGTGCGACATCTCGACATGGTGGAGATCGATGGCCGGGTGGTGGAACTCAGCCAGAAGCATCTGGCTTCAATTGGCGGAGGTTGCTGGCAGGACCCGCGCTTTCACCTGACTGTGGGAGATGGCATTGCCTGGGCAGCGGAGTGCACCGACGCCAGCTACGACGTGGTGATCGTGGACGGCTCCGATCCGGCAGGTCCAGCTGAGGGTCTGTTCAACCGCAGCTTCTTCGAGCACTGCCGGCGCATCCTCAGGCCGGGGGGCGTCTTCGCCACCCAAAGCGAGTCGCCCGAAGCCTTTCGGCAGGTCCACATCGACATTGTTCGCCTGCTGAGGGATGTGTTCGACCATGCCGACCCCCTCTACGGCTGGGTGCCGATGTATCCCAGCGGCTGGTGGAGCTGGACTTTCGCTGCGGTGGAAGGCCCGCGCTACCGCAAAGCCGTCGCGGAGCGGGCGGCCACCATCGCCGCAGGCTGCGAGATCTGGAGCACACGCTGGCAATCCGGTGCCTTTGAAGCGATACCTGCCTTCATCGAACGGGAGCTATTGGCGTGAACATCCCGGGCCATTCACTGTTTGACCAGGAGGGAGCGGTCTACATGGGCGCGAGCCGGGATCCGAACGGCTGCAAAGTGGGCCTGTTCGGCGTGCCCTACGACGGCACAACATCCTTCAGGCCAGGCACCCGTTTTGGACCCGCAGCGGTACGGGATGTGAGTACTGGCCTTGAGACCTACTGCCCCCAGCTTGACCTTGACCTCGAGACCATGGCCTACGCCGACCTTGGAGCGGTCGAGATCCCTTTTGGCGCCGCTGAACCCGTCGTGGAGGCCGTTCACAAGGCCACGATCCACGCCATGGACTTGCAGCTCAAGCCCTTGATGCTGGGTGGTGAACACTCCATCAGCTCCGGAGCTGTCGCCGCTGTCGCCGAACGACATCCGAATCTGGCGCTGGTGCAGCTGGATGCCCACGCAGATCTCCGCCATGAATGGCTGGGATCTCGCCACAGCCACGCCTGCGCCATGCGGCGCTGCCTGGAGGTGCTTCCCAGTAGAGAGCTGCTGCAGATCGCCATTCGCAGCGGCACCAAGGAGGAATTCTCAGAACTGCGCAGCAGCAACCGCCTGGTCCCCTTCGATCAGATGGTCTCCCGTTTACAGAATTTGCGCGGCCAGCCGCTTTATCTGACAGTTGACCTTGACTGGTTTGACCCGGCCGTGATGCCTGGCACAGGGACCCCTGAACCAGGAGGCTTTCTCTGGCAACACTTCGCCGAACTGGTGAGCGAGTTACAGCACCACAACCTGGTCGGAGCCGATGTTGTTGAACTGGCTCCTCAACTAGACCCCAGTGGCAGCAGCAGCGTTTTGGCAGCCAAGGTGACCCGCAGCCTGTTGTTGCTGATGGCTCAGTAGAAGTGAGCAGCTTCCAGACGCTGCTGCCGCAGTCGTCGGTGCTGACCGCTGAGCAGGCTGAGCACGAGTGTGGGATGCCCGTGAATCAACTCCAGAAAACTGTTGCGATCCAGTCGAAGAACGTGAACCGGGGTAATCGCTCGCGCTGTTCGGCTGTGATGTGCGTCTTCCGCCACCAGGTCTTCATAGAAAAAGACTTCGCCATCGCCGTAGCGGAGGCGGTCTCGACCGCCGGTCGTGAGCTCTACAAGTCCGCGCTCAATCGCATAAAGAGCAGTCGCCGATTCACCCCGATCAAACAGGATGCTGCCCGTGGGCAACAGCAACTGATCAACATTGCGATGCTCAGCGATCAGCTGAACAGCGGTCGGCATGGATGTGGAGACCGACAACGGAAACGCAAACAATCTTCAGTCTCTTCATTTTTACGACCGATTCAATGGGTGTTGTAACTGAAACGACACACCGTCTTTGTTCACAACACCTGGGCAGGCTCTCCAGAGTGACCGAGACCGTCAACGGAAGCTCCCAAATCCAACTGTCGGTCGCCTCCGACCAGAGGCTGGTCGGAGGACACAAGGCCAGGGAGCACCGGAGCACGGGCTGTCCAGTGATGGCACCAAATCACCCGTGCAAGCTCAACATGCACCGTCAGATTGCGCAACCTGCACCAGCTGCCGCCCCCACCACCCTGTGCAGGGATGCAGTGCTGACACGACTGGCAGGAAGACTTGGACAGAAGGCTTTCTGAACAGAGGAGTTCAAGCTAAGGACACTTTCCGCAGCGGTCGACGCTGGTGGCTCAATCTGCGGCTTTGCTTCCACTTCCAACGCAAACCGGAACTGCATCCATAGGATCCGCTTTAAACGCCTGATCTCCGTCATGGATCTGCATCGCACGCCGCTTCATGACCTCTGTCGAGAGGCCAAAGGCCGCATGGTTCCTTTTGCTGGCTGGGAGATGGCGGTGCAGTTCTCAGGATTGATCGCCGAACACAAAGCCGTTCGTGAAGCCGTAGGGATGTTCGACATCTCTCACATGGGCGTAGTTCGCATCGAAGGCAGTAATCCCAAGGACGCACTCCAGACTCTGGTGCCAACGGACCTGCACCGGATCGGAGTGGGCCAGGCCTGCTACACCGTGCTGCTCAATGACAACGGCGGCATCCGTGATGACCTAATCATCTACGACCAGGGGGAAACTGCATCCGGCGACGGCACCCTGCTGGTAGTCATCAATGCTGCCTGCGCTGACAGCGACACGGCCTGGCTGAAACAGCAGCTGGAACCACGAGGTCTGCGTGTGCGGGATGAAAAGGGGGATGGCGTGTTGTTGGCCCTGCAGGGCCCGAAGGCGATTGGCATTCTCGAGACACTCAGCGGAGAGTCTCTGCACGAGCTACCCCGCTTTGGCCATCGCCAGTTGCACTTGCAAGGGCTCAGCGAACAGGTGTTCTGCGCCAGAACCGGCTACACCGGAGAAGACGGTGCTGAGTTGCTGCTGAGCCGGACAGACGGACGCAAACTCTGGGCGCAACTGCTGGCCCTGGATGTCGTGCCATGCGGCCTGGGAGCACGCGACACCTTGCGTCTTGAGGCCGCCATGCACCTCTATGGCCAAGACATGACTGCCAACACCAATCCGTTCGAATCAGGCCTGGGTTGGCTGGTCCACCTTGAGATGCCTCAGGACTTCATTGGCCGCGCAGCTCTAGAGCAGGTGGCCGCCAATGGAGCCTCCCAGCGACTTGTGGGACTGAAGCTGCAAGGACGAGCTATTGCCCGGCATGACTACCCGGTGCTGCACAACGGTAAAAAGGTGGGAGTGGTCACCAGCGGCAGTTGGTCACCCACCCTGGAGGAGGCCATCGCCCTTGCGGTCGTACCAAAGGAGCTGGCGAAAGTCGGCAGCGAACTTGGTGTGGAGATACGAGGGCAGGTACAACCGGCCACCGTGGTGAAGCGGCCCTTCTACCGACGTGGTTAAAGGGGCCCGGGCTATGGGAAACTCGCCTGTCAACAGTTGAAAGATCCGATGCGCAGCAATGGTTGCGGCGACCTGCGCAAGCAGCACATAGATAAGCAGGTGCAGCTGTGCGGCTGGGTGGATCGACGCCGCGACCACGGCGGTGTGATTTTCATTGACCTGCGCGACCGCAGCGGCACCGTGCAGATCACCGTGGACCCCGACCTGGGTGCTGAGGCTTTTGCTGTAGCCGAACATCTACGCAGCGAAACCGTGCTGCAGGTGAATGGCAAGGTGCGAGCCCGCCCAGCCGAATCCCTCAACGACAAGCTGGCAACCGGTGCTGTGGAAGTGCTGGCCAGTGGAATCAAGGTGTTGAACAGCGTGAAAGGGAACCTTCCCTTCCCCGTTTCGGTGCACGACGAAGAGAACACACGCGAGGAGCTGCGACTGCGTCACCGCTATCTGGATCTGCGCCGCAAGCGCATGAACGACAACCTGCGCCTGCGGGCCCAGACCATCCAGGCCGCCCGCCGCTTCCTCGAGGACGCTGGCTTCATTGAGGTGGAAACGCCAGTGCTCACGCGCTCCACTCCTGAAGGCGCACGCGATTACGTGCTTCCAAGCCGCGTCTGCGGCGGCGAATGGTTCGCCTTGCCGCAGTCACCCCAGTTGTTCAAGCAGTTGCTGATGGTGGGCGGCATCGAGCGCTACTACCAAGTAGCGCGCTGCTTCCGCGATGAAGACCTGCGCGCCGACCGCCAGCCGGAGTTCACCCAGCTGGACATCGAGATGAGCTTCATGGACCAGGAGCAGATCCTGGAGCTCAACGAATCACTGATCTGCGCCATCTGGAAGGCGGTGAAAGGCATCGAGCTGCCGAGACCGTTCCCGCGCATGACCTGGCATGACGCCATGGAACGCTATGGCACCGACAGGCCCGACACCCGTTACGGCATGGAGCTGGTGACCGTTTCGGACATCGTCGAGGACATGGGCTTCAAGGTGTTCAGCGGCGCGGTGAAGTCCGGCGGCGCGGTGAAGGTGATTGCCGTGCCAGGCGGCAATGATGCCGTCTCCAATGTGCGCATCAAACCCGGTGGAGATGTGTTCAGCGAAGCCCAGGCCGCCGGTGCCGGTGGTCTGGCCTTCATCCGCGTGCGAGATGGCGGCGAGATCGACACCATCGGCGCGATCAAGGACAACATCAGCGACGAGCAGAAGCAGTTGCTACTCAGCCGCACAGGCGCGGAACCCGGCACCCTGCTGTTGTTCGGTGCCGGCGACACCGCCACGGTGAACAAGGCCCTCGACCGGGTGCGTCAGTACCTCGCCAAAGAGCTGGGAATGGTCCAATACGACAGGGAAAACGACCAGTGGAATTTCCTCTGGGTCGTGGATTTCCCGATGTTCGAGTTCAACAGTGATGAGAATCGTTTTGAGGCTCTGCATCACCCCTTCTGCGCTCCGAACGCCGAAGACCTGGGCAACGACCCATCGGAGTGGGCTCAGACACTGCCAGAAGCCCGCGCTCAGGCTTACGACCTCGTGCTCAATGGGCTCGAACTCGGCGGTGGCTCGCTGCGCATCCACGACTCGGCCCTGCAGCGACAGGTGTTACAAACCGTGGGACTGCCTCTGGAGGAAGCTCAAGAGCAGTTCGGTTTCCTGATGGACGCCCTGGATGTGGGAGCTCCACCCCACGGAGGCCTGGCCTTCGGCGTCGACCGGATGGTGATGCTGTTGGCAGGCGAGGAATCGATCCGCGACACGATCGCCTTCCCCAAGACCCAGCAGGCGCGTTGTTTGATGACCAATGCTCCCGGCGATGTCGCCGACAAACAGCTAGAGGAGCTGCATGTGGCCAGCACCTGGGTGGAAGAGAACGACGAGACCGAAAACTAGAACCCGAACAGAAACCAGCGTTTCGGAGCACTGAGCCCTCAAAGCATCAACCCTGGAAGAACAGTGAGCCATTCAGGGTTTCTTGGCCAAACACTCCCGATCGACGGGGCATGCCCCGATCCGCTGGAGCGGTGGCAACGATCTGCTGCGCCTGTACTTGCAGGACATCGGTCGAGTCGACCTGCTCACCAGCGAAGAAGAAGTCACCCTCTCTCGTCAGGTCCAGGCACGGGAGAAACTGCTCGTGCAGGAGCGGGACCTCAGCAATCAGCATGCGGCAATCCGGATCCTGCTGGATCTAGAGGAGCTGCAGTTGCGCGAAGCCAATCAGGTGAGCCACTGGCCCACACGTCAGGAATGGGCACGGGCGGCTGAATTGCCCATCGAAGAACTCAATCGAAAGCTGAATGAGGGGTACAGCCTCTGGGCAGATGAGGTGGGCCTTGAGGCTAAGGAATTGCAGCGACGGCTTCGGGAGGGCCGCAGGGCCCGCGACCGGATGATCCAGGCCAACCTGCGCCTTGTGGTGGCGGTGGCGAAAAAGTATCAGCAGCGGGGCATGGAACTGCTGGATTTGGTTCAAGAAGGAACGCTTGGCCTCGAGCGGGCGGTTGAAAAGTTCGACCCCACCCGAGGCTTCCGCTTCAGCACTTACGCCTACTGGTGGATCCGTCAGGGAATCACCCGAGCGATCGCCACCCAGAGCCGAACGATTCGTCTACCGGTGCATGTCACCGAAAAACTGAACCGCATCAAACGCGTTCAGCAGGAGATCGCCACCGAAAAGGGACGACTGGCATCAGTGACTGATCTGGCCAGGGAACTGGGGCTGAGCGAAGAAACAGTGCGCATGACGCTGATGCGGGTTCCTCGCTCGATCTCCCTGGAAACCAGGGTCGGCAAGGACCAGGACACCCAGTTGGGAGACCTGCTGGAAGACGGCAGTGCCACACCTGAGCAGACCCTCACCCGCGATTCCCTCCATGACGACCTGGAGCACTTGTTGGATGAGCTCACACCAAGGGAAGCGGAAGTGATCCGTAGTCGTTTCGGCCTCGAGGACGATCACCCGCGCACCCTGGCGGAAATCGGTGAAGCGATGGCGCTGTCGCGAGAAAGGGTTCGCCAGATCGAGACGCGCGCCCTACTCAAGCTGCGCCAACCGCAGCGGCGATCCAAGGTAAAGGACTACATCCTGGGCCTGGATTCCTGACTTCAACCACCCTTATTCCAACCAATTGCATGGCCAGCGCACCCCAGATCAACATTGGTATCCCTCAGGAACAGCGCGAGGAAATCGCAGCTGGGCTAAGCCGATTGCTGGCGGATACCTATGTGCTCTATGGAAAAACGCATGGATTCCACTGGAATGTGACCGGTCCGATGTTCAACACCCTGCATCTGATGTTCATGGACCAGTAC
This sequence comes from Synechococcus sp. UW179A, assembly GCF_900473965.1. NCBI lineage: Bacteria > Bacillati > Cyanobacteriota > Cyanophyceae > Synechococcales > Synechococcaceae > Synechococcus > Synechococcus sp. UW179A. Next base: position 239,336 of record NZ_UCNJ01000002.1, on the reverse strand, counting down.
ACCGAGCTGTGGAATTCCCTGGACGAGATCGCTGAAAGAATCAGGGCTCTTGGCATCGTGGCCCCCTATGGCGGCGCAACCCTTGCTGGACTGGCATCCATCAAGGAAATCAGCCAACCACCTGCTGCTCTCGACATGGTGAGGGAACTGGTTGCTGGCCATGAGGCCGTGGCCAGAACCGCTCGCAGCATTTTTCCTCTGGCGGAAGCCGCGAGCGATGAACCCACCGCTGACCTGCTGACCCAGCGGCTGCAGATTCACGAGAAAACAGCCTGGATGCTCAGAAGCCTGCTGGAGGGATGACCTTCAGCCAAAACTGGGCCCCTTGGTGCAATGGGTACATTGAAGAATCGACCAGGGGTTCATGGCCAAGTTCGTCTTCGTCACCGGTGGTGTCGTCTCCAGCATCGGCAAGGGAATCGTGGCCGCCAGCCTGGGACGCCTGCTCAAATCGCGTGGCTACAGCGTTTCGATCCTGAAGCTGGATCCATACTTGAATGTGGACCCAGGCACGATGAGCCCCTTTCAGCATGGCGAGGTCTTCGTCACTGAAGACGGGGCTGAAACCGACCTCGACCTGGGTCACTACGAACGCTTCACCGATACGGCAATGTCGCGCCTCAACAGCGTGACCACCGGTTCGATCTACCAGTCGGTGATCAACAAGGAGCGCCGCGGTGATTACAACGGTGGCACGGTGCAGGTGATTCCCCACATCACCGGTGAGATCCGCGAACGGATCCACCGCGTGGCCGCCAATAGTGGCGCCGATGTGGTGATCACCGAAATCGGCGGCACCGTGGGTGACATCGAGTCGCTGCCCTTTCTGGAAGCCATCCGTGAATTCCGCGGCGATGTGGGTCGCCATGACCTGGCCTACATCCATGTGACCCTGCTGCCCTTCATCGGCACCTCTGGAGAACTGAAAACCAAACCCACCCAGCATTCAGTGAAGGAGCTGCGATCCATCGGCATCCAACCCGATGTGCTGGTGTGCCGAAGCGACCGGGACATCAACCAGGAGCTCAAACGCAAGATCGGCGGCTTCTGCGGGGTTCCCGAACGAGCAGTCATCCCTTCCCTAGACGCCGACAGCATCTATGCCGTGCCCTTGACCCTCGAGGACGAAGGCCTCTGCCGCGAAGTGCTCGATGTTCTGCAACTGGAGGACCACGACAGCGACATGGCCGGCTGGGCCCAGCTAGTGCACCAGATGCGCAACCCAGGACCGACTGTCAAGGTGGCGTTGGTCGGCAAGTACGTGCAACTCAACGACGCCTACCTCTCGGTGGTCGAAGCTCTTCGCCACGCCTGTCTGGCGCAGAATGCCTCGCTGGATTTGCACTGGGTCTGCGCTGAGCAAATCGAGAACGACGGAGCCGAAAGCCTGCTGAAAGGCATGGACGCCGTCGTGGTGCCAGGGGGCTTCGGCAACCGGGGTGTTGACGGCAAGGTGGCCGCCATTCGCTGGGCAAGGGAACAACGGGTGCCCTTCTTGGGTTTGTGCCTCGGCATGCAAACGGCGGTGATCGAGTGGGCACGCAATCAGGCCGGTCTCACGGATGCATCCAGCGCTGAGCTCAATCCGGACACCCAGCATGCGGTGATTCACCTGCTTCCTGAGCAGCAGGACGTCGTCGATCTCGGCGGCACCATGCGTCTGGGGGTTTATCCGTGCCGGATCGCGGAGGGCTCGATGGCCGCACGCCTCTACGGCGATCAGGTGGTCTACGAACGCCACCGGCACCGTTATGAGTTCAACAATGCCTACCGCAGCCTGTTCCTCGAATCGGGTTATCGCATCAGCGGCAGCTCACCCGATGGCCGGCTGGTGGAACTGATTGAGCTGCCGGGTCATCCCTTCTTCACGGCCTGCCAATACCACCCGGAATTCCTGTCGCGCCCGGGCAGACCGCACCCCCTGTTCCGCGGTTTGATCGAGGCAGCCCAGCAGCGCCTGCCCTCAAGTCCTAGTGAAGCTTTGCGTCAACAGGGTTCTGCCATCGGTGGCCGCGACTTCCCTGAAGCCAGCCGCAACCCTTGAGAATTGCCGAGTCCATAAACAACCTGCCTTTGGTGGAAACCTTCCACTCCCTGCAGGGGGAAGGTCTACATGCAGGTCGCAGCGCCTTTTTCATCCGCCTCGGCGGCTGCAAGGTGGGCTGCAGCTGGTGTGACACCAAGCATTCCTGGTCCGCACACGTGCATCCGCAACGAAGCGTCGAAGACCTGGCGCAGGATGCCTTGCAAGCCGCGAAGGAAGGAGCTGCATTTGTGGTGATCACTGGCGGAGAACCACTGCATCACGAGCTTGAACCACTCACCAGCGCCATCCGCAGCAGCTGTTCACTTCCCATCCACCTTGAGACCAGCGGCGTTGATCCCCTCAGCGGCAGCCCCGACTGGATCACGCTCTCGCCGAAACGACACAAACCACCAAGGCAGGATCTGCTCTGCTGCTGCCATGAACTAAAGGTGGTGGTTCATGAAGCTGCAGATCTGCTGTTCGCCGATGTGGTGGCCTCTCAGGCTCCTCAGGCTCACTGGCTTGTGCAGCCGGGATGGGAGAGCCAGGAAGGCCAGGAGCTGGCGGTGACCAAAGCACGGGGAGACGGACGCTGGCGGCTGAGCCTGCAGAACCACAAGTGGCTTGGCGTGCGCTGAATCGATACAACAGCGAAATCAGATCCGCTTGCCATGCAGCGCAACAATCTGCTGATGCTTGCAGCCACGGCGATTGGGGGGATCACATGGGCCTTGGTCGCTCTGACACCAACCATCTCTGCACAACCTCTCCCTCCCAAACAGGTCCCTGAACGCACCGGTGTTTCCAATCTGGCTTTGCTCAGCCAATCCCGCCCGCGACGGCTACCCGACTCCCACCGTCCGTTCCGCAAAGGCGAAACGCTGCGTCTGGTGTATCCCTTAGCTCAGCCCGCGCAGGAGGTTCAGCCCTATGGCTGGCGCTACTCAGACCGTCGCCAACGCTGGCGCATGCACGTGGGCCACGACCTGATCGCTCCTGCGGCCACACCCGTACTGGCCATGCTTTCAGGACGGGTACAACTGGCGCAGTCGATCAGCGGCTATGGGCTCACGGTTCTGCTGGACCATGGCCGGGGCTGGCAAACCGTGTACGCCCATCTTCAGAGTGCTGACGTTCATGCTGGTCAGCTGGTGCGTGCCGGTGACCGCATCGGCCGCGTCGGTCGCAGCGGCTCCGCCAGCACCGACCATCTGCATGTTGAGCTCAGACGACTGGAAGGACGCCAGGCCTTTGCGCTGGACCTCGGTCCACTACTGCTGTCAACATCCAAACGCTCGGAGATCGATGGCCCGCCGGCTAACTTCTGATGCATGGATGACTTTCGGCCCGCTGTTCTGGCCTCGCTGACCACTCTGGGTGCCAACACCCTTGATCTGCTGCGTCGCAACGATTTACTGCATTCCTTAGCGCGAAAACAGCTCATGCTTGAGGCCACTACCGGCCTCAACCCCTCACCTGAACTGATTCAGAAGGCGCTGGTCAATCACTGCCAGAAAGCACAGATTAAAGATGAAGCAGCTCTAAAAGTCTGGCTAGACGAGCGTTGTTTAAGCAGGGATGAGCTGCTTTTGCAATTGAGCATGCCTCTCAAGCTTGCCGAACTGGCTCTAAACAGTTTTGGCATCCAGGCAGAAGCACGTTTTCTGCAACGAAAGGAATCGCTCGATCAAGTGACCTACAGCCTGCTGCGGGTTAAAGATTCCGGAATGGCCCATGAGCTCTACCTGCAGTTGGAAGCAGGTGAAGCAAGCTTTGAGAACTTGGCCACCGATCACAGCGAAGGGCCCGAGAAGCGCAGCAGTGGCAAAATCGGTCCAGGAAGCCTGATGCGTGCTCATCCCAAACTGCGTTACCAGTTGCGCACAGCCACCCCAGGAGTGGTGCTGGAACCCATCCTCATCGATCAATGGTGGGTGGTGAGCCGGCTTGATGAGCGTCATGAAGCCAGCTTCAATGATCCAATGCGTCAGCGCATGGCCAGCGAAATGCTCGACGATTGGCTGCGGATTGAGACCAAGGAACTAGTCAAATCACTCTCAAGCATGGAAAATAGTCCGGCCGTGCCCTAACGACTCTGGAATCCGCAATGTCGATCGGGCTCGAAGCCCTGCGTACCAGATTCCGCGAACAGGGTGAATCCCAGCGGTTTGCCCTGGGCCAGCCTCTCTGCGAGAGGCAATTCATCCCTGGCCGCGTCCTGCTGATCGAGAGTGGCAACGCCCGACTACTCGGAGAACAGGGGGGTCGACTCAGCACCCTGATCCGTCTTCAAGCCGGCAGCTTTGTAGGTGTGGCTTCACTCCTGCGTGCAGCTCCTTGCGAAGAGGTCAGAGCCGCCTCAGAGATGGTCGCCATCAGCCTCAGCGATGAGCAACTGCTTGCACTTGTGAACAGTGACCCAACAATCGCTGCTGCTTGCCGCAATCACCTGTGGGAAGCGGAGCTGGCAGCGCTTCTGCAGCAGCAACTCGATCGCGTAGCCAAGCAATCACTGTCCCTGAGCGAATTGCTCGTGGAGCTGCTGCCGACAGCACGACTGTTAGACGCCTCGAACGACGGCGCCATCCGCACCTCCCTGGACAAAGGAGAGCGACTGTTCCTCGCCAGTCAACCCGCTGAGGAAACTGAGGCTGTGCTTGGAGATGAACTCATCGATCCTGGCCTCATCGCTGCGATGCCAGTCGATGTGCATGGCCTGCCAATGCGGGTGATCGCCCTTCCAGGCGGGGCTTTTGCAGCTATCGACGCAGTCATACACGAACAAACGATCGAACCCGAGGCCATCAGCAACTCCGCTGACAACTCCCAATCTCGCAGTGAGATCACGCAGGCCCCTCGGCACGTGCCGGTGAGCCGCTTCAACCAAACCAATGAAGACAACCGCGACTTCTTCGTGGCGGGTGAAGGCGTTGTCGAAGAGACATTGGCCTGCTTCCAGATGCTGACCAAGCTGATGAAGCTGCCGTTCCGGCGCGATGCGATTGAGCGGGTCCTGCGCGATCAGCTGCGCCGCAACCAGACACCCACATTGCGACTCTGTGGCCAAATCGCAGCTGGTTTAGGCCTGCATGTGTCGGGTGCGAAGGTTCCGGCAAGCATGGGCCTACGTCTGCAGACACCAACATTGGTGCCCTGGGGACAGGCCTTCGCCTTGGCAGTGCGCAGCGATCAACGCGGCCTTGTGCTGGCGTCTCCGAGCCAGGGCTTTGTGGAACTCGACTCAACCCAACTGGAAAACGCCTTTCCAGAGGGCATCGATCTGTTGCTGATCGACCGCACCAGCGCCACACCAGAGCAAAAATTCGGTCCCTCCTGGTTTTGGCCTGCTCTCAAGCGCTACCGCGGAGTGCTGGTTCAGGTGCTGATCGCCAGCTTCGTGGTGCAGTTGTTCACGCTGGCTAATCCACTGCTGATCCAGGTGATCATCGACAAGGTGATTGCCCAGCGCAGCTTAGACACCCTGGAGGTACTTGGCATCGCGCTTGTGGCAGTGACGCTACTTGAAGGAGTTCTTGGCAGTCTGAAGACCTATTTATTCACCGAAACGACCAACCGCATCGACCAGCGCCTCGGCGCAGAAGTCATTGACCATTTGCTCCGGCTCCCTCTCGGCTATTTCGATCGCCGCCCGGTGGGTGAGCTGGGATCACGAGTCGCCGAACTGGAAAAGATTCGCAACTTTCTAACTGGTCAGGCTCTGACCACTGTTCTTGATGCAGCTTTTTCAGTCATCTACATCGTGGTGATGCTCTTCTACAGCTGGGTGCTGACATTGGTGGCTCTGGCCGTTCTGCCGATTCAGATCACACTCACCCTGCTGGGTGCTCCTCTGTTCCGGCGTCAGTACCGCAAAGCTGCTGAAGCCAATGCTTCAACTGCGAGCCATCTCATTGAGGTGCTGACTGGAATCCAAACGGTGAAAAGCCAAAACGTTGAAATGGTGAGCCGTTGGACCTGGCAGGAACGCTACGGCAAATACATCAGCCGCACATTTGAACAAACCATTACCGGAACAGCACTCAGCCAAACATCACAGGTTCTGCAGAAAATCTCCCAGCTCTTGGTGCTCTGGGTGGGCGCCACATTGGTTTTATCCGGAGAGCTCACCCTTGGTCAGCTGATTGCCTTCCGAATCATCTCCGGCTATGTCACTCAACCACTTCTGCGCCTTTCATCGATCTGGCAGACGATCCAGGAATTACGGGTGAGCTTCGAGCGATTGGCCGACGTGATCGACCACAAACAGGAATCTGACGATCAGGACAAAGCCAAAGTGCCCCTACCGCCCATTGAAGGTGCAGTGCACTTCGACAACCTCACTTTTGCCTTCAATCCAGGATCAGCGCCTGTCTTGAACGATGTATCACTGCAAGTAAAGCCCGGCACCTTTGTCGGAATCGTTGGACAAAGCGGAAGCGGCAAAAGCACGCTGATGAAACTCCTGCCAAGGCTTTACTCGCCAAACCAGGGGCGGATCTTGATCGATGGATATGACATCGACAAAGTCGAGCTCTACTCGCTGCGGCGCCAGATCGGCATCGTTCCCCAGGACCCTTTGCTGTTCTCGGGCAACGTGAATGAGAACATCGCTCTGACCCAGCCGGATGCCAGCAGCGAACAGATCGTCATGGCCGCAAAAGTGGCTTGCGCCCATGACTTCATTATGGAATTACCGGCTGGATACAGCACCTCAGTGGGTGAACGTGGAGCCTCTCTCAGTGGAGGACAGCGTCAGCGCATCGCCATAGCCCGCACACTTCTGGCCAATCCAAAGCTGCTGGTGATGGACGAGGCCACGAGCGCACTTGACTACGAAACCGAGCGCAGGGTCTGCGACAACATGATCCAGGCCTTGCACGATTGCACGGTTTTCTTTATCACCCACCGCCTATCCACCGTGCGTCGGGCAGATCTGATTGTGGTGATGCACCAGGGCGCGGTGGTTGAAATGGGTTCGCACGACGAACTGATGAGCCAACGCGGTCGTTACTACGCCCTTTATCGCCAGCAGGAGGCCAGCTGAGATGACGAACGATTCAAACAACAACAATCCTCAGAACGACACTGGCAGTCAGGAGAACGGAAGCAACAAGGAAAGTGCTCCTGGAAAGCTTGTCCGGCAGGCACGCTCAGCACTCGAGAACCGCATCACTCTGGTCAGCGAGCAGGAGAACGTTCTGCAGCAAAGTCGCTTCTGGATGAAGACAGTCACCTGGGGGCTGATTGGTACCACCGCTCTGGGTATCGGCTTCTTGGCGGTGGCTCGAACAGAGGAAGTGGTGGTTGCCAAGGGCAAACTGGAACCGATCGGGAACGTCAAGGAGGTTCGAGTCCCACCCGGCGGACTCGTCGAAGAAATTCTGGTGAAAAACGGCGAACGCGTCTCTGAGGGGCAGGCACTGATCCGTCTCGATCAGGAAAGCACAGCGGAACAACTCAAGTCCTCGATCAAAGGAGTGGAAGAAAAAACCACACAAATCAAGCAAAAAGAGCAACAGCTAGTTCTGAAAAAGCAGGAAAAAGAACGCACTGAGGATTTAAACCGCGAGCAAGTAGCCACCACGCGTGCCAAACTTGCTCTTGAAGAAGATATCCTGGCACGATTAAGTACCCTGGCTGAAGAAGGTGGAATTAAAGATATTCAATATCTGCAGCAACGCAACAAGGTTGAGGAGGTGAAAGGTGAACTGATAAAACTAGAGCTCGATGGACGTCGACAAACTAATCAGATCGACCAGCAGATTAAGTTAATTAACTCAGAACTTGCAGGTCTACGTAGCGAGAAAGCTCAGCTCAATGCCGAACTAACGCAAATAAGAGTCGCCAATAAAAACAAGACCCTACGGGCACCTGTTAACGGCATTGTTTTTGATTTGAAACTGAACAATCCTGGTTTCGTCTCCCAGGCCATGTCGTCCGATGTGATGTTGAAGGTGGTCCCCTTCAACAGCATGGAAGCCGATGTAGAGATTCCCAGCAACAAGATTGGCTTTGTACGCGCTGGCCAGCCAGCGGATATCAGCATTGATTCCTTTCCAGCCACTGACTTCGGCGTTCTGGAAGGGACCGTTCAGTCGGTGGGATCAGACGCACTTCCTCCCAATCCCCAGCTGATGCAACAGGAGTACACCTACCCAGCAGTAATCAAGTTGGACAGCCAGCAACTCAAACTGAGCAGCGGCACCAAATTGCCACTGCAAGTTGGCATGTCGCTTACCGCCAATATCAAGTTGCGCAGTGTCAGCTACTTGCAGCTGTTGCTGAACACATTCCGAAGCAAGACTGACTCACTACGCCAGATTTGATCAAAGCCTGACCCCAGGCAGCTGACGCGTCTCTGCTTTCCAGATCCGCCAGCGCAGTTGCAAGTTCTCGGGCAGATCCACAACGATCGGCCAGGAGGCGTTGTAAGGAACCAGATAGGGCTGCTTGCCCAGCGACAGGAAAGATGTTCTGGTGGACTGATCATCAGGACAGGCCATCGCGGTGCTGATCACAGCCACAGGAGACTTCACTTCAAACAGGGCCTTGCCAGATGCCTTAGGAAGCATGCGCATGGTCATCCCGGAACCTGAAAGACGCTTGGAGTTGCAATCAAGCGTGACCGTCTGGCCCACGATCAGCTGAATCCGCCAGTCGATCGGTTGTGCAGAGATGAATGGATCTGAACTCTCAGGCAGCAGACCCGAAGGCTGAATCACCCAACGTTTGAGGCCAGGGGCTGGCTCCGGATAGCCGGTCAGATTCAGACGCGGAATCGCAACACCGGGTGGCGCAGAAAAAGCGGCGAGCGACAGAGCAGCTCCAACGCAGGCGATTGGCTTCAACAGCTGATGCGGAGGCTTCGTCATCACCCCATGGACAACAGAATGCACAGCATGACCGATTTCACAGCGATTGCCCTTCTATCTGGCGGACTGGACTCCGCCACAGCGGCAGCCCTGGCGATGGAAGCGGGCGGGCGGGTGATCGGGCTCTCCTTCGATTACGGCCAGCGCCATCGGCGGGAACTGCAGGCCGCCAACACCATCGCCGAAGCTCTGAACCTGGCCGAGCACCACACGATCAGCGTGAACCTGGCGAGTTGGGGTGGATCATCTCTGACCGATCAGCAGCAGGATTTACCGACCAAAGGAGTGCAGGAGGGAGTCATCCCCAACACCTACGTCCCGGGCAGAAACACTGTGTTCATCAGCATTGGCCTCAGCCTGGCCGAGGCTCGCAACGCCGAGCGAGTCGTTCTTGGGGTCAATGCCGTGGACTACTCGGGATACCCAGATTGTCGGCCCGACTATCTGGAGGCCTTCCAGACCCTGGCAAACCTCAGCAGCAGGGTTGGCCGCGAGGGACATGGCCCTCGACTCTGGGCACCGCTGGTGCAGTGGAGCAAGCAACGCATCGTGGAGGAAGCCCTGCGCCTGGGTGTGCCGATCGATTCCACCTGGAGCTGCTACAGCGGAGGGAGCAGACCGTGCAGCGTCTGCGACAGCTGTCGCATTCGTGATGCGGCTCTGCGTGATGCCGGTCGCCCCGATCTATGCAGCAGCGCAAGCCGATGACCCTGCTGCGCAGGCGTCTGCCCTGGCTCGAGCCGGCAATGGTCGCGGAAAACCTGGCTCATATTCACGGTGAGAACGGCCTGATCTGGCTCGATGGAGATGGCAGCGAACTTGGACAGCACATCACCCTGGCGGTGGACCCTCTGGAGCAGCACTGCTGCAGAGGTCTGCCGGGTGAGCCAGGAGCATCCAATCCCTTCACAACTCTGCGGCAACTCCAAGGCGGCCACTGGACTGGATGGCTCAGCTACGACGCTGCCGCCTGGATGGAACCCGGCAACCCCTGGCGTCGTGATGCGATGGCAACCCTCTGGATCGCACGCCACGATCCTGTGCTGCGATTTGATCTCAAAGCTAGGGAGATCCATTTGCAAGGCATCGACCCTGAACGCCATGCCGCCATGGCCAGGACATTGGAGAACCTGGGTACGACCAAAACCACATCACGGCAAGAGAAGACGCTTGGATGCACCTGGCATCGGCACAGCGACCGCGCCACATTCAAAGCAGGCGTCAGCAAAATTCGTGCGCTGATTGCCAGCGGCGATCTGTTCCAGGCCAACCTCACCAGCTGCGCAAGCAGCACTCTCAAGAGCAACGTCAGCAACTTGGAGCTCTATGGGCGTCTGCGCCATCGATGCCCTGCTCCCTTCAGTGGTCTGCTGGTTGGAGGGGGTGCTGCCGCAGGAGAAGCGGTTCTCTCTACCTCCCCGGAACGCTTTTTGCAGGTGGAGCCTGGCGGAGCGGTTCAGACAAGACCAATCAAAGGAACCCGGCCGCGCCACGCTGATCCGCGCATCGACGACGACCTAGCGGCGGACCTGGTCTGCAGCGCCAAGGATCGAGCCGAAAACGTGATGATCGTGGATCTGCTGCGCAACGACCTCGGTCGTGTCTGCCGTCCTGGATCCGTCCAGGTGCCAGACCTCGTACGGCTCGAGAGCTACGCCCGCGTGCACCATCTCACCTCAGTTGTCACAGGCCAGTTGCGTCCGGACGCGTCCTGGGTGGATCTGCTGGAGGCCAGCTGGCCAGGGGGGTCGATCACCGGTGCACCCAAGCTGAGAGCCTGCCAACGGCTCCATGAACTGGAAGCGCAGGGCCGTGGCCCCTATTGCGGCTCGCTGCTGCACCTCGACTGGAACGGCCGCTTCGACAGCAACATCCTGATCCGCACCCTGCTACGTAAAGACGCGCAGCTACGGCTCCATGCAGGTTGCGGAATTGTGGCTGACTCCGACCCCGAAACGGAAGCAGACGAACTCGACTGGAAGCTGCTGCCTTTGCTGGAGGCACTGACATGACCGCAACAACTATCAGCTGGCTTAACGGCGAATGGGGCAGTGCCGATGCGCTGCGCATGCCGCTCTTGGATCGAGGTCTGCAGCTTGCGGATGGATTGTTCGAGACGATCCTGATCCAGGACGGAAGAGCCCAGCTACTGAGTAAACATCTACAGCGGTGGCAGCACAGCTCAGCACTGCTTGGAATGGCAGCTCCTCCCGCTCGCCTCTGGCTGGAGCAAATAGTTGATAAAGCCATCACTCGAGCAGGCCTGAACACTACCGGCACAGCAGGGGCGATGCGTCTCAACTGGAGCCGTGGCAGCAGTGCTGGCCGCGGAATCGGCTTAGCCACCGGTGATCCGGATCCAACTCAGCACCGCTTCTGGCTCACCCTTCAGCCCCATCAGCTGGATTTTGAACCCACGCAGGCCTGGATCAGTGTTCAGGAACAACGCAACGCCAATAGTGTTCTCAGCCGTTGCAAAACCCTCGCCTACGGCCAGTCGATTCAGGCCAGGCGGGAAGCGCAAGAACATGGAGCAGAACTGGCGCTGCTGCGCAACACAAGCGGTGATCTCTGCTGCGCAGACAGCGCCAACCTGCTGGTAAAAAGACAGGGTGCGTGGATCACCCCACCGCTAAGCAGCGGATGCTTACCAGGAGTGATGCGAGCCAGAGCACTGGAACAGAGACTTGTGAGTGAAACGTCGATCGGTCCTGCGCTGAGAGCCAATGACCAGGCGCTATTGATCAACAGCCTGGGCTGCAGATCGCTGAACAGCGTGAACGGAATGGACCTGAATCCATATCCCGAGCCAGAACAACTGTGGCAGCAGCTGATCGTTAGCTGAGACATGACGGACCTCTAGACAAGCACCGTGTCGTTGTCCTGCAAGCCTGGGATATAGCGCAGCACGGCCGCCGACCAACCCTCGCCATGGGGTGCAGGCGCCAGTTGATAACGACCCTCGGCCACTCCGTTCTTCAGCTCGGGATGCGGTCCGGTCGGTCCTGGAACCACCACAGCACAGTCGCCGGCATTCAGCAGCGGTAGGTCATTGGGCGAGTCCCCCAGGGCAAGCACCTTCACCTTCGGAACCCCCAGGTGTTGCTTGAGCGTCTTCAGTGCCTGGCCCTTGCTAACGCCAGCACCAAGCAGATGACCCAAGCGATTGCCCTGCACCAAACCCAGCTGGCGCATCTCTGCCAGCCCCTGAAGACGCTGCCGAGATTCAAGGGTCTTCGGCGGAACGAAGGGAACACTGCACTGACGGCGCTGTGCTTGCTGTAGGGCCTCACCGCTGAGGCCCAACAGTCGATCAGCCTCGCTGTCACTGAGATCGTCTAAAGCCTGGAGCGGTTCGCCGAGCTCGCGCTCGAGGTCAGCAAGTTGCGGTCTGAGCTGTCTCCAGGATGGACCTAAGTCATGGTGCCAAAGCTCACCAGTCGCGGATTCTCCATAGATGGCTCCACCATTCTCGACGATGAACGGATCATGCAGATCCGCCATCTCACGAAAACGGAGCACCTCCTCTGCCGTCTTGCTCGTGCAGGGAATCACAGGGATGCCATGACGCTGAAGGCAACGAATCGCGTCCATCGCGGCAGACCAGTCGTAGTGATGATCCATCAGCGTGCCGTCGAGATCGGTCACGACCCACCAGCTGGAGTATGGAGTCAGCGTCATTCCTGCACCAGCCAGAGCACTGCATACGGCTCCAGTGCATGCCGCTTTCGGGGAACAAACTGCTGATCAGTGAGGCGATCGACCCAGATCAGGTCATCTCGCTCACCCAGAACGGTGGGATCAAACGTGAGGCGAGAAGCAGTGAAGTTGTGGACAGCCACCAGAGTGTGACCCTGATGAGAGCAGCGAAGGACGACACGATCCACACGGTCCACACTGAGCACATCAAAGACGCTGTCTGGATGCAGAGCAGGCAGCTCGGCCCGCAGCTTGAGTGCATGGCGAAGAGACGTCAACACAGCGGTTGCATCACTATCAGGATCATCAAGGCGCCGCTCGAGCGCCGCTGCTTTGAATTGAGGACGGTTGAGATCCCTTCGATGACCACTTTGACGAAAGCGAGCCAGATCGTTCGGACTGGCCAGCAAAGCTGGTAAATAAAAAGCGGGAATGCCAGGAAGCACCAACTTCAGCATTTCGGTAAGCAGAAAACGCTGGCGCTGAAGATGAGCTGGGTCAAGACCTCCGTCTGCCATGGCGCTCCACCAGCTGATGTTGATCTCATAGGGAACGTCCTCCCCATCAGCGAGACGACGATGACTGACCAAGCCACCTCGCTGCTCACAAGCAATCAGCAGATTCAACAAACGCCGCTGAGGCATCAGTCCCTCCAGTGGCCTCAACCCCACACCGTCATGGCAGGCCGTGAAGTTCAGCAGTGCAGTGGAATTTGGGAGTTGGGGCCAACGCGAGAGCCAGCTGTTGAGCAGATCAGCAGAACCACTCATGGCGGCCTCCATCAACAGTGGAGGAAGCGGGAAGTTGTAAGCGAGATGGGCTTCCCGACCACTGCGCAAATAGGAGAGATTCTCTTCTTCCGGAACATTGGTCTCCGTCACCACCACGCCTCGGCCAGCACAGGCATGCGTAAGCAAATGACGCAGCACCTCAACAAGCCGGTGGACCTCAGGTCGGTGAATGCAAGAGGTGTTCGGCTCCTTCCAGACGAAGCCAACAGCATCAAGACGAATCCAACGCACACCATGGGCGAGCTTCTGCTTCAACAATCGCGTGAAGCCAAGCAAAACCTCCGAGCAACGCCAGTCCAAATCAACCTGATCGGGTCCGAAGGTGGTCCACACCTGACGCTGACCCCCAGAGCTCTGCAGATGGGTGAATAGTGCTGAACTACGAGGACGAACCACGTCGTCCCAGCAGGGATCAGGGGCAGCCTCCAGAACACAGAAGCAACCAGGCTCCTCATCTCTCAGAAACTGGCGCACCCATGGATGGGATGCAGATACGTGGTTGAGCACCAGATCCGCCATTAAGCAGCGCCCCTCTGCCAACGCGGCAAGGTCACTCCAGTCGCCATGGCGTGTCTCCAACTGCTCATGACTCGAAACGGCAAAACCTCCATCGCTAGTGGACTCAAGAAACGGAAGCACATGAATCACAGGTGCAAAAACCTGCAGATGGCGGTTCACAAAACTGCGAAGCCCCTGCAATCCAGGTTTGGCATCATCGACAACAGAATCCGCATAGGTAATCAACACCACATCATCTCCATTCCAGCGGTGGTCCACGACTGCCGGGTCGGCATGCGCTGAAGCCGGTCCGAGAATTTGCAGCAATTGCGACGACAACTCTTGGAGATCGCCGGAAGAATTGTTTGGGTAGAGATCTCTTAGCAGGGTTCGCAGCGTTTCATCGCGCGGAGGCTGCATCAGGTTCCACCAGAACGTCGTTCAGGTATGGAACAGGTTCTTCTCCTCTGTTGTCGCATCGAACACCGCATGGATTTTCAGCAAAGCCTGATCACCACGGTTCATGATTACAGCCTTGGCAATCTCGATGCCATCGAATTCAACAAGGAGCTTCAGCAAAGACCCACAGCTCTGCTGATTCCGTGTCTGATGGAGGAATTCAACCGGCCGGCACTGAGCCTGATCCGCGACACCCTGTCCACACTCCCGGGACTTTCCAGTCTGGTGATCGCCCTCTACGCCGAAAGCATCGAGGACGTCAACGCCGCAGAAGCCTTCTTTGCAAACATGCCTTTCCCAGTGCAAGTGCACTGGACAAACGGCCCAGCAGTGGGTGAAGTGCTCTCCTCCATGGGCAGCCTGGGCCTAGATCTAACCGGCCCCCCCGGTAAAGGATGGGCTGTCTGGCAAGGGCTCGGGGTGGCCTGTCAGCAAGCTGAAGTCATTGGACTGTTTGACGCAGACATCCGCACCTTTGGTTCCGGGTATCCCGAGCGGATGCTGCGACCACTGCTCAATCCATCCCATGGGATGGCTTACGTCAAAGCCTTTTACAGCCGACTATCTCTAGAAACCCAAGCACTGCAGGGGCGCGCCACAAGACTTTTCGTTGGCCCATTATTGGCGAGCTTAGAGGAGATTTTCGGCGCACTGCCCTATCTCCGCTACCTCCAGACCTTCCGTTATCCACTGGCTGGAGAGTTTGCTTTCACGCGCGACCTGGCGATGAACCTGCGGATTCCATCCGATTGGGGCCTCGAGATGGGACTGCTCTCCGAGGTCTATCGACACGTAGCACCCAGCCGGATCACACAGGTGGATTTAGGTCTGTTTGATCACAAGCACAAAAGCCTTGGAGACAAGCCTGACGAAGGTCTACAACGCATGGCCAGTGAGATCTTCTGCACTGTGTTGCGCAGCCTGATGGAGCATGAAGGCTGCGTGATGTCGATGGATCAGCTACCCACTCTGGAAGTGCTGTATCGGCGTGTCGGAGAGGACAGGGTTCGTCAATTTGGACTCGACTCCGCCATCAATCGACTTCCCTACGACCGTCATGGCGAAGAACTGGCGATCCACCGTTTTGCCGACCTGCTGCGTCCAAGCCTGAGCGGACTGCTGGCATCACCAATTGCTCATCAACTACCAAGCTGGTCGAGACTCAACAGCTGTAACCCATCCTTTGCAATGGATCTTGCCAAAGCTGGCAGAGTCGGCCACCAGTCGTCGAGTTACACACCAACTGCCATAAAACTCAGGCGTCCTAACCATTCACCAGTAAGACTCGAACTTGAGGCCAAAGCATCAACAACAGCAGCAGCTTGAGGAGTACCGCAAAAACGAGACCTCCCTCACCAATCAGTGAGGAAGAAATAACAGGTGTAACACAGCGAACCAATCCAAATGTTGCATCGACTACCCAATAAGTGCGTTTGGTATCAAGCGAGAAAATTCATATCAACAAAGTTTGAGTTTGGTTATAGATTAGACATTTTTACAGATCAATCCTCGAGAAATTAAAGATACTCTATTTAATTTCAGATGATTGAATGCGTGTACCAGAACGAGACCAACAAGATGGTGATCGTTAAATGCATAGGCCAAAATAATTTCTACCTCGAGAAGGTTGTCATGCCGAAAGAGTTCTTCTGGTTCGAGGCTCCAAAAGAAGCACGCCTTGAACTGTGGAAGATGTCACCACAGGGACAAATGCTCGATATTCGCGGCTACGTCGCCGACCACTCAATTAAAAGAGACATAACGACAGAAACTGCATATGCAAGTTGAAAATATTGAAATTATTTACATCAACGACAAACTCTAGTAGAATCAAATTAAATCCCAACAGAAGATCCTTCCAAGGCCCATCTAAATAGCTGCTGACTCAAAACAAATCTTCCATCTGCAGGAAACAATCATAATTAGACCTGCCTATGCAAAGTTCGGGCGGCCTTATTAACTGTTTTGAAATCTGCAACATCCCATAAGTTTAGAACTCAAGAAAATGAGCTCTTGTTAACGGTGTTATTAACACTTTGAGTAGGAAATACCTCGATACACGAGGTGCTTAGTTGCGCATGACTCCAAAGGAACCCCAATCAGTTTGGCCGTCTGCTTTGAGCGGATGAAGCCGTCGGGCACACACAGGTCACCCGCGAGGGATGCCTCGAGCTGGCGTACTCGATAGGTTGCTCTCCGGTAAGTGAGGGTTTGACAAGGCTTATCAACCGGAAGGGAACGCGGCTCATAGCGAACGCCACGAAACGTAAGTGTTGTCATTGAAGAAATCCGAAGCATCTCAGGTCCCCGTTCCATGGCCTGAAGTGAATGCGCCTTTTCGCGTTAAACAAAAAGGTGAACGAATCATGTAGCTAAGACTACAATTCAAAAGTGCTCAAAAGATCTATAAAAGTAAAGCCCTTTGACCAAATTGAGACAATTCTTAGCATCTGGCCCTCTAAACAATTCCTCTGCAATCAGATCCAAACTGCATGAACAAAAAAAATCAACTGATGAGCTGCATCATCATCATGGCAACATTGGGCCTTGCCAGTGGGTGCGATTCGAGTCCAAAAAAAATCGATGATCAATCTCAAGTCGATGAAGTTCCAGCGAAAAGTGCCAAAGTCGGCGAGGTTCTTGTCGCGACCGATGATGCTCAAGTAGTACTAACAGCACCATTTCGAGCTGGCCAACCAAACGGCCTCTATGACGGAGGAGTAAAAATTGAAACTCCTTCAGCAGGGACCACACATTACGAGATTAACGCGATCTGCAGCATGCCTGGCCTGGAAGGCTGGCCTGATTATGACAACATTTATGGAAAGACAATTAGTAATCCAAGTGATGCAGGCCAGGAAGGAGGAAATACAGAGTGGCAACTATTATTAAAGTTTAACGGCGAAGACATATCGAAAGGCAAAGAGAAACCACCCGCATGGGCAAAGAGATTGGCACAAAATCTATGCAGAAAGGGTGACTTCAACGATCAGAACATTGAAGCCAAGAATTCATAACCCAAACCAGCCAATCCTATTAAGCCAAGGCAACAGAAGTAAATGATTCCAGAAAAAATCACAACAGCGCTGCCCGAACCGCACAAACGAAAATGATTATCATTCCTATATTCATACATAGCACAAAACGGCAAATATTGCAGCCGGCATAGATACCATAAAGTCATTGATAACTAGTAAATAATGTAGCTCTTTTGACAGTTTATGTAGATGGCCTGAGCTATTTATTAAATATTGAAAATTCATTATGCCTAAAACATTATTCGAGGTTGATCTCACAAAATCAATGGACCAGCAGGAAATGCCTGGGCATAATCGCTGGCATCCAGACATTCCGGCAATTGCATCGGTGAACCCGGGAGAAACCTTCAGAATCGAGTGTAAAGATTGGACTGACGGGCAAATTAAAGATAATGACGACCCACAGGACATAGCGGATGTCAACCTAGAAGTTGTTCACGTTCTTAGTGGACCAATATGGGTCAATGGAGCACAACCTGGAGACATTTTGGTTGTTGACATTCTTGAAGTTGGAGCACTTCAAGGAGACGAGTGGGGATTTACTGGAATTTTTGCAAAGGAAAATGGTGGAGGATTCCTTACCGATCATTATCCAAAAGCAGCAAAAGCGATTTGGGACCTTCAAGGTGTCTATACAAGCTCACGTCATATACCCGGAGTTCGATTTGCTGGGATTACTCACCCTGGCCTGATTGGTTGCGCTCCATCCCACGAACTTTTAAAAGAATGGAATCGCAGAGAAACAGAATTAGTGAATACAGCTCCTGATCGAAGAACCTACGGTGCGGGATTATCTGGAAGCGAACCGGTCTTAGCAGCTTTACCAAACCCAAACAGCGCGATCCTGGGAACTGTCGGTGCTGAGGAATTCGATCGAATCGCCAATGAGGCAGCGAGGACCGTGCCGCCACGGGAGCACGGCGGTAATTGCGATATCAAAAATCTGACCAAAGGGACACGTATCTATTTTCCCGTTTATGTTGAGGGAGCCAAGCTATCAATGGGTGACATCCATTTCTCACAAGGAGATGGTGAAATTTCGTTTTGCGGAGCAATTGAGATGTCGGGTTATCTTGATCTTCACGTAGACATCATCAAAGGAGGTGTCGCCAAATACGGAATGATCAACCCTATGTTCAAAACCAGCCCTGTAGAACCTCATTACAGTGATTATCTCGTTTTTGAGGGAATTTCTGTAGACGAGTTTGAAGGTAAGCAACACTACATGGATGTTCATATCGCTTATCGTCGAGCATGTCTGAATACAATTGAATACCTGAAGAAATTTGGATACACGGGCGAACAAGCATATCTTTTATTGAGTTGTGCGCCAGTTGAAGGGAGAATAAGCGGCATCGTAGATATTCCTAATGCATGTTGCACATTGGCATTGCCAACGGCCATATTTGACAAAGACATACTTCCCTGCTAGCAATAAAAAATCTTATCTTAATAAAAGCACTTAATCAGATTGACTCAATGCCTATTTATGAATTTCTCTGCGAAGAGAACAACTGCGGCCAGTATGAAATATGGGCAACAATTCAAGATCGATCAAAAAATACTCTTTGCCCCAAATGCGGAGGAGCAGGGCAGCGTGTCTATTCACCACCTCTAACTTTAACGGGAACACTCCGACTCAAAACAAGCACAAAAGAGCCTAAACTTGTTCGAGGTGAAGATTTAATAGATAATAGAGTTAAGCCTAGGCTTAAACAAAGTGATTCAAGACCATGGATGCTTAACAGGGGATGCTGACTTCTAAGGCAAAACTGATTTCAGCATTTTTATTTATTTTTACTTCAAAAAAGAAATTGGAGGGGATGCAAAAACAAAAAAATTTCTATCAATTGATACAAAAATCTTCCAGTCCGTTCACAAGTATTCAATAATGTTGCATTGGCTACTTATACCCTTTTGAGCAAGTGGCATGGTGAAAATGGTTATCATATCCATTCATGGCAAGTACAGGAAGCGTCAGCTCATGGGATGAAGCATTGCTCACAGCAATGGTTCAATATCCTGTCCCTGTTATTACAGGACCGGAGGATATTCAGACCCAAGTCGATAAAATCTGCAAGTGCTTAGCGAATACGAAGGCTGGCTATCCGGGCTTAGACCTCATTGTGTTTCCCGAATACTCAACTCAAGGGCTAAACACTAAAATCTGGACCTACGACGAGATGCTGCTGCGGATCGATTCACCAGAAATCGATCGATTCCGCCAAGCATGCAAAGAAAACGACGTGTGGGGTGTGTTCTCCCTCATGGAGCAGAACGACGATCCGAGTCTCCCACCATTCAATACTGCAATCATCATCAACTCAGATGGAGAAATTGCACTTCACTACAGGAAGTTGCAGCCTTGGGTACCCATTGAACCTTGGTCTCCAGGCAACTATGGAATGCCAGTCTGTGAAGGTCCAAAGGGATCAAAGCTAGCGGTTTGTATTTGCCATGATGGAATGTTCCCAGAGTTAGCTCGAGAAGCAGCCTACAAGGGAGCCAATGTTTACATCAGAATCTCTGGGTACTCAACGCAAGTCAATGATCAATGGATTTTGACGAATCAAACCAATGCCTGGCAGAATTTGATGTATACAATTTCTGTTAACCTTGCAGGCTATGATAACGTTTTCTACTATTTTGGAGAAGGAACTGTCTGCAATTACGACGGCAATGTAATCCAACAAGGCCACCGAAATCCATGGGAGATCGTTACCGCAGAATTGTTCCCGCGTCTTGTTGACAAAGCAAGGGAGAACTGGGCGCTTGAAAACAACATTTTCAACCTTGGGTGCAGAGCTTATGTTGGCAAGCCAGGGGGAGAAAAAGAAAACTATCTCACATGGGTCAAAGATCTAGCAAACGGTGAATACAAACTACCCTGGGACGATAAAGTCAAGATTAGAGACGGTTGGAAGTATTATCCAGAAGGAGTCCAACTAGGTCCGTTGCCTGCATCAGGCAATGGACACAGCACCGAAACACCTTCAATCTCAGAAAAAGTGCCTGCAATGGCACAGACATAACAAAATCATTAGCTCATTAACAGAAAAATTTAGACCTCAGGTATTCACCTGAGGTCTTTTTTTGCACAGAGACAGTTGAATCAAACCAACTAGGAAACTAAAGGCCCAATTGCATGACAAGACATAGGGCTAAGATATTTGACTATGCCTGCATTGAGTAGAAAGGCAATCAATAACTGAAACGTGGATGATAGTTTTGCTCCTATTAAATTAAGACTGTTCAGACTGTCAAGAACTCCTGAATAACATCATCGGACAATGCTCCAGTAGGACCACTTGAAACGATTCCTCCACGTTGCATCGCATAATAGTAACTAGACTTTTTAACAAAATGAAGATGTTGTTCAACTAGAAGAACACTGATCCCTGTTTCACGTACAATTCGCTGCACAGCATTCTCAATATCAAGGATAATAGAAGGTTGAATTCCCTCAGTGGGTTCATCCAAAAGCAAAAGCTTGGGCTTTCCAAGCAAGGCGCGAGCAATAGCAAGTTGTTGCTGTTGACCGCCACTAAGGTCGCCGCCTCGCCGATTAAGAAATTGCTCGAGAATGGGAAAAAGCTCAAAAACAATTGGATCAATATGACGATTTTTAGCGAGGCCTCCCGGTAGTGACTCCATACCTAGAAGTAGATTTTCCTTGACTGTAATGCGTGGAATGATGTCACGACCCTGTGATACATAGCCAATACCCTTATTGGCACGTTGATAAGGTGCCTGAGCTTGCAGTAAGGTTCCATCGTACTCAATCGTGCCACTTTCTTGATTTAGAAGGCCAATGATTGACTTCAGGAAAGTGGTTTTTCCAACTCCATTCCTGCCAATCAAGCATATCATTTGACCTTCAGGAATGTGCAAGTCAACATTTCGAAGAATATGACTTTCCCCATAATAAACATTCAAACCTGAGACCTGGAGAATTGTCTTAGTGGTTGTAGAAGAAGTCATGGCAAATTAACACAAACAAGAAAAATGGACAGCATTATTTAAAGATAGAGAGTCAATCATCATCAGACTGACCTAGATAAACCTCAATCACTCTAGGGTCCTGTTTAACATCATCGATCATGCCCTGAGTCAGCAGCTTACCTTGGTGGAGAACAGTAACCGGTGCTCCTAGGTCGCGAATGAACTCCATGTCGTGCTCAATCACAACAACCGTATGATCACCGGCGAGTGATTTGATGAGTTCAGCGGTTCTTGCGGTTTCTTCGTCAGTCAGACCTGCGACAGGTTCATCCAATAGAATCACATCCGGAGCTTGTGCAACCAACATGGAGATGGCAAGCCATTGCTTCTGACCGTGAGAAAGGGAACCCGCATCAACTTTTGCATATGGTGCAAGACCCACATAATCCATGATTCGATGTACCTCATCTTTGACAGTTGAGGTAAGAGATTCAAACATTAATTTGAAAGGAGACTTGTTTGGAGAAGCAGCAAATTCAAGGTTACGAATAACAGACAAATTTTCAAAGACGCGCGGTGTTTGAAACTTACGGCCAACACCGAGACGAGAAATTTTCTGCTCAGACAGCCCAAGAATGCTTTGCCCACGCAATGATACAGAGCCTTTTGTAGGCCTGACTTTGCCAGTAATGACGTCGAGAAAAGTAGTTTTCCCTGCACCATTAGGCCCAATAATCGATCGAAGCTCTCCAGGGTGAAGTGATAGAGAGAGATCGGTCAATGCAAAGAAGCCATCGAAATCGACGCTTACATCATCTAGCTCAAGAATTGGTGTTGGCATAGAAGGAAGGGATAATGGATGGAAATCAAATGGATCTTGCTATTTTTGAATAATTGTTTTCGGCTCCAGATTAATCTGCTCATCAACATCGATGCGCGGGTATGTTTTAGATTTTTTAGTAATTCCAAATGCCGCAAGCATAGTGGTTAAACCTCCTTTTGTTATCCATCCATAAATTCCGTCTGGCATAAGGACTACCACAAAAATGAAGAGACCTCCTTGAACAAAAAGCCAGGCTTCTGGTAGTGCTTCACTGACCAAACTTCGAAGATAATTAACCAAAACGGCTCCTATAATAGGCCCGACTAATGTGCCCCTTCCACCAACTGCAACCCAGATAACCATCTCGATAGACATCGAAATAGCCATGTATTGTGGCGAAACAATTCCCGACTGTACTGTGTACAAAGCTCCAGAAACTCCAGCGAGTCCTCCAGCAACTAGGAAAACAATGACTTTAAATGGAACTGGATTAAATCCTGTAAAACGGACCCGAGCTTCATCATCTCTAATCCCAATTAATGCATCTCCGAAACGACCACTAGTCAGAAATTTGCACAAAAGATATGCAAGTGGGAGCAATATGAGTGTGATTCGATAAAACACTAATTGAGCACTATCGGAACCAACAATCATGCCAAAGAGTTCGGTCGTGGATGTTTTTAGACCATTTGTTCCGTTTACAAGCTTTTGTTGTCCATTAAAGAAATGGTAAAAAACCATCAATGAAGCTTGTGTGATAATTGAGAAATAAACTCCTTTAATCCTGTTCCTAAAAATCAGATATCCAACAAGGCCAGACACAACAGCAGGTATGACCCATATAGCGATTAAAGTGACTGGAAATGACCAAAATGGCTCCCAAAAGAAGGGCAAATTGTCAACACCATAGTTTTCAAAAAACTTAGGCAATCCATTTGCTCCGGTTGTGAAATCATTATTCGTGACAAGCAGCAAATGCATCGCTATAGCATAACCTCCTAAGGCAAAGAAGATACCTTGTCCCAAACTTAATAGGCCTGTATATCCCCAAATAAGATCAATACCAAGAGCAACAATTGCCAAAGAGAAATAGCGACCAAAGAGATTCAATCGAAATTGGGAAAGAATCGCTGGCAGCACAAAGAATGCGAAGGCCAGAAGAATCCAAGGGATGAGTTGGCGGAAAAGTTTCATGAGTAATACAGGGAATTAGTTAATCAGGCCTCAACAGAACGTCCCTTCTGGGGGAACATGCCTGTTGGCTTGAACTGCAAGAAAGCGATAATGAAAATAAATATCAGGACATATGACATGCTTGTCGTTGCGAAAAATTCAACGACTGCTGCTGCTGCAGTAGGCATTTCTGGAAAAGCAATCAATAAAGATCCAGATCCAATGATGGATTGAATGATTCCCAGCATCAAAGACGCGATAACAGTTCCGACAAGGTTTCCAACACCTCCCAGAACAATAACCATGAAGCAGGAAACGATATATGCTGCGCCCAGATTGGGACCAACGGATCCAAGAAGGGTGATGGCTGCCCCAGCAACACCAGCCAAACCAGAGCCAATTCCAAAGGTGATGCTGTCAACACTATCGGTTGGTATACCAAGACAATTGCTCATCTGACGATTCTGTGTCACTGCTCTAATCCGCAGTCCCCACACACTTTTAGTGAGGAACCATGCAACAAGAGCTAGCAATAAGGCTGACAAAACAATGATAAAAATTCGAATACCTGGAAGCTCAATTCCAGCGATTGATCCCCAACTACCCTGTAGCCATTTCGGAGCAGTAACATCAATATTTCTGGGGCCAAACCATGGCTTTGCTAATATCTTAGACTCTGACATAGCGGAAATTGCTATGAATCCCACAATCGCAGAGACAATCCAAATCAAGCCTGATAAATATGGATAAAATGATGCTTTGCGAATTTTTGTAGGTGTAAATTTCTTAGCTGCAAAGCCAATAATAAGTGCAATTGCAATGCCTATCGCCATACTAGTGGAGACACTTCTGATGAATTGAATCAAAACAAGGCTGACGCCCCATGTTGCCAACAATGTTTCTAGAGGTCGTCCATATAACTGCCTAATTAATGTTCTCTCCAAGAGGACACCAACCAACGCAGTGACGATGAAAGCTACGAACAAAGCGACAATATAATAAAGTTGAAAAATGCCATCTCCTAATGGCTTAAACAAATTCTGAATCACGAAAGTCACATAGGCGCCGACCATCATCAACTCGCCGTGCGCCAAATTAATGACGCCCATCAATCCGAACACGATTGCCAAGCCAGTTGCAGCAAGCAAGAGCACAGCTCCAATGCTGATCCCATCTAAAAGCTGAGAGAAAATTAATTCCATGAGTTCATATAAAAAAAAAGATGGACCTCAATCAATTGTGGCCCATCCAATGAATCATTTCAGACGCAATAGTTACATCTTGAATTTACCCGCATCAGGCCGATCTTGAGTCCAGTCGCACTTGTAACCCTTTGTCTCTGGGACGTATTGGTTCCAGGTGATTGGAGCCACTGGTTTCTTACTATCCCAAAGGATCTTGAATTGACCATCATCCTGAGCTTCACCAATTCTCACTGTTTGTGAGATATGGTGATTCGGATACATCTCGATAGGGCCTTGCGGCGCATCGAGTTTGATGCCAATTAGAGCATTTCTAACCGCATCAAGATCGTCATAGGTTCCTGCTTTCTCAACTGCAGCTTTCCATAGATAGACCATGTTGTATGCAGACTCCATCGGATCATTAGTAACCCGGTCATCCCCATACATAGCCAGGAAGGCATCGTTGAAATTATTTGCCGCTTCAGTGCCTAAAGACATGAAGAAATTCCATGCAGCGTAAGTACCACCGACATACTCAGGACCAATCTGACGAATTTCTTCCTCAGCAATTGAGAAAGACATAATGGGGTACTTGTCAGGAGTGATTCCTGCAGCTTTAAATTGCTTGAATAAAGCAACGTTGGAGTCACCATTCAAAGTGTTAATGATGATTCCGCCATCAGGAAATTCCTTTTTAATCTTGGCAATAATAGGTGCAACCTCAGTGTTGCCAAGCGGAATATAGTCCTCACCAACAGTTTCACCGCCCAGGCTCTTGACCTGTTCTTTGATAATGGTGTTGGCAGTTCTTGGATAAACGTAGTCGGAACCAACTAAATAAACTTTTTTACCGTATTTATCTGCAAAAGTCTCAAAGAGCCAATCAACGGCGGGCTCAGCTTGTTGGTTGGGTACAGCGCCCGTGTAAAAAATATTTTTGGAACATTCCTGGCCTTCATACTGGATTGGGTAGAAGAGGAAATGATCTTTAGCCTCATAAACCGGAAGCATTGCTTTACGGCTTGCTGATGTCCATCCACCAAAGACAACAGCTACTCCATCTGCATCAATAAGCTTCTGCGATTTCTCCGCAAAAGTTGGCCAATCGGAAGCGCCGTCTTCGGAGGTGTAAACGATTTTGTAGCTTTTGCCGTCGATGTTGACACCTCCGGCCTGGTTAATTTCCTTGATGGCCATCTGCTCAGTCTCTTTGAGAGTGGTTTCAGAGATGGCCATGGTCCCACTCAATGAGTGAAGGATCCCAACTTTGATTTCACCGTCAAAATCGCCGGCAGTGTCACCGCCACCGCCACCGCCGCCGCCGCCGCCGCCGCCGCAAGCAGTAACTGAAACACCAAGGGCAGTGGCAGCAAAGCCGGCAATAATGCGCTTAGAAAGCGAGAGTGTCATTGCACATCGTGAGTTGATAGGGAGCCGAACATGTCAGCACTACAACCATGGATGCTTGCAAAACTAGAAATTGTGCTCACCGCTACGAAATCTTTTTTAGGGCTCAGCGAAAAGCGATCAAGTAACCATTAAGACATTATCAAGGTAGTTGTTGCAACAAAAACTTCTCGATTGCGCTTACACCCTCACCTGAACGCAGATTGGTAAAGCACCATGGCCGATCACCACGCATTGATGTTGTGTCGCGCGCCATCACTTCAAGGCTGGCGCCCACGAACGGAGCAAGATCCGTCTTGTTGATGGCTAAAAAATCGGATCTTGTAATTCCGGGCCCTCCTTTGCGAGGAATCTTGTCGCCAGCGGCAACATCAATCACATAAATGCATAGGTCAACCAACTCAGGACTGAAGCTGGCAGCAAGATTGTCACCACCACTTTCAACAAAAACCAGATCAAGACCGGAGAACTGGCTTTCTAACTCCTTCACAGCCGCCCGATTGATCGAACAATCTTCACGGATGGCTGTATGGGGGCAACCCCCAGTTTCAACTCCACGAATACGCTCTGGCTGTAAAGCTCCAACCCGGGTCAAAAACTGTGCATCTTCCTGCGTGAAGATGTCGTTGGTAACCACAGCCAACTCGAGCTGATCTCGCATCCGAAGACAAAGAGCTTCAACCAACGCGGTCTTGCCTGAACCAACCGGTCCAGCGATGCCAACGCGCAACTTGCTAGACATCAATTTCGAAACAAGCGGGAATACAACTCAGCATGGGCCAGCTGAGCCATCGAGGCGCCAACACCACCGGACCACAAATCATGGGGGTGAAGACCAGACAGCTGTTCCGCCAAATCCACGATCTGGGGAGACAGGCGTTGCTGCAGCACCTGAGCTCGCGTAGGCCCCAAAGGCACTAAACGGACAGCCGCACTGAGTTGATTAGCGACCCAACCGTAGAGATAGCCCTCAACCATCTCTCGCTCAGGAACCTGTAGGGCAACAGATGCCCAAGCCCATGCAGCAGGCCAAGCAAGAGAGTGCTCTTCAGAAAGACAGTGGCCCATGTCTTTAAGGAGCTGCAGCAGTGAACTACCCATCTGACGCTGTTGGGTGCGCACAGCTTCAGCTTCGCGCATAGCCAACAGCCAGCCATCCAGGTTGATCACCCGTTCCCGCGCACTGGCATCAGCACTGTGATGCCATCGCCTGAGATCAACAGCCAAGTCGGGAAGTGCTGCAGCTTCGAAGCGCAAGGCACCCCGCTGAAGCTCTGCTGCCAGCCACTGCTCAATCCCATGCTCATCCTGGAGTGCACCGGACTGGATCAACATCTCAAGTCCCTCGGAATAACTGAATGCGCCCACGGGCAGCGCCGGACTGACCATCTGAAGCAAGGCGAGCGATGTCATGCAGAAGCGTGAGCATGAGGATGCGAATGAATAGCGCCGTAAGCGCCAGCATCAGGAACAAAAGGCCGTTCACAGGCAGTCAACTGAAGTCCGCGACTCTTCAACATGACGGCCAGCACCGCATCCTCAAGCAGCAGAAGCTCCTGTTCATGAACCTCAAGCGGCACGTGACGGTTTCCAAGGTGATAGGCAGCCTGCAACAGCTCAAGAGGCGAAGCTGCCTGAACTCGTAACAACCGTTCTGGCGCTGCGATCACTTCCACCTGCAAGTGACGTAATCCATCCAGCAGCAGATCACCCGGCTGAAGGGCGCCATCACGAGGCAACTGCAGCAACAGTGCCCTGCCGCAGCGCGTGCGACGGCTCCCACGCAAAACCTTGCGTTCGTCTGCAGTGAGCAGCAGTTGCAAACGACCGACAGCCTCGGCGTTGGTCCATCCCCCGGCCACTTGGCGGTGCTCCAGCACAATGACACGTTCAACCACCACCTTTCCCTGTCCAGCGCTGAGCCTGCCTAGGACCCAAGACTTCTTTTCGTGTGCATTGATACAGAGTGATCATTGGGAGCCATCGAGCTTGGTGTGATGCAACGCCTCGATCCCTGGCAGGGACACTGCCGGCTGCAGTTTGTTCAGCAAGGTGAGAGCACCATTCACCAGGGCGGCTGCAATGCCCCCTTCAAACTGCTGCGGGCTGAAAACGGTGAGAACGGCCGCTGTGAGATCCCGCTTCTGCACACAGCTGGCGGATTGGTCGGCGGGGACCAGCTCAACATCAGCCTTGATCTCGAGGCCAACAGCCGCAGCCTGATCACCAGCGTCGCAGCTCAAAAGGTGTACGGCTCCATCGGTCGCAGCCGCCTGAATCCGCAGGGCTCCTGGGCTCGACAACACGTGAATTGCCAACTCTCCAACAACAGCGATTTGGAATGGCTGCCCCAGGAACTCGTGGTCTACGCCAACGCCCTCTATGAACAGCAACTCAGTGTGCGTCTTCCGGAGGATGCCTCGTTCCTGGGAGCCGAGATTGTTCGCCTGGGCCGAACGGCCTCTGGCGAAACACTGCAGCGAGGCCGCTGGCGGTCGTCTTTGAGTATCCAAAGGCTGAGCGCAAACAAATCCGAGCCGCAGTGCTGGGAACTGGTCGACAGGCTCGAACTGGGGGACTCAAGCCTCCATGATCTACACGGCCTACATCACCAACCGGTCTTCGGAACACTGGTATGGGCCGCACCAATGCCGCTACAAACCCCCATCCTCAATGAATTGGTCGATGCTGCGCGTGGCGATCGCGAAGGGCTTGAAGGAACGATGCGATGCGGAGGGCTCCAGCAGGGATTCGTCGCCCGCTACGCAGGTCCTTCGAGCAGAGACGCCCGTTTCTGGTTCAGCCGCATCTGGCGACGGACCCGTCTGTTGAGAAACCTGAACGAGCCAAACATTCCACGGGTTTGGCCTTTGCAGGAAAAGCCTTTGCAGGAACAGCCTTTGCAACGATCACTGTTCACAGCGAACCGTGCGTTCAAGCCAACGGCGACACACTGACTTTGACCCAGGCTTCTCATGCAACTCAGTCCCCAGGAAAAAGACAAACTCCTGATCGTGACCGCAGCACTGCTGGCCGAACGACGCCTCAAGCGCGGCCTTCATCTCAATCATCCTGAAGCCGTGGCCTGGCTCAGTTTCTTGATCCTCGAGGGTGCCCGTGACGGTAAAAGTGTTGCCGATCTGATGCAGGAAGGCACCACATGGTTGCGCCGTGATCAAGTGATGGAAGGAGTCTCCGAACTGGTGCAGGAGGTGCAAATCGAGGCTGTATTCCCCGATGGCACCAAGCTCGTCACACTTCATGACCCGATCCGCTGAACACTGACCAATGACCCCCTTGATTCCTGGCGAACTTCTCTGCGAACACGGCGAGATCGAACTCAACGCAGGCCGACCCACCACCACAATCAGCGTTGCCAATAGCGGTGATCGTCCTGTGCAGGTGGGCTCTCATTTCCACTTTGCGGAAGCCAATGCAGCCCTCCAGTTCGACCGAGAGGCCGCTCGCGGTCAGCGGCTCGACATCCCTGCAGGAACGGCGATCCGGTTTGAACCGGGAGATAGTCGCGACGTCAACCTGATTCCGTTCGCCGGTGCCCGTCGGGTCATCGGTTTCAACGGCTGCATCAACGGACCCCTCGACGCCTGATCCATGGCCTACCGCATTTCCCGACAGGCTTACGCCGAGACCTACGGCCCCACAACGGGCGACCGCGTACGTCTTGCTGACACGGATCTGATCCTGGAGGTGGAACAAGACTGCACCGTCTACGGCGATGAAGTGAAGTTCGGCGGCGGCAAGGTAATTCGTGACGGCATGGGCCAGTCGCAAACAGCACGGGCCGAAGGAGCCGTTGACACGGTGATCACCAATGCACTGATCCTCGACTGGTGGGGAATCATCAAAGCCGATGTAGGCCTCAAAGACGGCCGCATCGTTGGTATCGGCAAAGCCGGTAACCCCGACACACAGCAAGGCGTCACCATCGTTGTAGGCCCAGGCACCGAAGCGATTGCGGGCGAGGGCCACATCCTCACAGCAGGTGGAATCGATACCCATATCCACTTCATCTGCCCCCAGCAAATTGAAACGGCGCTGGCCAGCGGCGTGACCACCCTGATGGGCGGCGGAACAGGACCGGCCACCGGCACCAACGCCACCACATGCACCCCCGGAGCCTTCCACATCGGCAGGATGCTTCAGGCAGCCGAAGGACTTCCCGTGAACTTGGGATTCTTCGGCAAAGGCAATGCCAGCACACCCGAGGCCCTTGAAGAGCAGGTGCGCGCGGGAGCCTGCGGCCTCAAGCTGCATGAAGACTGGGGCACGACACCAGCATCGATCGACGCCTGCCTTTCAGTAGCCGACCGCATGGATGTGCAGGTGTGCATCCACACCGACACGCTCAACGAAGCTGGTTTCGTTGAAGATACGATTGCCGCCATCAAGGGTCGAACGATTCATACCTTCCATACCGAGGGCGCCGGTGGCGGCCATGCACCGGACATCATCAAGATTTGCGGCGAAGCCAATGTGTTGCCGAGCAGCACCAACCCCACCAGGCCCTACACCACCAACACGCTCGAGGAGCATCTCGACATGCTGATGGTCTGCCACCACCTAGACCCGAAGATTCCCGAAGACGTGGCCTTTGCCGAATCGCGCATCCGCCGAGAGACAATTGCGGCCGAAGACATCCTTCACGACCTCGGAGCCTTCTCAATTATTGCCAGTGACTCCCAGGCGATGGGTCGTGTCGGGGAAGTGATCACACGAACCTTCCAGACGGCGCACAAAATGAAGGTTCAACGCGGCCCGCTGCCTGAAGACTCCAGTCGCAATGACAACCATCGACTGAAGCGCTACATCGCCAAGGTGACCATCAATCCTGCACTCGCCCATGGCATCAGCAAAGAAGTGGGATCCATCGAAACCGGCAAGCTCGCTGATCTGGTGCTTTGGAAGCCTGGCTTCTTTGGCATCCGCCCTGAGCTGGTGATCAAGGGCGGCTCGATTGTGTGGGCTCAGATGGGTGACGCCAACGCTTCGATTCCCACCCCGGGCCCGGTGCACGGCCGCCCAATGTTCGCTGCCTTCGGCAAAGCTCTCGCCCCCAGTTGCCTCACCTTTATGAGCGCTGCTGCGATGGATGCCGATCTCCAACAACAATTGGGGCTTGAACGAACCTGTGTAGCGGTGACGGACACACGCAGCGTGAATAAAAGCTCCCTGAAGCTCAACAGCAACCTGCCCAAGATGAGCGTCGACCCTCAGACCTATGAGGTGTTCGCCAATGGTGAACTGCTGAGCTGCGAGCCCGCCGAAGTGCTGCCACTCGCCCAGCGCTACCTCTTGTTGTGAATCACCCCTGCAGGTGATTCAACACGTTGACCACGCAACAACCAATCCCAAACGCAGCGTGTCACTGATTCACAAAAAGCGGGCAAACCAGCACCCACAAACGTGGCAATCTCCAAGCAACATTGCGGTAAACCAGGGCACCTTGCCTATGGCATGAATCGCCATAGAGCACGATCATCAATCAGAACAGCGTTATTTGCTTGAGTGCAACCAGTGGAGTCAACGCAATCATTGGTCGCCTTCGCTGACCACATCACAACCGTTCTCACGATCGAAGACCTGCGAGTGGTCAGCAAGGCACTGTTTGACATCGGGTTACCGGTGGGCTGGCCACTCTCTGAACAACCAGGTTTCTCCACCGCAGGCATCAGGCTCGGCAATCTGAACCTCGAACTCTGTGCTGTAGACCGCCAGCAGAATGCACTCGATGACTGGTTGACATTTGAGCCAACAAACCTCGACAGCCTTGAAAGCGAGCTTGTTGCACGTGGAATCGAGCATGATCCTTTTGACGCAGTTGTGATTCAAGGAAATCCGATTTACACACGCGTAGGACTACCAGGCCTAAGCGTTGGCAAAACGGCACTTCAGCTCTGTCACACCTTTTATCCCACGCGAACGAGTGGTCCAATTGCCCCAAAGAACAGTGCGGGCATTCAGGCAGTGACACAAGTCATTGTCGGGATGGATGATGCTCATAAACAGATAATGCGCAACCTATTAGTTCCGCAGCCATGGACTGAATCGATCGATTTCCTAGAAGGGCCAAGTCTTGCTGTGTCATCGGCGCAGCATCTGGAGATCAAAAGTCTTGAGGTTCGAGTTGATAATACCTGCACTGCAGTCAAGACCTTGACTGCGGCAGGGATGTCTCGCGTTAATGAACACATGGTTCAAATTGGTTCACTGAAGCTTGCCTTGAGAGACTCATAACTGGCAGATCTTCTCCTACAAAGAGCTAACGGTTTCATGCCAATTCAACAAGCTAATAACTCAATCTCCGAACAAAATACGTCATCAATTCACCTTTGTTGCGCGGCTTGATGTCTTTGAGCAGAAAACCAACACCTGTAGCGTCAAGCCTCGCAACAACCACAACGCCATACCTCCTCAACACATCCATCGATAATATGAGTAATGCATTGGGCAGTCCCTATTGCGGAAATAGGCCAACAGTTGGCTCACCAATCACTCAGATCGAGACCACAAATAAACAGTAGATAACTAATTAATGATGACTTGAATCAACCAATAGAAAGCTAAATTTAAAAAAGCAAATAGGCGGATGGTTCTGGTTTCTTTGAATTCCAGACAAGCAGATTTCGTGAACTACAACATCCATCATCACAAAAGCTTAGTAACAGTCGGTCAGGCCGCAAGTTGATCAAGCTTGGGCAGGTCGGAGAAACCATCACGCCACTCTTGAGCCCAAAGATCCTGACTCCTCTCATAGATTTCCATCAATTCTGCAACTGCCCCCTCACGAAAATCAACTCTCAAATCAAGTAACGGGAAAGAGGCCTCGCCGCTCACCTGCAGCGCCGCAGAGGTTGATGTTATCGACCGGAAATCACCACCCGCTGCTTCACCAGCCTGCAGAGCATGCATCATTCGCCGTCCAAGCTTCCACTCGGAATTACTGGTCACAAAGGCATGTTCGATTGCATCCAACACCTCATCGCCGATTAGGCAATTCCCAGCGATCGAGAGATTGTGTTGATGACGATGACCTGACCAGGCCTGGCAACAGCGTCCGGTCCATGCAGCCGTGCGGCCATCGGAATCAATGAGATGAAATTGACGATAATCATGATATGGATCATCTTGGAGCAGACTTTCCAGCACCACATCAGCCTGGGCATTTGCTTGGAGCCTTTCGAGACCGCGAATGCCGAGATAAGGATTGGTATGCGCTTGAGAAGCCACTGCACCTACTTCGGATCGAAGATGAGGAACTGTCGATCCGACTGCGAGATGGCAACTCGCAACAGCTATAGCGAATCGACCATTGCAGGGATCACGGGCAACAATCGAGAAGGTCATGGCAAGGCCCGGTCAAGGCGTTGCAATGTCTCAAGAAGCACAGCCGTGCCAGCCCAGCATTGATCATCGGTGGTGAATTCAGCAGCCGAATGACTCAATCCACCTCGACTGGGAACAAAAATCATGCCCATCGGCCAACGTCGACCCATCTCCTGAGCATCGTGACTGGCACGGCTTGGCATATAACTTCGGGAGAGGCCAAGAGATGAGGCAGCGTCATCGATTGCAGCCATCACTAGAGCAGAAGCCGGAGTCGGCGCCACCTCAAACTGAGGCTCTAAACGAATCTCACAATCCGTCTGAAGTGCAATTCGTTCAAGGCTCTGTGTCAAAGAGTCCAACAACTGGTCAAGAACCTGGGGGTCAAGGTCTCGAAGATCCACCGTCATGGTGACGGCACCCGGAACAACATTGGCTGCGTTCGGCCAAACCTCGAGCCGGCCAACAGTGGCCACAGGATCGCCGGGATGGCATTGGGCCATCTGCTCAATGGCCAAAATAATCCGAGATGCAGCTGCGAGCGCATCTTGACGCATGCTCATTGGAGTGGTTCCAGCATGGTTGGCCTGGCCGATCACACGAATCGTGAACCTGCGCTGACCCACCACTCCCTCGACGACGCCGATGTCATCAGCGCGTTGTTCAAGAACAGCGCCTTGCTCCACATGAAGTTCAAGAAATGCCGCAATCGCAGAATCTGGCCGACAGGCAGAAGGCAAGTCAGTCCAGTTTCCACCGATGCATTCAAGGTTTTTTTGAATCGACTCACCATTGCTAGTGATAAAAGCAGAGGGATCAGGCGATGCACTGCCGGCCATTCCCTTGCAACCAACCATGGTTGATTCTTCATCCGCGAAGGCCACAAGCTCGAGGGGATGGCGCAGTCGGATGCCTTCATCAAGGAGAGCATGCACGGCTTCAAGCCCAGCCAGTACGCCAAGAACTCCATCAAATCGCCCGCCAGTGGGCACAGTATCGAGATGGGAACCTGTAACTAAAGCGGGCAAGGCGGGGTCTAATCCTTCCAAGCGTCCGATCAAATTGCCTGCCGCATCAACTCGGACCTGCAAACCAAGGTCACCCATCCAGCTCATCAACTGATTGCGACCGATCACGTCAGCTTGACTAAATCCACGTCGACAAACAGACCCATCGGGCTGCATGCCAATGGCTGCCATTTGATTCAAAAAACGGATCAACCGCTCTTGATTGGGACGGACGGCTGAAGTTCGCGCTGCTTGCTGTGAAGGGAAACGATGATTTCGTGCGTAGAGCAGCTGCGGCAATGTCTGGATCCTTACGTTCAAAAGGAGCATGAGTATGCCCTGGTTGAACGTAAAAACCTGTCGTCATTGCGACGGTTTAATGCTGATCAAAGAATTTAGACCGGCATCAGGACACTCCAACCCAGTCGGTCGGCTTCCTGACGAGCCAGTTCTGGAATATCAGTTGCGACAAACAAGCGATGCAGCATCTGCACACCAAGCAGATGATTGATCACTGCATCCATCTGCACCCGCTCCGCATCACTGGTAGCAGGGTCCTCATGCCGATCAAACAACGCCTGAACACCCTCCTGACTCAGCAAACCGGCAGCATCAATCGCCTTAGGACTGAGATAGTCCTCTGCCAGAGACTTCATCTCCTTCCATTTCTCAGAGTCGACATGGGCGGGAGGTGCCATAAAAGCAAACTTCTCACGGGTGTATAAAACTTCAGGGAGCAAACCAGACATCGCTTCCCGCAACACATATTTCTCGGTTTTTCCCTTAATCCTCAACTCCGGCGGAACTTGAACTGCAGTGGCGGCTAGGTGATGATCAAGGAATGCAGGCCGTGCCTCCATCGAATTCGCCATATCAACCCGATCACCACCCCAGGTCAGGATCTGACCCTCAAGCATCGTTTTAATCCAAACGTATTGAGCCTTATCAAGTGCATGGCGTCCTTCCAGCTGGTTTGAATCCAACTGTGCTGCAATTGCCTTGCCAGGGCTGTAACCAGTAAGTGCCGCGCGATGCTCGGGGGCTAACAGGTCCGGAACCAGTGGAGCACAAGCAAGCCATGGCTGAAGACAACTGGGTGTAAACCCAACAACAGCCTCTAGATCTGGATCATCCACCTGATCCGCCGACAACATCGCCCCCTGAACAAGAGCATTGGACTGCTGAAGCAGAGACTCCCAAAGCCCACGCTCCTCCTCCGGGAGATCATCAAGACCATGGAGGAACATGTCGCGACGGAAAGCGGGATATCCACCAAAAAGCTCGTCCGAGCCTTCCCCAGTCATCACAACTTTGTAGTCAACATTGTTGACATGACGACTCATCAAATATTTCGCAACAGCCAAGGTGTTGTAGATGGTTCGCTCGGTATGCCACAACGTCTTTTCCATATGACCGTAAAGCTCTCGACCTGACAATCTCAGAAGATCCTGTTCAGCTCCTGTGGCTTCTGCCATCTCTTTGGCAATGGGTGATTCGTCGTAACGAGCATCATCAAACCCAATGGTAAAAGCCTTAACAGGAGACTGGCTTACAGCCGATGCGAGACCAAGAATCGAGCAACTATCAATCCCACCGGAGAGATAACAACCGACTGGAACATCAGCGACCATTCGCATCTCCACCGCCTCAAGTAACGCCGCGCGAACAGCTGCGATGTGATCGCTCTCTGTGAGACTGCGATCCCGCTCATCCTTACGAGGGAAATTGACATCCCAATAGGGCCATTCCGAGACATCTAAATGTTCTCCGGAGCGCTGGACCTTAAGGACGTAGCCGGGTTTGACCTGATGCACACCGGCGAATGCGGTGGTCCCGGGGACCATGGTCTGCATCAATTGATGAAACAAGCCCTCAGAAGTAAAGCGGCGCTCAACAGCAGGATGGGCAAAGAGCACCTTGAGCTCGGAACCAAAGACAAATCCCTCTGATGTCAACGTCCAGTACTGAGGTTTAACACCAAAACGATCCCTTACGAGATAAAGACAATCCTGTTCACGATCAAACAAAGCAAAGGCAAATTCGCCTCTCAGCAATGGCAGGGTGCGTTCAAGACCCTGCATCTGATACATCCGCAGCAAAATCTCCGAATCGCTCTTAGTGCTGAAGTGAACTCCCTGAGCAGTGAGATCAGCACGGATGCGCTGAAAGTCATAGAACTCGCCGTTGTGAGCCATCAGCACCTGGCCATCAGACGTGAGGAATGGCTGGCGGGCCCGCGATTCATTCAGATCAATGATCGAGAGGCGAGCATGGCAAAAACCAACCCCCATCTCATCAAGGCACTCGACTCCATATCCATCAGGACCACGATGGGCCTGAATAGCTGCCATGTTGACGAGCAGTTGTCGATCAACTGACTGATGCCTTCTGGCATTGAAAACGCCACCGATTCCGCACATAAGATTGATTCAGACGACGTCCATAACCCGTTCAGCCCGATTGACCATGCAGGTCAGTAGGGCCATTCGCAGGAACACTGCTCCACGAGCCTGGCTGAAATACCAGTTGTGAGCGGTGTCATCGAGGCTCGTACACAATTCAGGACCACGAGCGAGGGGGTGGAGCACAATCGCTTCAGGCTTGTAGGGCATGTCTCGAGTAAGACGGAAACCCTTTCCGTGCACCTCATAGGTGTCACCCACCCATGAAATTGCATTGATATAAATCACATCAAGCTCTGGAATCTCCCTATGTAAGTCAGTGCTGACGCGAACATTGAGTCCTGCCGTCACCAACTCTTCAAGTTGATCAGGGTCGAAGACAGAAGTACTTGAATCGAGATCAGCAGCATGGATGACCACCACCTCCTCAACTGCTTCAGGAAATTTGGCCAGGATCCGCAGAAGTGAGCGCACAGTGCGCATCCTTGATGGCAAACCAATAATGCCAATACGAATGCGATCCGAGGCAGGCACTGAAGGCTTGGCAAGAGAAGGACGCCATTTAAAAATGGTGTACAGGTCAGCCATGGCCTGCGTTGGATGCTCATCAATGCCATTGCCTGCGTTGATGATTGGAATACGCAGGGTTGAGCTCATCGCATAGACCGCATGCGGGTTGCCATCTCTCAGCACGACACAATCGCCGTAATTGTTGAACATATGCGCAACATCCTCCAAGGATTCACCCTTGGCGATGCCTGTGGTGCTGCGGTCGGTGATGTTGATCGAATCACCACCAAGACGATGCCATGCGCTATCGAAGGACAAACGTGTCCGCGTGCTTGGCTCGTAGAAAGCATTGATCAAGATCTTTCCCGTCAGCGGGGTGTTGTGCCGGCAATAACGATCTGGATTGCTCTCGTACTTGGCAGCAAGTCGAAAAAGCTGAAGCAGCGTTTTCGAGCGAAAAGCTTGAATCGAGACAACATGCTGATTCACCAGGTCCAGCAGTGGTTCACCATCTTCGGCGATGGCAGCAAGGAGTTCCTGAGGGTGGGTTCTGCCGAAAACATCCGGACCCAACGGCTTGAACCGAATCGGATCCTTCAGCTCATCCAAGAGTGCAAGAGGGTTATGCGTCATTGCAGAAAAGCATTCACACGCTGTTTGCCAATCAGCGCGCGTCGTAAGGCTGCCAATCCTCTATCGGTAACCAATCCAACATTTCTCCGTCCACACCTAAACGAACTTCTTAACCAGAAAACCCGATAAAAAGTTCGACTCAATACAAAAACATCGGTTTTTGTTCGTTGTAAACACTTACCAGAGCCGGCCACCTCTCCACTCCACCAACCAGATCAACAAGAGCACGATCACGGACAGGACCAAAGCAACCTGGCTACCAAGCAAAACAATGCTGAACCAAGTGGCATCGATCAACACAGCCAAGAGGTTGGAAACCATGGTCATGCTTCCTCCTCGAGCAGTGCGAAATCAAACCGTTCCGAGCAGTAGCGACTGCCGATCACCATGACCAAAGCTGAAAGCGCTGCCGAAAACACTGCCGCGCAGTAAGGAGCGATCAGGTTGTAAGCAAGCAATCCGACGATGCTGCCCGAGAGCATGGCTGCAATGGCCGCATTCGCATTCGCAGAACGCCAATACAAACCACAGGCCACAGGCCACACCGTCGACGCCACCAATGACCCAGTGAAAAAAAGAACCGATGCCAGCGAATCAAGCCGTGGCCATGACAACAGAAGCGTGACCAGCGCTAAGCCAACGACCATCAACTTGGCCGCATGCTTCAACTGAACATCGGTGGCCTGAGGTCTCAACAGCCGAAAATAGACATCCTCGGCCAGTAGATCCGCCGTGGAAGCCAGCAGTGAGTCGAGGGTGGAGGTCAGCGAAGCAAAGACCACCACAAACACCAGAGCAGCTCCACCAGCCCCTAGCAAATCAGCCGCCATTACAGGAAAAACCATGTTGACCTGTTCCAGCGGTAGCTCACGAGCCAAAGCCACCAAGCCAATGGAGCCGGTCACCAACGGAACACTCATCCAAGCCAACCCACCCAACAGAAAAGAGTTCATCACCACACTGCGACGACTCGCGAAGACTCGGGACCACCAAATGTTGTTGTGAAACACCTCACCCATCGAAAACAACGCAGAATTCCAGGCAATCAACAAACCCGCGGGCAGGAGCAAATTGAGGCGATCCGGGTGATACTCCATCAATTGGCTGTGCACCTCAGGCATGGGAAAAAGTCGAAAAGCGAGTACGGCAACGACAGCAAGCAGCACCATGATCAGCAACGATTGAATGAAATCGGTGCCAATCACTGCGCGCATTCCTCCGAAGAGTGTGTACATCGTGGCCACCCCAATCACCACGAACATTCCAATGTGGTAATCAAACCCCGAGAGGGCCTGGAGTAGCAGACCAGCTCCCATCGCCTGAGTCATCAGGAAACCAAAGGTGTAAATCGCGGTGATCAACATGAACACCCACCACGCCATCCGGCCATATCGCAAAC
This sequence comes from Synechococcus sp. UW179A, assembly GCF_900473965.1. Classification (NCBI taxonomy): domain Bacteria; kingdom Bacillati; phylum Cyanobacteriota; class Cyanophyceae; order Synechococcales; family Synechococcaceae; genus Synechococcus; species Synechococcus sp. UW179A. The sequence continues at coordinate 200,129 of NZ_UCNJ01000002.1, read as the reverse complement.
GGATGAAATCACCGCTAGTCCGTCCATTAGGCATCAGCTGCTTAATTCGCAGCGCCAGAGGTGCAAATAGGATCAGTCCGAGGCCAGCAAGGGCGTAGCTGAACATGCCCCAGAGACCAGTGCGATAGCCGAATTCCGGCGCCAACAGTGTTGTGTTACCGGTCACCCAGGACGCCATCAGGGTGGCCGTGCTCAAGGCCAAGCCGATGTTGCGGCCAGCCAACATGTACTCGTCAGCATCACCTTTACCGCGACGACCCCAAGCGATGCCAAGCGCGATCCAAAGCACCGAGAAGATCACAACCAAACCCCATGCAAAGCCTGGTGCGAGGAATGGAGTGGAATTGAGAGTCATGCGCGCTTCCCTTTATTGCGCCAGTGAAGATGTCCTTGAAGGATCATCACAACAGTGGCGGCCGTGACCACTGCACCCAGCGCAAAGATCAGCCTCGCCCAAAGCAACTCATTCATTGATGATGTCGTTCTCTGCTCATGACCAGATAAGCAAAGAGCCCAGAGGCCTGCTCACCAAGCGGCCAAGTGGTTGGAGCTTGGTCATCCACACATGACCAGCATTTGACCAATCGCCAATGAACATCTGACGATCACCAGCTGCCATCACTGAAACCTGAACAGCTTGAGCACAACGTGCAGGGGACGGTCGACGAAGCTCTAGAAAATCAAATCAGCAGCCGGCACTCGATTTCATCGACAACAAAATCCAAAACTTTTCTGAACTGGTAACACGCCGAACACCCTCAGAAAGTCGACAGCCATAAGCTGAATCAGTAGCCGTTGCTACACAACGTTCACCTCTCCTAATGGAAAGGCGCAGGACGACTCAGGCCATGGAACGGGGACCTGAGCTTGCTTCGGGGAACTGATCATGAGCACGCTTCTCTATCGCGGCCACACCTACGCTCAACATAAAGATTGTGTAAAAAAACCAGCCCTTCAACTCACCTATCGGCGGCAGACTTATCAGACACGTCAAGCAGAAGCTCGTCCGATGGTGGTCCAGCTGAAATACCGGGGAGTGGCTTACAGCCACTGAGCCAATCGACTCGCAATCGACTCTTTTCATTCAATCAAAGAGTAATAGCTGAGTGCTTCAGGCTCTGTTTCTGCTTGGAACACAGCTGAGGTGGCTCAACGGGAGACCGAACAAGGCTTGCAACTGATCCCTTTCAAGCCCCAGGAAGTTCTCCTGCTGCAAGCACAAACAGAAGGCAACTATTCAGCATCCTCTTTCAGGATCATCAGCTGTCTTTTTGTTCCAACAGCTGAAAACTCTTTGTCAGCTCTCGGTGATCTACTGATCAAGTCCAAATCAGCGAATTGAGTACCGAGCACTACACAAATTTTGCGATCTTTGGAGATCAGATCACCCTCAACAAGAATCCGTAGCAACAGTCACAAGAAGTGGCTAAAGCGAGCTCTTGGATGAAGTAAACCTGCCTTTAAGGAATGTTCACCGACTACAGACCATCGGTCGGCTACGACGAATATTTCTGCAGTGGTACAGCAAGTCCCCGCAAGAATCTGGCCCCCCTGCTGAGTTCATTGGGACAGATCGGACTGCCGGAACTGAAACGCAACCATGCCTCTGCAAGCAACTTGCTGCGCCGGCTTGGGGCCACATTTCGCCTCAATGACTCTGGCCAGGAGGGAAGCGAACGGATTCTTCCATTCGATCCCCTGCCTCGGCTGATTGCCCTTAGCGAGTGGAAAGCCCTGGAGCAGGGACTGCTCCAGAGACTGGAGGCAATCGACTGCTTCCTCGCCGACGTCTATGGGTCACAGCTGATCATTCGTGACGGCGTCATCGACCGCGAGGACGTGGAGAGTTCATCAGGCTGGCTCCCACAGATGCAAGGGATTGAACTTCCGTTCAATCGTTGGTGCCACATCTCAGGCCTAGACCTGATTCGCGATGGCAACGGCCACTGGCGTGTACTGGAAGACAACTTGCGCTGTCCGTCAGGCGTTGCCTATTTCCTAGAAAACAGACGGGTCATGAAACGCCTTTTCCCCAGCCTGTTCGAGGGGCGCACCGTCAAGCCCATTGAGGATTACCCGTCCCACCTGTTTCGAACCCTTCAGGACCTGGCTCCCTGGAGCGATTCACCACAGGTTGTGATCCTCACTCCTGGGGTTTTGAACAGTGCTTACTTCGAGCACAGCTACCTGGCCCAGCAGATGGGAATCCCATTGGTGGAAGGACGGGATCTGATCTGCGAGGACAACAGTGTTTGGATGCGCAGCACAAACGGTCGCACACGGGTCGATGTGATCTATCGCCGCATCGACGACGACTTCCTCGATCCAAGCGTTTTTCGTAGGGACTCCATGCTGGGAGTCTCCGGCCTCATGGATGTGCTGCGTCAGGGCAGGGTCTCCATCGCCAATGCACCTGGAACAGGGGTTGCCGATGACAAGCTCATCTATGCCCATGTGCCGGCAATGATTCGCTACTACCTCGGTGAGGAGCCAATCATCGAGAACGTCCACACCTATCTGTGCGCGCGCCCAGAGGATCGCCAGTTCGTCCTCGACAACCTTGAACAACTAGTGGTGAAATCTGTTGCTGAAGCAGGGGGCTACGGGATGCTGATCGGGCCGCAGGCAAGCCGCTCAGAATTGGCCGACTTCGATTCGAAGATCAGGGAGAATCCACGCAACTTCATCGCCCAGCCAACGCTTCAACTCTCCACCGTGCCATCGCTCAGCGAAGGTGAACTTTACCCATGTCATGTGGATCTTCGCCCTTACGTGCTGCGTGGGAAAAGCAATTGGGTTAGTCCAGGTGGACTCACCCGTGTTGCTCTAAAGCGAGGTTCTCTGGTGGTGAATTCCTCCCAAGGTGGCGGCTGCAAGGACACCTGGATTCTGGATGAGCAGCTGGTCACAACCGAGCAGAAAAAGGAGGCCGTGCTGTGCTGAGCCGGGTTGCCGACTCGCTTTACTGGATCAATCGCTATCTCGAACGAGCCGAGAACATCTCGCGCTTTCTCGAGGTCAGCGAATCGATGGCTCTCGACTGCCCTCCAGGCAGCGCCGAACCGTGGCTGCCTTTGGTGGATGCCACCGGCGACCGCCGCAGCTTCGACAAGACTTATCCATCTGGATCATCCAAGGATGTCATCCACTTCCTGCTCCTGGATCAAGACAACCGCAACAGCATTGTGAGCTGCATCGCCATGGCTCGCGAGAACGCTCGGCAAATCCGCGACGTCATTACCACGGAGATGTGGGAGCAGATCAATGACCTTCACTGGAGCCTGCTGAAGGGCGAAACCATCTGGGAAGAACCACCGCAGGAACAATTGAGGATCATCCGACGCGGCTGCCAAATCTTTTATGGCATCACTGATGCCACGCTGAGCCGCGATCTGAGCTGGTTGTTCAGCCAGCTGGGACGACTCATGGAACGAGCGGACAAAACCTCTCGGATCCTCGATGTGAAGTACTTCCTGCTGTTGCCCATGCCCGAAGAAATCGGAGGGGTGCTCGACGAGCTGCAGTGGATCACGCTGCTACGCACCGCCGGGGCTTATCAGATGTATCGACAAAGCATGCAGAAGGGAATCACACCAATATCCGTCGCCCAATTCTTGCTGCTCGATCCAATCTTTCCGCGATCGGTTCGGTTCTGCCTGCAAGGCATCAGCGACACGTTGCAACAGATCCAAGCCCAACCGGTCGCGAGGCAACCGGATGACCTGGATTGTTTGCGTGGTCAACTGCTTGCCCGCTGGAGCTATGTCCGAATCGACTCCCTCATCGAAGGTGGTCTTCACGAAGCGATCGATCAACTGCAGCAGGACCTCAATCGGCTCCACTGCCTCATCGAGGAGCGCTATTTCATGAGCGCTGACTTTCCTCGCACATCATCTGAATCGGCATGCGCGCTTTCATCATTCACCGCCTGAGCTATCGCTACGAGGCGCCGGTCAACCTCGGCGATCACCGACTCTGCCTAAAGCCCCGAGGACAAGGTTTCCAGACACTGCTGGACCATGAACTCATCGTTTTGCCCGAGCCACATTTGCAACGAGAGGTGCTCACTGCCAGTGGCGATGAGGTCCAGCGACTCCACTTTGCCGGCAGCACCAACCAATTGTGTTTCGAAGCCCGAAGTCGTGTAGAGACCCGCCCGGCGCCATCGCTGGAACTCTGCTTTAACGACCTCGAGCCACCGTTGCCCTTTCCACGTGGCCAACTGAATGTTGACCTACTGGGAGCACTCGAGGGTTGGCTGCCCAATGGACAGCATGAACCCTCTGCCATCGACCTAACTCAAGAGGCATTGATGGGTAGCAACCAGCAGATGCTGGCTTTTCTCAACCATTTGCTGGAGCTGATTCAGGAGCGAGTCATGTATACACAACGGCATGTTGGTCCCGCATGGACGGCAGGCCGCACCCTGCGGGAACGCATCGGCTCCTGCCGCGATCTGGCGATGTTGATGGTGGCCTGCTGTCGCGTTGCAGGACTGCCGGCTCGCTTCGTGAGCGGTTATCAGCTTCAGCAACCGGCACCGGAACAGTACGACCTGCATGCCTGGGCGGAGGTCTACCTTCCCGGAGCAGGATGGAGGGGATTCGACCCAAGCGCCGGTCACGAAGTCAATGAGCGCTATGTGGTGTTGGCCACATCGTCGAAACCGGAGCTCACAGCAGCGGTGAGTGGAACATTCAGTGGTCCACCTAATACCGGTAATGAACTCAGTTGGACGATCAATATCGAGGAAGAAAACAGCGAAACAGCTTCACAGTCCTTGGTTCAGGCCGCTTGAGGCAAGGGCATCACCCCATGCAACTGGGGTTTCGGCGCCGAAGTCGTCGTTGCGTCCATCAGCGAAGGGATCCGTGCGCTGTTGTACACACGGAATTCCTGCAGGAGAGACACTCCAGGCTTGCGAACAGCCTGGTTTAACACCACCGAGCCATCTGGATCAGAGATGGATCGGTGAAATGTCCTCGGAGGAATGCGCAGGATGTCACCACCACTATCAAGCCGGACGATGTGAAAGGGCTGGTCCCAGGCAAGATTGACCAGATAAAAAGTTCGTCCGCCACTGGCGGCCAACAGATTGTCTTCCTGATTGGGATGCATGTAAAACTGCCAGGCCCCCGTCTCCGGGTCATCCGGAGGACTCACGGCAGGACCGGAGTGAACGACCAGGTCACGCGCATTAGACGTCTCGACCGTCACGTCAAAAAAACGCACGGAAGGCGTATCGCGAAACCTCTCGAAAGACAACAGTTCAAACATCACCAATGGGCCGGATCAAAGCCCGAACTCTGCACTCTTTTACCGAGCTTTCTTTGCTGAAACGGTGGCATCGATAACGTTTCAGCCACCCAGGTGAGCCATCTCAGCATGAGCTGTGGTCCCGGAAGCAGTCCGACCCTCTTCGCTGTACTGGTCGAGCCTCCCTTGCCAAAGGGTGCAAGATCGCTTGCTCCAGGTCATCGTCACTGGTCAGAGCCGGTTTCAGGTCTGTTCCACGGGAGCCAACAGACAAGTGAAGGCTTGACCATCAGCAGTGATGCGCAGTCGGTTGCAGTCTCCGCAAAACGGCTCACTGAGTGAGGCGATCACACCAATGCCGCGGCGCCAACATCGCCAAAGGAATCCAATGATCATCATTGACGTCCCGAAGGATCACCGCATGGAGCTTCAGGAAGCTAAGTGGAGGGTCAAATGCGGCAGGACGCGTGACTCAAAACCCGCCAGCACTTTGCAATACAGCTCGCCGCATGAATAGATCCCAAAGAGATGTGCAGCCTTCTGGAAGCAATGCCATATGGACCTCCACTGATAGGCACCACATCAACACCGGTCAAAGAAGTGATTGAAGAAGGCAAAGATAGTTTGCCTGTCAATTTCTTAGGGCCTTAAAATTGAACAACACCTACAGCAGAAATGGTAGAAAGCAAGAACTATCTGATAACCGAAAAAGGGAGACAGCAATGAAGAAATACAGACTTTTACAATGACTCAACAAACAGCTGCAACTGAGTAAACCAGTGAGATCCGGCGGCTGACTCCAGAGACATTAGCCAGACAATTAAAGAGATGAATGCTGACATTCACAACTGCGTTATGAGGGAATTGATAGAAGTCCATACTTACAAAGCCAACTAAGCGTCAGCAAAACGTGTTCACTGCGCGATGGGAGAAACAGATTCTTCAATTCACGAACAGAACAACAGGGCTTACGATGCAGGTGTGATCTCAGGAGCATCAGCTCTTGCTGATTTAAACGAAAACCAGGGTAAACGCTGTTGAGATTCACATCCTGAAGCTGATCCCAAACGAATAACCACTGATCGGGTTCAACACTACATTGAACAAAATCATCATCACCCCAAAGAAACAAGCCTACCGGTAAAAAATGCAGATTCTTAGATGTCTCGGATACTGCTTTTTTAAGTGCAAGAAACGTGCTCTGAGGAAATGTCTTTTCAAAAAAGGACAGTCTTCCTACCCACAAAACCACAATATCGTCGAACTCAATCTGTATTTTTGCTGTGAGCGCAGAAGCAAAATCTGCCGACACATCAGAAGAGACTTCGAGCAGGTCGACTGCCAAAGGAATCAGTGGCAACTGAGGGCGTTGAACGCAACGACCTCCAAAACGTTCAAAAGCGTATTCTTCATAGGCATCAAAAAGACGCCGAACATTATCCTGCACCACGATGATATGCAGATCAAGGCATCCCATACCTGAACAGGCGAAAACAACGAATGACCAACGCGCTCGCGTATCTGAGCTGATGCAACCGTATGAATCAACCCGGCAAGACTCAATTCGTAATCTAAACATTGAGATCGTCTCAACCAGTCAAGCTCACTGAGATAGGGTTGACCAAGAAGCAAAATTCCCGACGATCTAAGTGCTTCGGTCTCACTTCCTGGCACTGAACGAATATCAGTACTCTCGAGATCAAGAGCATGAAATCCTCGCGAAGATCATCTGAAAAAACATTAATCTGGTTAAAGATATAAACTCTGTCGAAATTTCCCCAACGCACCAAAGCTCTTTATAAGGCTGCGTTAGCGATATCCTTACCAAATGGATTATTGACATCCACCAATCGCCCAGGATAATGGAAAATGGCTATACGACTCAACTGCAAAGGACCAATTGAACACTTGCAAAGAACTATGCTTGACAAGTGCTAGATCGGCCACAATGCGAGATCTTGAAACATTTTTAAATCGAGAAACCCAGGCAATCACTACTCCCTGAGATGTGATCGAGTCAGAGAATCAGCGCACGAAAAGAATATCTTTTCGATACAGGCTAAACTTGATTAATAGTCCACGTTAGCTCGAAGATTCACCATGCCCTCACGCTTAAAAAGTCTAGAACTATACCGCGTAAATGCTTTCCAAGCTCACTGCCAAATCATCCAGATGCAGTTTCTCGAGCCTTGGGTTCGATCAATACAAAACAAACCGACCGAAGATATAAATATGCTTGCGGAGAGTTGGTCCAAAGAGAACATTGTAGCAATCATCATTGATGATCGAGCGACATCCCAATTAAGAGCCTCCGTTCTCAATACTTTGTTGATGGGGATGGGACGATGGCAAGTGTCTGTTTACACGACTTCCCAGGCACTGGATGCCATGAGGACCTTATTCAAGGATCTCGAACCATTCGTGAAAATCAATTGCCTTGAGCAAACTGATTCTGAATTTGGCTGGAACGGATACAATCAACTTTTGAAAGACGCCAATTTCTGGCAAAGCCTCGATCACGATAAAATTCTTATCTTTCAAACCGACACTTTACTCATCAAGCCAGTTGATTTTGAGTATTTTAAATACGACTATGTAGGATCTCCTTGGGCTAAAAACCGCTATGACTCGCATTCATTTCCAAGATATTCAAACACATTTAATCGAATTGAAGCAACTATAGAATCTCGCATCTATTGCAATTCCGTACCTGACGGACTAATCAACGGCAATGGTGGATTAAGCATCAGGAATCCAAAGCTTATGGCTGAGATATGCATCAAACACTCCAACGAATCCCCTTCGGATGAAGCTGAGGACATCTTTTTTGCACAGCACATTAACTCCCATAGTCGTGCTATTGCTCCACCGGAGATTGTGGAAAGCTTTTGTTGCGAAACGGAGTATCGGGGCACATGCGGAGCCCATGCAGCATGGCGATACATCGATGCAAGGGACTGCGCTGCTCTTTATGAAGAGCATTGCAAACACGTCATGGCACTAGTCGAAGCATCGACAACCAGGACACAGAATTAAAAAACAAATCAATTGATGACGTCGCTGGCCAACAATCGCAGCACGATCACATCACTCTCCAGCTCAACCATGATAAAAAGTGAATGACTCACCATGCTCGATGACTTTCTCAGCTTCGGCGGGGTTAGTGAGACCATCATCAATGGGCCGGATCCAAGCCCGAACTCTGCACTCTTTGGTCGAGCTTTCTCTGCTGAAACGGTGGCTTCGACAGCGGTTCAGCCACCCAGATAAGCCATCTCTGCGTGAGCTGCGCTCCCGGAGGCGGACCGTCCCTCTTCGCTGTACTGGTCGAGCCTCTGCTGCCAGAGAGAGCAGATCGCTCGCTGCAGCTCGTCGTCACTGGTCAGGGCCGGTTTCAGATCTGTTCCACGGGATGCAAACAAACATGTGAAAGCTTGCCCATCAGCGGTGATGCGCAGTCGGTTGCAGTCTCCGCAAAACGGCTCACTGATTGAGGCAATCACACCAATGGCTGCGACGTTATCGCGATAACGCCAGCGCAGGGCGGTGCCACCAGGGGAGCGCCCGAGAGACGACAACGGCCAATGGCGGCTGATGCGCTCAATCATCACGGCGGCAGGCAGAACCTGCTCCATGGCCCAGCCGTTGCGATTACCCACATCCATGTATTCGATCAAGCGCAGCTCCAGCCCTTGCTGACGCGCCAACATCGCCAAAGGAATCAACTGATCGTCGTTGACGCCCCGCTGGATCACAGCATTGAGCTTCAGGGCCCCAGAAGCAGGGTCAAATCCGGCAGAACGAGCTGCCTCAAGACCCGCCAACACCTGCTGAATCAGACGGGCTCCGGCAAGTTCCCCCCCGCTCAAACCAGCCATACGCGCCACCACTGCGGCCTCGACCGCATCGAGACTGATGGTGATCCGTTCGAGGCCAGCAGAGCGAAGTGCACGCGCCCGTTGCTCCGTCAGCAACACACCGTTGCTGGTGAGTGCAACCTGCCGCAAACCTTGCAAAGGGTCTCCAGGAGTGGCACGCCCCAAGGCCACCTGCTCAAGCAGGGGAAGCAACCGATCACTCAGCAACGGTTCCCCTCCAGTGAGCCGAAGGGTGTGAGCTCCCAGCCTGGAAGCAACCCTGATCAGGCGCAATTGCTGCTCAAGACTGAGCAAGCCCGGGGGATCCACAGCATCAGGGCAGCAATAGGGACAAGCCAGATTGCAGCGGGCCGTGAGCGACATCCGCAGCACCCCAAGCGTTCGAGCCCGCTGGTCAATTGGGGGGAATGCGGTAATCATCCGGTCAACGCTGACAGATCAAGGGGCCGATTGACATTGACCAGCTGATCAGGAGGAAGTTTCACCGTGTCATAAGGAATGCGCTCAAGCCAGCCACACCAACGGCCCTTCCCCTCCGTCAGCTCATCATCAAGCGCCTTGCGAAACAAGACACCGCACGGATAAATCCCAAAGAGGTGCTGGAGCCTGGAGCCGTCATCCGCAACAAGCGCCCTGGCTTGCCGCTGTCTCCAGCGAAGGATCAGTTGCTGCAATGCATCCAGACGTAGGCCTGGCATATCCACAGGCAGTGTGAGCAACGCTTCATCATCACGATCATGCAGAACACAACTCAAAGCCCAGAGGGGACCTGCAGGCTGCCAGGGCTCCCCTTGAACAGTCACTCCCTTACAAGTGCTGAGCAGCGCGTGATGCGTGCCATGACCTGTCATCACACAGACCTCAAGACCCGCTGAGCGCACCAGCCGCACTTGAGCCTCCAGCCAGCTCGATCCATCTGGATGGGTCAGCAGGGCCTTGTCGGCACCCATGCGACGACTGGCACCACCGGCAAGAACAACGCCCAGAAGACGACGAGTCATAGGACCGAAGATCTTGAGCCTTGGTAACACCTCAAGCCAACGACATTGCAGTTACAACGACTACTAAAAAGACTTGGGTCACCCACGAACTCGATTGGCATTGAGACCTCAACGCTGCAATTTTGTAGCCAATGCAACGATTCATGTAGCCGCCAAATGGTGCAATTATCTGGCGGTCTGCATGAGCGCCGCATTTTGAAATCCTGAGTGCCTTCGTTTCGACACCGGGGTTTGATTCTCCACACCAACAAACCCCATGCTTGGCGAACTCTGGTCATTCCAGGGGAGATATCGAACACTCCATCTCACCTGGTTTGCATTCTTTTTAACTTTTGTCGTTTGGTTCAACCTGGCGCCTCTGGCCACAACAGTGAAAGCGGATCTTGGCCTGACCGTTGGCCAGATCCGTACAGTTGCAATCTGCAACGTTGCTCTCACCATCCCAGCCCGTGTGCTGATAGGCATGTTGCTGGATAAATTTGGTCCTCGACTCACCTATTCCACCCTTCTGGTTTTCTCGGTGATTCCCTGCCTGATGTTTGCATCAGCACAGGATTTCAATCAACTAGTGGTGTCCCGTCTGCTGCTCTCAATCGTAGGCGCCGGCTTCGTGATCGGCATCCGCATGGTGGCCGAATGGTTCCCTCCCAAAGAGATTGGTCTGGCAGAGGGTATTTACGGCGGCTGGGGCAACTTCGGCTCCGCCTTCTCGGCACTGAGCCTTGTTGCACTGGCTGGGTTTCTCTCCTTCTCCGGGGGATTTGAGCTGCCGACTGGCGCCACCCTGAACTGGCGAGGAGCGATTGCTTTAACAGGAATTATCTCCGCCGTTTACGGAGTGATCTACTTCTTCAACGTCAGCGACACCCCGCCAGGCAAGGAGTATCAACGTCCTGAGAGGACTGCAGGCCTTGAAGTTACTTCAATGAGGGATTTCTGGGGGCTGCTCGGCATGAATGTTCCCTTCGCCGCAATCCTCTGTGTTCTTTGCTGGAGACTTCAGAAAGTTGGATTCTTGAACGCTGGAACTTATCCACTGGCCCTGCTTGCTGTACTCATCTGGTTCATCTTCCAAACCTGGGGAATCATCCGAACCAACCGTGAATTGATCATGGGAACCAAGGTGTATCCGAAAGAGGATCGTTATGAGTTCCGCCAGGTCGCCATTCTCGAACTCACCTACATCGTGAACTTCGGTTCCGAACTGGCTGTGGTTTCCATGCTTCCTACTTTCTTTGAAACCACATTCGACCTACCGAAGGCAACAGCGGGAATCTTGGCCTCTTGTTTCGCCTTCGTGAATCTGGTCGCTCGTCCCGCCGGTGGTCTGATCTCCGACAAGCTCGGCAGCCGAAAAAACACCATGGGCTTCCTCACGGCAGGACTGGGCATCGGCTATCTGGTGATGAGCCTGATCAAACCTGGCACTTTCAGTGGTTCCACAGGCATCTTCATTGCTGTGGTGATCACCATGCTTGCTTCCTTCTTCGTTCAATCCGGGGAAGGCGCAACATTTGCCCTCGTACCGCTAGTGAAGCGTCGCGTCACGGGTCAGGTGGCAGGCCTGGTTGGTGCCTACGGCAACGTCGGCGCCGTGACTTACCTCACCATCTTCAGCCTGCTGCCGCTTTGGATGGGTGGAGGGAAAGATCCTTCCCCTGAGGTGATTGCAGCCTCCAACAGCACCTTTTTCCAGATTCTGGGAATCGCAGGACTGATCGTGGCTTTCTTCTGCTTCTTTTTCCTCAAGGAACCCAAAGGATCCTTCGCTGAGTTGCATGAAGGTGAAAGTCCCTCCCAATCCTCACCTGCGATGGCTCGCTGAACCATCAGCACTCTCGACTGAGATCACGGATCCCTGGTGCTGTCTGCATCGGGGATCTTTCATTCCATCGAACTCCCTTGATGACCAGTCCCTGCATGAGCATTCAAAGTCAATGCCCGTACTGCGGCGTGGGTTGCGGTCTGGAACTGATGCCACCGGGAGAGGCCGGAAAATCCGTAAAACGGGATAGCGAAGGTAACCCGATGTGGACCGCGCGTGGCAACAAGCATCATCCATCGAACCTGGGACAGGTCTGCATCAAAGGGGCCACCGTGGGAGAGACCCTGGCTAAGGGAAGGCTCACTCAGCCCCTCTACCGGCCGACATTCAATGATGATTTCCAACCGATCAGCTGGGACAGTGCCTTTGACCTACTAGCAGGGCGGATTCGCAGCACCCTCAGTGGCAAAGGTGCCGATGCCATCGCCATGTACGGCTCCGGCCAGTTCCATACCGAGGACTACTACATGGCCCAGAAGTTTTTAAAAGGAGCTCTGGGCACCAACAATTTTGATGCCAATTCACGCCTCTGCATGAGTTCAGCCGTTGCCGGGTATACCCGCAGCCTTGGCTCGGACGGTCCTCCCTGTTGCTACGAGGATCTCGATCACTGTTCCATGGCATTCCTGATCGGCACGAACACCGCCGAATGCCATCCCGTGCTGTTCCAGCGCCTGCTCAAACGCAAAAAACGTGATCCCAAGAGCCTCAGCATCGTTGTGGTGGACCCTCGTTGCACAGACACGGCCAAGGTTGCCGACCATCATCTAGCGATTGCCCCTGGCACCGATCTCGCCCTACTCCACGGGCTGGCTCGACTCGTGATTGAAGACAACGGCTTCGACAGCGATTTCATCGATGCCGCCACAGAAGGATTCTCGGCCTACGCCAAAACCATCAATACCTGGACAGCTGAGGAGACCGCCAAACTCTGCGGGATCACGGAACAGCAACTTCGAGAAGTTGGCAGGCTCTGGAGCCGAAAAGAAGGGATCCTCAGCCTCTGGTCCATGGGCGTGAACCAGCGCAGGGAAGGCACGGCCGTGGTGAGTGGATTGATCAACCTGCATTTGCTCACCGGTGAAATCGGTAAACCCGGTGCTGGGCCCTTTTCACTGACAGGCCAGCCCAATGCCATGGGCGGCCGCGAAGCGGGAGGCCTGGCCCACCTACTTCCTGGCTACAGGCTGGTGACCAACCAGGACCATCGCACTGAAGTGGAGCAGGCCTGGGGATTTGCATCGGGATCAATCGCTGCGAAACCAGGGCTGAGCGCCTGGCAGCAAGTGGAAGCGATGGAGCGGGGTGAGCTGGATCTCTGGTGGGTCGCTGCCACGAACCCCCTTGTGAGCATGCCTGATCTAGAGCGGGTGAAAGCAGCTATGGAACGCTGCCCTCTCGTGGTGGTGAGCGAAGCCTACGCCGACACAGAAACGTCTCACTACGCGCATCTCCTGCTGCCTGCATCGCAGTGGAGCGAGAAATCAGGCGCAATGACCAATTCAGAGCGTCGCGTGACGCTCTGTCCAGCATTTCGACCCCGCCATGGCGACAGCCGACCCGACTGGGAGGTCTTCGCAGAGCTAGGACGTCGCCTAGGTTTCGTCGATCAGTTCAGTTATGACACATCAGCGGAGGTGTATGCAGAATTTGCCGCTCTCACCAAGAGTCGTGTCTGTGACGTGTCAGGCCTGAGCCACGAACTACTGGAGGCCCATGGTCCCCAGCAATGGCCATTCCCCCTCGGCCACGATCCGACACAATCAGCCAAACGGCTGTACGTCGGCAAGCGATTCCCAACAGCCAGCGGTCGCGCCCGATTTCAGGCGGATGCGCCTCTGGGACTGGCGGAACCACCCTGTGAGATCTACCCGTTGGTGCTCACCGTTGGTCGCTATCTCGGACAGTGGCACACGATGACGCGCACTGGAAAAGTGAAGCGACTTAATAGTATGCATCCGGAACCCCTCCTGGAAATTCATCCCAGCGATGCCGAGCAATTCGCCATCGAGGATCGGGGAGTGGCAGCGATCACCTCCAGGCGAGGCACGCTCACAGCACGGGTCAGCGTGACTGATCGGATCCGCAGGGGATCAGTCTTCCTGCCGATGCATTGGGGCTTCACGCAATCCGAAGCCTGCGAGGCCAACACGCTGATGCACGATCAGGCCTGCCCGATCTCCAAACAACCTGAACTCAAGGCAACGGCAGTGGCTATTGCCCCTGCCGTCTCGGTAATGCAACCGCTCGAACAACAAAGCGGACGACTGGAGAGGCTGCGCAGGATGCTCATCCCAGCACTTCGCTGAACGCAGCTTCAAGGTTGTGATGATCATGGCCCGGGCGAGCCAGCTTGCAGAGGGCGAAGCGATCCAGCTCCCGCAACCTCATCCAGGCCTCGAACGTCAGGTCGATGCCACGCAGTCGAGCTGCATCCAGAAGCTGATCCGGAGGCCGAGCCGGCAGTTGCCAGGGCTCCTCCACTGCAGGAGGCAAATCTTTGACCATGCCATCAGCCATCGCAGCGGTGCAGACACGCAGGTGCTCGCGCATCTGAGCCAACTGCTCGGGTGAATCGCCCCATTCGACCAAGCCTTGACGCTGCTCATGACTCATCGCCAACCAGTGACTGAGCTTGAGCTTGATGCCTGCCAAATCAAGTTTGCGGCGAACACATAACGGGATACATCGCCAGGAGCCGATGAAGTCCTGCTCGAAGGCAAAACAGTGCCGCGACTGATCCAGCTGCGGATGCATTGGTAGTAACAACAACGCTTTGCACATCTTTAGCTGGAAACAGTGGCAACAACGACCAACGACGTGGCGCAAAGCAGAGATGCTCAATCCGAGGATGTTCATTGCAATGCGTTTCGCCCTCTCTCTGGGAATACTTTTCGGCTCGGCCCATGGCTGGTTGGCCTCCGAGGGACTCGCTTCCGGCCTGCTGCTGATCAACTCCCAGCAGGAAAGGCCCTCCCTGCAAAGTTTCAGTGGGTTCAGTAGCGGTTCTTACAGTTTTTATCCATAGTGGATGGAGATTTTCCATCTTCGAATGGCGAACTCCTACACAACAATCAGCTCGAGCCGTAGCCCAATCACGATTGCGGCAGGTTTCATCGGAGCCTTCATCGTGGCCTCTCTAGCCGTTCAGATGGTCCGTAGCCAACGTGCCGCAGTCGCTCCAGTCGCGACATCAGGGACTTCAACCCAGGTGGAGCCCGTGATCACTTCCCAGGCTGCTATGTGGTCAGTGCTGGCTGAGCGCTGATCCACGCTGACAAACTGAGTCAGCACCCGATTCATCGATGTCTGAACAGCTTTCGCACCTCACCAGTCAGGGTGAGGTGCACATGGTTGAAGTCGGTGATCGTGCCATCACCAAACGTGAAGCCACCGCGATGGGTTCTTTGGCGATGAGCACATCCACATTGGAGCTAGTGCTGCAAGGCGAAACTTCTAAAGGCGACTTGATGGCCGTGGCACGCATTGCTGCCATTCAAGCGGCCAAGCGTACGTCCGAGCTCATTCCTCTTTGCCATCCTTTACCCCTGAGTGGCATCGACGTAGCGATTGAACCGGACTCCTCATTGCCTGGTCTGACTGTGCAGGTCAGCTGTCGCACAACCGGTCAGACCGGCGTTGAAATGGAGGCGATCACAGGGGTCTCCATTGGGCTGGTCACTCTGTACGACATGTTGAAGTCGATTGAACCAGGCATGACGATCAACCGAATTCAGCTGCTGCACAAAGACGGAGGTCGCCATGGCAGCTGGAGCTGCTGACCCCTATGGCCGCGAGGGCCTGCAGCTTGTAGATGCTCGACAACGTGTCCTGGCATCTATCCAGGCTGGCAAGGCTCAACGTGCTGAAGGGTCGACTGAGACAGTTCCACTGGCAGAAGCTCTTGAACGCGTGAACGCAGCCCCAGTGCTGGCCAGAGCCGATATTCCCGGCTTCAGGGCCTCGATCATGGATGGCTATGCCCTAGGCCAGAGTGTGCAACCAGCCGTTGATGACACCTGGAGGTTGGTGGGCCGCTCCGCGCCAGCCGCCCCCTACCCCGCTGTCCTCGCCCACGGTGAAGCCATCCGAATTCTCACCGGTGCACCTTTGCCTGAGGGGGCTGAATGGGTTCTCCCCCAGGAACTGGTGCAGAGGCTGAACGACACTCTTTGCTTGAAACACGAGGCCTCTGCCAATCCATGGATCCGGCCGGCCAACGAAGAATGCAGTCAAGGATCCACCTTGCTGCACCCTGGCCAGCGCCTCGGACTCGCAGATCTTGCCCAAGCTGCCAGCTGTGGCGTTAGGCAACTCAGTGTGCATAGGCAACCACGAATTGGGCTGCTGATCAGTGGCGATGAGCTTGTTCCTCCGGGTGAACAGCGCCCTGAGGGATCCATCTGGGAAAGCAATAGCACCTTGCTCAAAGGCTTGCTGATGCAACTGGGCTATCGAGCGTGCGATTGCAGGGTGGTGGCCGATCAACCGCAGGCACTGCGAGAGACAATCCTTGAACTCAGTGCTTGCTGCGATGTGTTGGTGAGTACGGGAGGTGTTTCCGCCGGTGACAGCGATTGGATCCGACCGTTGATGAAGGAGCTGGGTCAAGTGGACTTCTGGAAACTGTTCCTCAAACCAGGGCGGCCCTTCGCCTTTGGGTATGTGGGAAATCAGCTTCCGTTCTTTGGCCTGCCAGGCAATCCCGTTGCAGCAGCCATCACGGCATTGCAACTGCTCTGGCCAGCACTACAGCTGCTAGAGGGGCAGCAGGAACCAGAGCTCTTACCGCGATTGCTTGTGAGCCTTGAAACGCCTTACCGGCGCAAGCCAGGACGACCGGAACTGGCCAGGGCTTCGCTGATCTGCACTGACGACGGACAACTGCGTGCCTGTATCGGTGGATCCCAGGCCTCCTCACGCATCGGCTCACTCCAGAATGCGGATCTGCTGTTGGAGATCCCCGCAGAATCAGACGAACTGGAATCTGGTGATCAGTTCTGGGCACAGCTATTACGACGGCGAATCCTCTGAGCCAACGTTCGGGCTCAAAGCGGCGTGTTCTCCGACAGCCAGGTCCCCTCGCCATCGCCATCGCTCCATTCCCGCTTCCAGAAGGGAGCGTCATGCTTGAGAACCTCAAGCAGCGCGGCACAGCAGCGTTGTGCAGGTCCACGCCGATCAGCACCAATCGCCACCAGAACGATCAACTCCCCGGGCAGCAACCGGCCTACACGGTGCAGCACAAGCGCGGAACGGACACCATGTTGCTGTAGCAGCTGGCGGGCAGAAGTCTCAATCAAACGTTCACACAAACCCGGGTAGTGACTGAGCTCAAGGGCCTCCAGCGCTCGTCCATCCATGGCGACATCGCGCACGCGCCCGATGAATATCGCTGTGGCGGCATCCATCTGAGAACGCAACCAAGCGTCGAGCTCCAAAACACCCGAAGTGGGTTGGTCAAGAATGACAATCTCCAAGTCGACCGGCTTCGACACCACGATCAACCTCCAGTGAATGGTGGCAGGAAAGCCAATTCATCACCCGCGTGCACCAGATGATCGGCGCTGACGATCTCCTGGTTAATGGCAACAAGCACCACTCGAGGTAAGTCACCAAGTTCAAGCTGATTCCAGATCTCTCTAGCTGTCTGCACAACTGAAGAATTCAGTGGGATATAACGATCAGACCAGCCAGCCTGGTCCCGCAGTGAGGCAAACAGCAGCACTTTGACCGAATCAGCCGGATCGGACTGCCTGCCTTTCATTCATGCCATCCGAAACCATCACGGTTCTAGCGTTGCCGCTCACACCTCAATCAACGCTGCGTGCTGTCCATTGCTCTGCTGACGATTTCAGACAGTCGGACCCTGGAGAACGATCCAAGCGGAGATCTGCTTCAACAACGACTGATCGATGCCGGTCATCAATTGCAGACTCGTGCAATCTGTCCCGACGACCGCTACCGGATTCGAGCGCTCATCAGCCAATGGATCGTCGATTCAGCTGTTGACGTGGTGATCACCACAGGCGGCACAGGCCTGACTGGACGCGACGGCAGCCCTGAAGCGATCGCCCCGTTACTGGACAAGACCATCGATGGGTTTGGCGAACTGTTCCGGATGCTCTCTTTCCAGACCATCGGCACGAGCAGCCTGCAGAGTCGCTGCCTTGCCGGAGTGGCCAATGGCACGTTCATCTTCGTTCTGCCTGGATCGCAGGATGCCGTCACCACAGCCTGGGAACAACTGATCTCAGCCCAGCTGAACACCGAGACACGCCCCTGCAACCTGGCGCAGCTCAAATCGCGGCTGAAGGAATCCGCAGACAGGCCGGCAATCTGATCGTCAGAACGGGATCGGCATCGTGACATCCGCTGGCCGGGGCGCACAGGACTCCACCTGTTGGTTAACCACATCTCCCACCACAATCACAGAGGGGGAAGCAAAGCCTTCACTAAGGGTGCGTGCGGCCACATCGGAGAGGGTCGCCTTGAGACAACGTTGTCCGGCCACGGTTCCCTGCTGAATCACAGCCACTGGGGTCTCGGCACTGAGACCTCCTGCCTCAAGCTCAGCAGCGATCTTCGGCAGGTTGTGAAGGCCCATATAAATCACCAGCCCATCACTGGCTGTTGCCAGAGACCGCCAATTCACCGTGGGGCGCCGTTTGTCGATCTCTTCATGACCGGTCACAAAGGTGACGGAAGAACCAGCGCGACGATGGGTCACTGGAATCCCTGCGTAGGCAGGTGCAGCGATTCCGGCGGTGACCCCAGGCACCACCTGAACCGACACGCCATGTTTGACCAGATGCGCCGCCTCCTCACCACCGCGTCCGAACAGAAAAGGATCCCCGCCCTTCAAACGAACAATGCAGCGGTACCGAGCTGCCAACTGCACTAAAACCGCGTTAGTGCTTGGCTGCGGCACGGAATGATGCCCACGACGCTTGCCAACGAAATGGCGCTCGCAGTTCTCAGGCACCAGATCAAGAACCTCTCGAGGAACCAGAGAGTCGTAAACCAGTGCATCACAGCGACCCAAAAGCCGGTGGGCCCTCACCGTGAGTAAATCGGGGTCTCCAGGGCCTGCACCAACGAGGTAAACGGTTCCAATGAGTTCGGCAGTCTTCACGGCAGAGCGGCAAGCAAGTCGATCAGGCCCTGACGAATCAGGGCAAGGTCAAGAAGCGGTGGAAGACTCCCAGCCTCGCTCAGTGCCTCCGTCATGCGGTTGGGGGCGAGCGCAAGCATCAGTGGGTGCGCCTCCGGGTGGCTCTTCTGATAATCAAACCAATAGTCGAAAGACAGCAGCGGTAGCCCCATTCGAGCGGACAACCCCAAGAGAAAACGATCCGCCTCCTCAGAACTCAAGGGGTGATGAACAAGAACCGAGCCCTTAGTAGCAAAAGGCTGAAGCGCTTCAGCCACAAGAGCCCACCAACATTGCCAGGAGCCGAGAAAAGGAAGCAACTCAACGTCCGCACCTTCACGCTGCATACGATTTCTGATCTCAGGCACATCCGCACGCGCATGGGATCCCGGCCAGAGCAAAAGAGGAACCAACCAACTCGCCTGCTCAGGACACTCTGGTGGCGAGTCGGCAGTGAGCACCTCCAGCTGCACAGGAGCCTGACGACGCTGCTGAAGTGCCCGGCGCAATTCGATCAATGATTCAGGCACAACACCACCAGAACGCCCATGCACAACCAACCTGATCGCCCGCTGACCACCCAAATCACTATTCCGTAGCAATGGCCACGGATCGATGGCCGAGCTGGCTGTTGTCATCGATGGTTCATCATTACCCCTGCTGCCATGTCGCGCCATCGATCTATCGATCGCACTGTCTTTGAAGGTCGATACCAGCGCGACACGACCGTTCAAAGCTATCGCTCGAGGAGAAGTGACCGGCATTGGCCTGCCGATGGCAGACCCAGAACGCTTCGGGGAGATGGGCAACTCAGAAGCGAACTTGACAGGGATTTCGCCGCCATGAAACGCGTCTGGCAGATGCTTCGCTACGGAGCCATCCGAATGGTCGGCGAAATTGGACGTCAATACTGAGTCTGCTAAAGGCTGCCTTCTAGGGCTCAGCCAGGCGGATCAGATGTAGTCACAGTCACCAATTCGCCCATCCCATTGATTTCAAGCGTCAGCAGGGGAAATTGTTCGATCCACTACGGACAGCCCACTGACAAGCCTCTTAACTGCTGCTGCTGCAGCGCTCCCTTTCTTTTTGAAGCGCAGGTCTTTTGGCCACTCTGATTGATCAGCACCATTTCATGACCAATCACTCGCCCCTCGCTCAACAAGATCATGACGATTAGCTCTCCTTCCAGACCCTATCTGGATGGCAAGAAGCTGAATAGGATTGAACAGAATAAGTCGGCAAAAGATGGACTTCTAGTTGGTAGTGAAATCGATAAATTTGCCGAAATGGGTTGGGAGCAGGTTGATGAAACTGACCTTCAACTTCGCCTCAAGTGGTATGGAATGTTTTGGCGGCCAAAAACTCCAGGCAAATTTATGTTGCGCCTGCGAGTCCCCAACGGTGTTCTCTCAGCTCAACAATTGCGGGTCGTCGGATCCATTGTTGAACGCTACGGAGATAACGGTAGCTGCGACATCACTACAAGACAAAACCTGCAGCTAAGGGGAGTTCTTCTTGGTGACCTGCCAGAAATTCTTAAGCGGCTAGAGGAAGCTGGCCTTAGTACGATCCAATCGGGTTTCGATAACCCTCGTAATGTTACAGGAAATCCAATCGCTGGAATTGATCCGAATGAAATCGTCGACACCAGACCGTACACAGATGAACTGGAACAGTTTTTAACAAATAATCGCAAAGGAAATTCTGAGTATTCCAATTTGCCACGAAAGTGGAATACAGCAGTCGCTGGTGCAAAAGACAACTTCCTGCTTCACAACGACATTGCATTCCACCCTGTTGAAAAGGATGGGGTGTTGGGCTTCGGTGTCTGGATTGGTGGCATTCTCTCATCACAGATGAATGCCTATGCAATCCCCCTAAATGCCTGGGTCAGACCAGATGAAATTTGTCGAATGACCGATACGGTGATCCGCCTCTGGAGGGATAACGGCGAGCGCAACAAGCGTCCGAAAGGCCGATTCAGAATGTATCTCGATGAAGTTGGCCACGACAACTTCCGCAATCAGGTTGAAGAACTTTTTGGGCCGCTTACGCCCGATCCCGGGTCTGTCTTCGACACCACACCCCGATCGCATTACGGCATTCACCCGCAAAAACAAGAGGGATTTGTTTTTGCAGGTCTTCACGTGCCGGTAGGCCGCCTGACAGCACAGGATCTGCATGATCTGGCCACTGCGAGCATCACCTATGGAGGCGGAGAAGTGCGTTTGACCGAGGATCAGAACGTCATCATCGTTGGACTGCCACAAGCACAGGTCGAATCCTTTGAAAGTGATCCTCTGCTCGAAAGATTTCCATTAGAACCCGGCGCGATTTCAGCTGGCACCGTGTCATGCACAGGCAGCACCTACTGCGGTTTTGCACTGACCAACACCAAGGATCAGGCTCTGGCCGCCGCAAAGGAACTCGATCAAGAGCTAGAACTACCTGAAGAATTGAAAATTCACTGGACCGGATGTCCCAACAGTTGCGGACAGGCCTACATGGGGGCAATCGGTCTAACGGGGGCCAAGGCCAAAAACAGTGAGGGCAAAACAGATGACGGATACACGATGACACTTGGAGGGTCCCAGGGACCTAATCCAACAGTGGGTGAATTACATCAGAAAGCAATTCCTGCGGAAAACATCAAAGAAGTTCTAAAGGAAGTTCTGATCGAACGCTTCGGGGCAAAGCCACGGCGTGAAATGTCGAACAGATAATTAGATCAGGAACTACGCCAGTGTTGGTGCTGACTTTTTGAGACCACCACGGATCACTGATCTGATTGCAAACGTGTAGGAGGTTCTTGATGTCTAGGAACAATGATTTCTACTCAAGACTGATCAACAGGTGTACAAAAGCTGAAAAGGACAAACAGCCCATTTCACGAGCAGAACATCAACCGGATCCATTTTCCAAATTGATGGACATGATCAGCAGTTAATTGTTGATCGCAGTAGAGCGTTTACCACTAATCCCCAATTATTCACATTGAAATCATGAATGTGACTGCTTCTCAGATGGACTATGTCTTACCCAACGAACTTGTCGACGGCATGATCGGTGCTGGCGGCAAAAAATCCACCGTCAGCGTCAAAAATCTCTTAATCAGAGGATTTTATTCAGGAGCAATCCTTGGCCTGGCCGTGATCCTTGCGCTCACAGTGGGTCTGAAAAGCGGTCAACCCTGGCTAGGCTCACTTCTCTTCCCATTCGGTTTCGCCAGCATCGTTCTGTTTGGCATGGAATTGGTGACAGGCAACTTTGCCCTTCTGCCGATGGCCACCTGGGCAGGCAAAAGCACCTGGGGGGCAACCTTCCGTAATTGGGGCTGGGTTTGGCTCGGCAACTGGATCGGAACTGCCGTGGTGGCAATTCTGATGGCCATCAGCCTCACCAGTGGAGGAACTGTTGACCCCGCATCAGCTGCTGAAGGAGGTGCGATGTGGCAACAGGTGGCTGCAAAAATCATCGCGTTAAATAAAACCAACGTGGTTGTTAAATATGAGAATCTTCAATCTCTTGGTTTCTTCCTAGCCATCGTCCGGGGTTTGATTGCCAACTGGCTAGTTTGCCTGGGTGTGACGATGGCCCTGGTCAGTAAAAGCGTTCCTGGAAAGATTCTGGCTTGCTGGCTGCCAATCACAGCCTTCCAATCGATGGGCATGGAGCACATTGTGGTGAATCAATTTCTGCACACTGCAGGGCCAATCCTCGGTTCTGGAGTTCCCTTTTGGAAATGCATTTTCTGGAACTTCCTACCCGTCACCATTGGCAACATCATTGGTGGCATGGTGTTTATCGGAATGCTCTTTTACAGCACCCACCGCACCAACATTGGCAACGTGCTGCCCGGCGAGCACGATGACAAACTGGAACGCGAACTAGCCGCTGAGCTCGGCGCCCGCTAATTGACATTCTGTGTCTCAACCCGTGAATGAATCCGTTCTCTGGGAACGGCTTTCAAAATCACGACGAGCTCCATTGGAGCCCGAATGGCTGGAGGAGGTTTACTCTCCCAGCGTTTCAGTTGAGCTGCGTCGTGCTCTCTGCGAAAAAATTGGAATGCTGGCTGAACGCGGCTGGCCAATCATTGAACAATTAATTCAGCGGCATGGCCCCCTGCCCGATCTGGTGCATGCCGCTGGACTCTGCCACCAACCAGGTGCAAGGGACTGGCTGCTTGATCAACTGAGAAACAGCTCCGGATTAGCTGAGGTCAACCTCTGCATCCTTGAGGCATTGTCTTGCTGGGGTGCAGATGTTCCAGAAGATGTGGTGCAGGAGTGTTTAGAGCATCCCGGTCAACATCATCGCTTGGCGGGCTTGCAGTTACTGGGTTTCCGCTCTCACAGCCTGAGCGACGACGCATTGCTCAAGTTGTGCACTGAACCACTGAGTGACTTTAGGGATCCGGTGGTGATTGCCACCATTCGGGTATTGCAGCGCAGAGATGGCGCCAGCATCAGTGAACGCTTGTCGGATCTATGCAAAACCGGATCCGATGATGTGGCTGCCGCAGCTTTCAGAGCCCTGGGCTGCATCGCAACCCCGATCAGTCAAGGTTGCCTAAAGGAGCTCAGTGAAACACTTAGGAGTGAATCACGCAAACGACTTGCCTGCCAACAATTGCAACAGCAGTTTCGAACCTGAGCAAACAAAAGCCCGACAGATGCCGGTCTTGAAAAATTTATCGCAAATACTTCAGTGAAAAGAAACCATTGAATCACCACTTTTTGCATGGAAGGAACTTTCCGCACATCGTGATCTGAACACGATCGCCGTTGGAATCTTCAATTTTATCCACATCAAGCGTGAATCGATAGCACTCATGATTCCATCTCCGAACTTTTCCTGAATCACATCCTTCAACGGCATTCCATAAACCTGCATAATCTCGTAAAACCGATAAATCAGAGGATCAGTTGGAATCACAGGTTCCAGGCTGCCTTTGGTCGGAAACTCTTGAATCGCGGCTGTGACCGCAGGGTCCAACGACAGCAAGGACGCCAACTTTTCCGCCTCATCGGCAGAGGCTGTGGACTGTCCATAAAACAGAGATGCAATCCACACTTCGTCAAGCCCAAGAGCTGCCACAAGATCCGCGAAACTCATCCCTTTCGCTTTTTTTGCAGCCATCAATGAAGCGGTCAATGTGGTTGGCGAAGGAGCTGTCAAAGATGGCGTTGAGATGGACGAAATAGTCATAAAATTACTGAAACGCAAAGACCAGCGTCAGGCCTCCCACTAGAAAACAGCTACAAAGACAACCAAAATCAAATCCTAATTTGGATGCATTGACTACATCTTTACAGATTCACAAATGCTCTATTACATTCATTAAACGTGTGATCGATGAACAATCTTCTCCGCACACTCACCACGCTTCTGAATAGCCAACAACACAACCCCAGCGTCACCACAAGCTTGGTGCTCGAGCGCCTCTATTACGCCGATGGCCGCCACAACCCAAGCCATCCTCAACATGGACGTTTCGATGGTCTCTCGCTGCTGACCTAAATCAATTGGTAGCAAACGCTACCCCTTAGAGTGACCCCGCTGCAGAACACTGCATCCAGTGGAGTTACGACCTTGACAAGCACTGTCTATGGCGGTCGTGAACGCTTTAAGCAGCACCTGCGCAAAGTCGGGAGCGGCGAACACACCAGCAAGGGCTTGAGTCGCGAGGAAGCTGCCGATGCTTTGGAACTCATGCTCAGGGAGGAAGCCACGCCGGCACAAATTGGCGCTTTTCTGATTGCTCACCGCATCCGCCGGCCTGAGCCCCAGGAGCTCACCGGCATGCTCGACACCTACAGAACGATGGGGCCCGTTCTTCACAGTCCTGCTGATCAGAAAAGGCCACTCTGCTTCGGCATGCCGTTTGACGGTCGGACAAGAACTGCGCCCATCTACCCCCTGACCAGCCTGGTATTGGTGGCCTGCGGTCAACCGGTCGTCCTGCAGGGAGGTGACCGGATGCCGATCAAATACGGCATCACAGCCGTCGATCTATTCCGCCTTCTGGATCTCAATCTGAGTGGACTGCCGCTGAGCACTGTTCAGGAAGGGTTCAACACGCATGGCTTCGCTCTGATCCACCAGCCTGATCACTTCCGTATCGCGGAAACCCTGATTGATTACCGGGAGCAGCTGGGGAAGCGACCTCCGCTTGCCAGCCTTGAGCTCATGTGGACGGCCCACCAGGGTGCGCACCTCCTGGTGAGTGGATTTGTGCACCCTCCAACCGAAAGCCGGGCCTGGGAAGCGCTCAGGCTCGCCGGCGAAACCGACCTGCTCACAGTGAAAGGCCTCGAAGGCGGGACGGATCTGCCCATCGGCCGAGCCTGCATCACGGCCCGTGTCCGCAATGGAAAAGCAGAACGCATGATCCTTCATCCGCGCGACCACGGATGCCACAACGCAGATGTGGAATGGACATCGGAAAGCACCTGGCAGAGCCAGGCATTCGAGGCACTCAGAAACCATGGCCCCCTCAGCGAAGCTCTGCGCTGGAATGCAGGTGCCTATCTCTGGAACGCTGGCCTGAGCGACAGTCTTGACTCGGGCATTGAGATGGCCACCGCAGTGCTCGATCAGGGTCGAGCACTGGATCAGCTTGATCAGCTGCGCAGCTTGTCCAGTACTTTGTGCATCCGATAGCGCTCAAAGGGCACTCCGGCGATCGTGATCGTTTCAGGAGCGACAAGCCTCCAGCCATAGCGCTCGAACAACGGGCGACTGAACTGACTGGCTTCAGTGCGCAGAGATGTAACTCCATCCGCGATCGCATCGGCTTCAATCCTCGCTAGGAGTGCTTTGCCGTGGCCCTGACGCGCCGAACGCCCTCGGCAATACAGAAGAGCAAGCCTGTCCAGCGGATAGCGGATCGCAAAGGCGGCATCCTCGCCACTGATCCAGCCGGATCCCTCCTTCAGGGTTTGATCCAACACTCCCGGCAACCAGGCGAGTGCAGCCCAGGACTTCACTTGCTGGTCCGAATACAACTGGGGAGCCTGACTCTCAATGGCATCGGCATAGATCTCCCGCAGGAGAATCTCATCAGCTGGAACGATCAAACGCAGGACCATGGCCGATGCCTATGGGAATGTGAGTCTCACCTGCCCAGCGGCTGCCTTGCAGCGACCACGCATTCCCACCCTGCTCAGCGCCTTTCTGACGCTGCTGAATGACCGACTCAGCGAAAGCATCGTCTTCCCACTACTGCCCTTCCTGTTGGCGAGCTTCAACGCCGACGGGCGCACACTAGGTCTGCTTGCCGGCAGCTATGCACTCGCACAATTTGCAGCCACTCCCCTGATCGGAGCCCTGAGTGATCGATTTGGCCGCCGGCCAGTAATCGCTACCTGCGTTGCTGGGTCGGTGCTGGGTCTGGGCCTATTCGCACTCACAGTGAGCCTGGACTGGCCAAAGGGGGCCATCCTGCCGCTGATGCTGCTGTTCGGCGCTCGACTGATCGATGGTGTGAGCGGCGGAACCGCCGCCACCGCTGGAGCCGTGCTGGCTGATATCACTCCAGAGGAACAGCGGGCACGCGCCTTCGGTCTGATCGGAGTGGCCTTCGGTCTCGGTTTCATCATTGGACCATTCGTTGGAGGACAACTGGCCCGTATCAACGTGACGGTGCCGATCTGGGTGGCCACCGGTTTCGCCCTGGTGAACCTGCTGGTGGTGCTGGGTTTACTGCCGGAGACCCATCCCCGCACAGCCCGCCAAGCCATGCCGCGCAAACGGGACCTCAACCCCTTCGCCCAGATCGCCAAGGTGATTGGCAACCCCGCTGTCGGGCGACTCTGTCTCAGCTTTTTCCTGTTCTTTCTGGCCTTCAACGGCTTCACCGCCATCCTGGTGCTCTATTTCAAACAGCGCTTCAACTGGGGCCCAGAGCTGGCCACAACCGCCTTCCTGATTGTGGGCGTGGTGGCCACCGTGGTGCAGGGAGGCCTGATCGGTCCCCTGGTGAAACGACTCGGAGAATGGAAACTGACCTTGATCGGTCTGGGCTTGGTGATCCTCGGATGTCTGCTGATTCCCTCGACAGATCCTCAACAGGCCCAGGCCGGTGTGTTCAGCTCCGTGGCAATCCTGGCCACTGGTACTGGCCTGGTCACCCCTAGCTTGCGCAGCCTTGTGTCACGTCGGCTTGACTCCGAGGGACAAGGCACGGCACTGGGCAGTCTTCAAGCACTGCAGAGCCTGGGAAGTTTCCTAGGACCACCCTTAGCAGGACTGAGTTACGACCTCTTGGGACAGATCAGTCCCTTCGTTGGCAGTGCCTGCCTGCTGATCATGGTGATGCTGCTGGTGGGAGGCAGCCCGCTGCCCTCCAGAACGCAATGACTGAAACAGCTGCGCCACATCGAGCGGACTGCAGTCCTGCCTCTGGACGATTGCTACGTTTCGCGAGTCGGTTCATGCTCAGCTGGTCACCCGATGAGTGACAACGTTCTTTCCACCGACCTCTACATCAACCGAGAGCTCAGCTGGATCGCCTTCAACGAGCGGGTGCTGATTCAAGCGCTGGATGAACGGACCCCTCTGCTGGAGCAGGCCAAATTCAGCGCCATCTTCAGCAACAACCTCGATGAATTTTTCATGGTGAGGGTGGCCTCCCTCAAGGCCCAGGTGGAGGCAGGCATTGAAAAACGCAGTGAAGACGGCCGCACCCCACTGGAACAACTGCAGGCGATACGAGACCGTCTCACACCTCTGCTTGAACGTCAGCAAGAGCATTACCGCAGGCAACTCAGGTGTGAACTACTCAGCCATGGCGCCCATCTGCTCGATTACGAGCAGCTCAACGAACGCCAGCGACTTTGGGTTGACAACTTCTTCCAGACAGCGATTTTCCCAGTGCTGACCCCCCTGGCAGTGGATCCCGCTCATCCATTTCCATTCGTGAGCAACCTCAGCCTGAATGTGGCAGCACTGATTGATGACCCGGAAACCAGTCAAAGACTGCTCGCCCGCGTCAAGGTGCCTCAGACCATCCTGCCCCGATTTGTCACCATCCCAATCGACCTCGCAGGTGAACAATCAGAGCCTGTACATACGGCTGTTCCTCTGGAACAGGTGGTGGCCTTCAACCTCGGCCTTCTCTTCCCGGGCATGAGCATCGAAGGGCACTACTTCTTCCGGGTAACACGAGATGCGGATCTGGAACTGCGCGACTTGGAAGCCGACGATCTGATGATCGCCATCGAGCAGGGCCTACGTAAGCGGCGTATGGGTGGCGAAGTGGTGCGGCTCGAGGTTGCCGATGGAATGCCGCAGGACGTTGTCGAGATGCTGATGGATGGCATGTCCGTTGAAGAAGCTGATCTCTACAGAGTTAACGGTCCTCTGGGCCTCGACGATCTGTTTGGTCTGATGGGAATCCCATTGCCCAATCTCAAAAACGAGTCCCACTCAGGCCAGACACCATCGGTTTTGCGTCGCGCCCAACGCAACATGCTCGAAGACGGCTCCATCAAAGAGGAGGAATTTGAAAGCATTTTCTCGGTGGTCCGCCGCCGCGATGTGCTGCTGCACCACCCCTATGACCTCTTTTCCACATCCGTGGAGGAATTCATCAACCAGGCCGCCGACGATCCGCTGGTGATGGGGATCAAGATGACGCTCTATCGCACCTCCAAGGATTCACCGATCATCGCCGCGTTAATCCGCGCTGCAGAAAACGGCAAGCAGGTGATGGCACTGGTGGAACTCAAGGCACGCTTCGATGAAGACAACAACATCCAGTGGGCCAAACACCTCGAGAGCTCAGGAGTGCATGTCGTCTATGGAGTTTTGGGTCTCAAAACTCACACCAAGATCGTGCTGGTGGTCCGTAAGGAAAAGGAACGTCTCCGTAGTTATGTCCATATCGGCACCGGCAACTACAACTCGAAAACGTCACGTCTTTACACCGATCTTGGCTTGCTTTCGGCCCGGCCCGAACTCGGCCAGGATCTGGTTGAGCTGTTCAATTACCTCACCGGATTCTCCAAACAGCAGGAGTTCCGAAAGTTGCTGGTGGCACCGGTTTCACTGCGTAAAGGCATGGAACATCTGATTCGCCGAGAGATCGAGCACGCACAGAACGACCGTGGCGGCCATATCCGGGCCAAGATGAATTCTCTGGTGGATCCAAGCATCATCGCCCTGCTGTATGAAGCCTCACAGGCAGGTGTGAAAATCGAACTGATCGTGCGCGGGATGTGTTGCCTGTACCCCGGGCGCGAGGGCGTCAGCGACAACATCAGCGTGGTGAGCATCATCGGTCGCTTCCTTGAACACTCACGCCTGTTCTGGTTCGCCAATCACGACGAGCCTGAGGTTTACATCGGCAGCGCTGATTGGATGCCCAGAAATCTGGACCGACGCGTTGAGGCAGTAACACCAGTTGAAGAACCTGCACTTCGCGAGCAACTTGAACGTTTGATGCAGATCTATCTCGATGACAACCGTGGATCATTTGATATGCAGGCCGATGGATCCTTCAGCCAGCGCCATCCGGAAAGCGAGGAGCTTAATTCTCAGCTGAGCCTGATTGAAACCTGGAGAAAAGGGCTGGTCGCGAAAAACTGATCCATCGAGACCCGTGTTGATCGATACAGCGAAATCGTGCCTTTTGTCTTTATTTCATATTCAATCCACGAGACTTAACACTGCATCATTGATTCGTAAAAACTTTCGATTTAATCAGCTCACTCTTTGCTGTGGGTGCTAAATTTTTCGCAAATCTAATTTTCAGGAGGCCAGGGTGATGGGGATCCCTCTGGAATCTGAGGCAGTAACTCAAAAAGTTGCTTCTTCAGAGCCTGTGTTGCCGACCACTGGTCGTCGTGACAGCAGTGCACGTTCTCGCTCAACTTCCAATCGTTCAACACGTCAGGGCGGGCGCTTAGCGACCGACTCGATTGGCTATTACTTGAGCAGCATTGGACGAGTTCCATTGCTCACTGCGGCCGAGGAAATCGAGCTTGCACATCATGTGCAGGCCATGAAGGAGCTGCTCGAGATTGCCGAAGCGGATCGAACTCCCAGGCAACGTCACCGCATCCGCATGGGCAAGCGTGCTCGGGATCGGATGATGGCCGCCAATCTCCGCCTGGTCGTGAGCGTTGCCAAGAAGTATCAGAACCAGGGCCTAGAGCTGCTCGATCTGGTTCAGGAAGGAGCCATCGGCCTGGAGCGGGCCGTTGACAAATTCGACCCAGCCATGGGCTACAAGTTTTCGACCTATGCCTACTGGTGGATTCGCCAGGGCATGACTCGCGCAATTGACAACAGCGCACGCACCATTCGCCTACCAATTCACATCAGCGAGAAGCTCTCCAAGATGCGCCGCATCACGCGTGAGCTCTCACACCGCTTTGGTCGTCAGCCGAATCGACTGGAACTGGCTAATGCGATGGGAATCGAACCACGCGATCTCGAAGACCTCATCGCCCAGAGCGCCCCGTGCGCATCCCTTGATGCCCATGCCCGTGGTGAAGAAGATCGCAGCACGCTCGGCGAACTGATTCCGGATCCCAATGGTGCTGAGCCAATGGAGGGAATGGATCGCAGCATTCAGAAGGAGCACCTGGGCGGATGGCTCTCTCAGCTGAATGAGCGTGAGCAAAAAATCCTCAAATTGCGCTTCGGACTTGACGGAGCCGAGCCACTGACACTTGCCGAAATCGGACGTCAAATCAATGTGTCGCGGGAACGGGTGCGACAGCTGGAAGCCAAGGCCATTTTGAAGTTGCGTGTCATGACCAACCATCAACAGGCGGCCTGAGTTTTTGCTCTCGTCCCTGCTGATCATCGGCATCTGGATGCTGCTGGTGCTCTCAGCAGCTGTGATCTGTCGAAAGCGTTGGCCGGATCGACAGGAACTCAGTCGCAAGATCGTCCACATCGGTACCGGCCCAATCGTTGTTATGGCGTGGTGGCTCGCAATCCCAGCATCGATTGCTGTGCCAGTGTCACTCACCGTCACCGTGATCACAGCGCTCAATCGCCGCTTGCAACTCCTACCCGCAGTTGAGGATATTGACCGCAACAGCTACGGAACCGTGGCGTACGGACTGGCGATCAGTCTGTTACTGCTCCTGTTCTGGCCCGACCAAGCGATTGCCGTTTGCGCTGGAGTGCTGGTGATGGCCTTTGCCGATGGGCTGGCAGGGCTTATTGGCCGAGGCATGACATCTCCCAGCTGGACCGTGTGGCAACAGAGCAAATCCGTCGCTGGCACCCTCACGATGGGCTTGGTCACAGCATTGGTGTTGCTTCTGCTGGTACTGATCAGCCAGAGTCCTTTGCATCCACTGCGTCTGATCGCTGTCTGTGCTCTGGCCGTCGGCCTGGAGCAATTGAGCCGTTGGGGAATCGACAACCTCAGTGTGCCGATGGCGGTAGGACTGAGCTGGACTTGGATGACCGTTTAAACGGCCACCACCTTACTCAGAGCTCAAGACACCGATATTCCGGATACGGGAGTGCCAGCTTTCTTCACCGATTCAGCCAGCTCAGCCAGCAACTCAGCCGTTGATTCAATACTGATGCAGGCATCGGTGACACTCTGCCCGTAGGTGAGTGAGGAGCGATCAGCACTGATCTTCTGATTGCCTTCCACCAGGTGGCTTTCCAGCATCACACCCATCACATGGGTTGATCCCTTCTGCACTTGAGTAGCCACAGCCCTGAGAACCTCGCCCTGGCGGCGATAGTCCTTATTGGAATTGGCATGACTGCAGTCGACCATCAAACGATCCGGCAGGCCAGCTCCAGCCAGTTCCGCGGATGCCTCCTGAATCGCCTCCAGGTGATAGTTGCTGCCGCTGTTGCCTCCTCTCAACACCAGATGGCCATCCGGATTACCGGTGGTGCTCACAATGGACGCATGCCCCTGACAATTGATCCCCAGAAAATGATGGGGACTCGAGGCTGACTGCATCGCATTGATAGCGATGGTGGCACTGCCGTCGGTGCCGTTCTTGTAGCCCACGGGCATGGAAAGACCTGAGGCCATCTCTCTGTGGGTCTGACTCTCTGTGGTGCGAGCACCGATGGCAGCCCAGCTGATCAGGTCGGCAATGTATTGCGGCACCACTGGATCCAGCAGTTCAGTCGCGGTGGGCATGCCATCCCTAGCCAGATCCAGCAGCAGTGAACGCGCCAGACGCAAACCCGTGTTGATGTCGTAAGAACCGTCGAGATGGGGGTCGTTGATCAATCCTTTCCAACCCACGGTCGTTCGAGGCTTCTCGAAGTACACCCGCATCACGATCTCAAGCTCCCCCGCATGACGGGCCCTCAGGGGCGCGAGCTGGCGGGCGTAATCCAGGGCCGCATCCACGTCGTGCACCGAACAGGGCCCAACAACCACTAGTAAGCGATGGTCCTGTCCCCGGAGAATGGACTGAATGCGATGTCTGGCACTGGCAACGGTTTCTGTGGCCCTGGCATCCGTGGGTAAATCACCCTGCAACAAGGCGGGAGGGACCAGTGGTCGGGTCTCCACCACATGCAGATCGTGAGTGGTGGTCATGCCACGAGTGATCAATGGCTTCAGGTTACGCAAGCTTGTTCAGGGCGCATGGCGTGAGCACGGAACGGTGACGCAGGAGAATGAAGTGCATTTGCTGTTCCTGCGCCGATTCCGATGCTGAGCACTTACCGCGAGAACGCCGCAGAACGCCTGGCCCAGGGGATCCCAGCGCTGCCACTCGATGCCAGCCAGACCCAAGCGCTCACGGAGCTGCTGCAGGACCCGCCTGCCGGAGAAGAGCAGGAACTGCTGCATCTGCTGAGTGAACGCATTCCACCTGGGGTGGATGAAGCGGCCTACGTGAAAGCGACCTGGTTGAGCGCGGTGGCACAGGGTGAAGCGACCAGCCCCTTGGTGTCGCCGCTCGAAGCGATCCGACTGCTGGGAACGATGGTGGGGGGCTACAACGTGGCTGCTCTGATCGAGCTGCTCAAACACAGCAATGAGGAGCTGGCTGAATGTGCGGCTGAGGGCCTCAGCCGCACCTTGCTCGTGTACGACGCCTTCAACGAACTGATGGAGCTGGCGGCAGACAACCGCTTCGCCAAACAGGTGGTGGACAGCTGGGCAGCAGCGGAGTGGTTCACCTCCAAACCGGAGCTGGCTGAATCGATCACCGTGACGGTCTTCAAGATCGAAGGCGAAACCAACACCGACGATCTGTCTCCGGCAACCCATGCCACGACCCGTCCGGACATTCCCATGCATGCCCTGGCGATGCTGGAGACCCGAGACCCTGAAGGCCTTCAGACGATCACAACGCTGAAGCAGGGTGAGCATCCTGTTGTTTACGTAGGAGATGTTGTCGGCACAGGAAGCTCACGCAAGAGCGCCATCAACTCGGTGCTCTGGCATACGGGTGAGGACATTCCCCATGTGCCGAACAAACGGGCCGGCGGAGTGATTCTGGGCGGCAAGATCGCCCCAATCTTCTTCAACACTGCGGAAGACTCGGGAGCACTGCCGATCGAATGTGATGTGACCGGTCTGAACACCGGTGATGTGATCACCATTCGCCCCTACCAAGGCACGATCGAACGGGATGGTGAGCTGGTAAGCCGCTTCGAACTCAAGCCAGCCACGATCAGTGATGAGGTGCGCGCCGGTGGCCGCATTCCTCTGATGATCGGCCGGGCCCTCACCGACAAGGTGCGCGCCAAGCTTGGTTTGCCTCCTTCAGAACTGTTCATCCGCCCCAGCGCCCCGGAGGACACCGGCAAGGGATTCACCCTCGCGCAGAAAATGGTGGGCAAGGCCTGCGGCCTCACGGGTGTGCGCCCCGGCACCAGTTGCGAGCCGCTGATGACCACGGTTGGATCCCAGGACACGACCGGGCCGATGACCCGGGACGAAATGAAGGAGCTGGCCTGTCTGGGCTTCTCCTCCGACCTGGTGATGCAGAGCTTCTGCCACACCGCGGCCTATCCCAAGCCTGTGGATCTTCAGACCCAGAAGGACCTGCCCGATTTCTTCGCTCAGCGCGGCGGCGTTGCCCTGCGGCCCGGCGATGGCATCATCCACAGCTGGCTGAACCGCATGCTGCTGCCCGACACGGTGGGCACCGGTGGTGACAGCCACACCCGCTTTCCATTGGGCATCTCCTTCCCGGCTGGATCAGGCCTGGTGGCCTTCGCTGCGGCCATTGGCGCCATGCCGCTCGACATGCCTGAGTCGGTGCTGGTCCGATTCAGCGGCTCTCTGCAGCCCGGTGTGACCTTGCGCGATGTGGTGAACGCCATTCCCTGGGTCGCCATTCAACGCGGTCTGCTGACGGTCGAGAAAGCCAACAAAAAGAATCTGTTCAATGGCCGGATCATGGAGATTGAAGGCCTCCCTGATCTGAAGCTCGAGCAGGCCTTTGAACTCACCGATGCCAGCGCCGAGCGCTCCTGTGCCGGCTGCACGATCAAGCTCTCTGAGGCAACGGTGAGCGAATACCTGCGCAGCAACGTGGCCCTGCTCAAGAACATGATTGCGCGCGGCTACAGCGATGCGCGCACCCTGGCCCGCCGCATCAAGGAGATGGAGGCATGGCTGTCCAATCCCCAGCTGCTCAGCGCTGACACAGATGCCGAGTACGCCGAGGTGCTGGAGATCAACCTCGATGAACTCAGCGAACCCGTGGTGGCCTGCCCGAACGATCCCGACAACGTGAAGCTGCTCAGTGAGGTGGCTGGAGATGCGGTGCAGGAGGTGTTCATCGGCTCCTGCATGACCAACATCGGCCATTACCGGGCCGCAGCCAAGGTGCTCGAAGGAGCCGGTGAAAACAAGGCCCGGCTCTGGGTCTGCCCCCCCACCCGCATGGATGAAGAGACCCTCAAGGCCGAGGGGTACTACGCCACCTTCGAAGCGGCCGGCTCACGCATGGAGATGCCGGGCTGCTCGCTGTGCATGGGCAACCAGGCCAGAGTCGAGGACGACACCACCGTGTTCTCCACCAGCACCCGAAACTTCAACAACCGCCTCGGCAAAGGCGCCCAGGTGTACCTGGGCAGCGCCGAGCTGGCCGCAGTCTGTGCCCAGCTGGGCCGGATCCCCACAGCGGACGAATACCGCAGCATCGCCGCCGAAAAGATCGATCCTCTTTCCGACGAGCTCTACCGCTATCTGAATTTTGACCAGATCAGCGGCTTCGAAGATCAGGGTCGGGTTCTCAGTGCGGATGAGGAGGCCCAGATGCTTGCCGGGGCCTGACCCCGGACAGGCAATGCAATGGTCGCTCTGAGTGAACTAAAACAACGCCGCCACCAGCTCGGTTCCAGCCGCAGCATCCGACGCCTGCTGGAGCGACGCTGGTGGGTTGTGGTGCTGGCCCTGATGCTCACGGGCCTGGGCGCTGCCCTGACCGGTGTGCTGTTCAAAGCCGGGATCAAAGTGTTGGGCGGCTGGCGACTGGAACTGCTGGCAGATCTGCCGGCCTGGGCTGTTTTGCCAGGACTCGGAGCCATGGGCGGACTGATTTCAGGGCTGATGGTGGCCTACCTGGCCCCAGCCGCTGGTGGCTCAGGCATCACCCACATCATGGGATTCCTGAAACACAGAGCGGTGCCGATGGGGCTCCAGGTGGGCCTGGTGAAGCTGGTGGCTGGGATCGTGGCCATCGGCAGCGGCTTCCCGCTCGGCCCGGAAGGACCTGCGGTTCAGATGGGCGGCTCTGTGGCATGGCAGATGGCGCGCTGGCTGAAAGCACCTGTGGCCTTTCGCCGCTTGATCGTTGCTGCCGGCGGCGGAGCCGGTATCGCAGCGGTGTTCAGTGCCCCCATCGGAGGCTTCGTGTATGCCGTGGAGGAATTGCTGCACTCCGCCAGACCGGTGGTGTTGCTGCTGGTGATTGTTACCACCTTCTGGGCCGATGCCTGGGCTGACGTGTTGGGTCTGGCCGGCCTCAATTCCAGTGGAGGGGGCCTCGATGCCACGCAGGGATTCCAGCTGGAACGGGAATACACACCACTGGTGAACTTCCTGCCGATCGATCTGGGCTATCTGATCGGGCTTGGCGTCGTGGTAGGGGTGCTGGCGGAGCTTTACTGCCGCTATGTGCTCGCCATGCAACGCAAGGGCAACGCCTGGTTCGGCGATCACCTGGTGATGCGCATGGTGATCAGTGGTGGAGTGCTGGGGTGCGTGTATGCCTTTCTGCCCGAACCTTTTCACAACTTGGAGGGGCTGCAGCACCTGATCGCTGATGGCAAGGCCGATATCCCCATGGCCCTTGGCACCTTCATCGTGCTCTTTTTCAGCACCGGCCTGGCTGCAGCGTCGGGAGCTCCAGGCGGACTGTTCTACCCGATGCTCACCCTTGGCGGCGCCATCGGTCTGGCCTGCGGCATCTGGGTGGAAGCGCTCACCGGACACGTGCCAAGCACCTACGTGTTCGCCGGCATGGGTGCCTTCGTGGCCAGCTGTTCGCGCACACCGATCACGGCCATGTT
This sequence comes from Synechococcus sp. UW179A, assembly GCF_900473965.1. Lineage (NCBI taxonomy): Bacteria > Bacillati > Cyanobacteriota > Cyanophyceae > Synechococcales > Synechococcaceae > Synechococcus > Synechococcus sp. UW179A. The sequence goes on along the minus strand of NZ_UCNJ01000002.1, from coordinate 163,538 downwards.
CCTGGCCTTCGCACTCACCAAAGATCTGCTGATCCTCAAGCCGATCCTGGTGGCCTGCCTGGCCAGCTTCCTCGTGGCGCGTCTGTTTGATGACCGCTCGATCTATGAGCGCCAGCTGGGCATGGAGCTGCTGGAAGAGGATCACCTGGATGCTCGCAGGGAACGACGGGGTGGCATTCACCACGCTTGGGAGGGATCGATTCGGCGCAGAAAGTTTGACGCTCCCAAACCATCAACTCCTCCTAAGGGCAAAACCAAAAAACCTGATCCATAGGAGCAATCTTCATTTCATGGCTCAGACCAACAACAAGTGTCTGCGAAAGGTCCGCTGCCGCAGGTGATGAGCAATTCTTCACGTCGCCGGGCAAAAGCATTGATGGCCTTGGCCGGAGCCTCTGAATCATTGATCCTTCAGGATGAAGATGATCATCTGAAGTCCAGGCCCTCCTGAACCAGGAAACGCTGCTGTTTGATCCGGCTGTGCCGGAAGCCGGAGCCCTGCGCGCGGTGATGGCCTTTCCCAGCACATACACGGTGGGGATCACCAGCCTCGGCTATCAAATCGTTTGGGCGACTCTGGCCATGCGGTCCGATCTGGATGTGCGTCGCCTGTTCACCGATCAGTGCGATCCACCGCATCGACACTGCGATCTGTTCGGACTCTCCCTCAGCTGGGAACTGGATGGTCCGGTGCTGCTGGATCTGCTGGAGCAGCAACGGATTCCCATCTGGAGCGAACAACGCACCGATCAGGATCCAATCGTGTTCGGTGGCGGTCCTGTGCTCACAGCAAACCCTGAGCCGCTGGCTCCCTTTTTCGATGTGATCCTGCTGGGCGACGGCGAAGAACTGCTGCCCAGCTTCATCGACGCGCTTCAAGAGGTGCGTTCTGAAGCACGATCCGTGCGCCTGCGGCGGTTGGCTCAGGTGCCTGGGATTTATGTGCCATCGCTTTACGCCCCCCGCTACAGCAATGACGGCAGTCTGCAAAGCATCGACCCGATCGAAGCAGATCTGCCAGCAACGATCACCAAGCAGACCTGGCGCGGTAACAGCCTCAGCCATTCAACGGTGATCACCCCCGAATCCGCCTGGCCCGATATCCACATGGTGGAGGTGGTCCGCAGCTGCCCGGAACTGTGCCGCTTCTGCCTGGCCAGTTATCTCACGCTTCCCTTCCGCACACCGTCTCTAGACGATGGCCTGATCCCGGCGGTTGAAAAAGGTCTGGTGGCAACGCGCAGGCTGGGACTGCTAGGTGCATCCGTGACTCAGCATCCACAGTTCGCAGACCTGCTCCGCTGGCTGGGCCATGACCGTTTTGATGATGTGCGGGTGAGTGTGAGTTCAGTGCGCGCAGCCACCGTGACCACGGAGCTTGCCAGCGGACTGGCCCGGCGCGGCAGCAAATCACTCACAATCGCCATCGAAAGCGGCAGCGAACGCATGCGCCAGGTGGTGAACAAAAAACTCAGCAACGAGGAGATCAGCGCCGCTGCGCGCCATGCCAAAGACGGGGGTCTCCGCTCCCTCAAGCTCTACGGGATGGTGGGGCTGCCCAGTGAACAGGAGGAGGATGTGGAATCAACCGCGGATCTGTTGCTTCAGCTCAAGAAGAGCACCCCTGGCTTGCGTTTCACCCTGGGCGTCAGCACTTTCGTCCCTAAGGCTCAAACCCCGTTCCAATGGCAGGGCGTGAGACCGGAAGCCGACAAACGCCTCAAACGACTGGCCAAACGCCTGAAGCCAAAGGGGATTGATCTGCGGCCCGAGAGTTACGGCTGGAGTGTGATCCAGGCTTTGCTCTCCCGCAGTGACCGCCGCCTGGCACCAGTCATCGCCGCAGTCCGAGGATCACAGGAAAGCCTCGGGGGTTGGAAGAAGGCCTACAGAGCGGCGCTAGCAGGCGATCTTCCAAAAGCCCAGAGCGGGGGCGTCACTCTGCCTTTACCCGCAAGCTGGGAACATGTCGTGCACGACGTTTGGGATACCGAATCAGAGCTACCTTGGGGGCACCTCAACGGTCCTTTAAGCAAGGAGCGGCTGATTAAAGATCGAGAGAAGTCGATCAGTTAAAAAAAGCACAAGTAAAAACACCTAGAAGCCTGATGAAATCTGAAACTACAATTGTCATGCCGTATTTAAAAAGACAAAAGTTTCACCTTGAAAGGCACCCAAAAACTGGTCAATTCAGTCGCACATCTCAGCCAAGACCATCAGCCTCTCACCGTTTTTTCAGGCTGATTACAGAGAACACTTCCACAAGGGGCGAAGTCCGACAGCAAACTAAAAACGGTTATTTGAAATCTGTGATCAAGATCACAGGAGTAGTGGATCTCAGTCACAGATCACAACCTGAGATTAAGTCAAACTCAATGCATGCAATCGTCAATGCATGGAATTAAATTGAACCTATAGATTTTTAACCATGGAAGACCTCAATACACTTCAATTATCTTCGACCTCCGGAAAAGTAGACGATATTATTAGCGCTTCGTCTTCTGCAGCTATTCATTCGAATGTGGGATATGGGTTTGAACAGGATATCAACAATTACTCAGAGAACAATGCAGCACTGCCCCTGATTAGCAGCGATACTGAAATCAATCTAGACGGGGCTCTAAATGAGCAAAACTTGATTGAAGAGAAAGAATATAGTGGAGGAGTTGCTTCAACTATTACCGACTCCATAACAACACCTGAGGACGGATTTGAGACAAGCAAAACTCATCAATTTGATGGCGGCAACATAGAGCAGAGCGGTAATGCACAAAATCAATTCAACAGTTCTTACGGATGGATTGAAGAACAGGGTAACGCCAGCCTCTACAACTACTGGGACAATTATTATGTCTACGACGAAGATGGGTACAACTTCATTGACTACACCGACTCCAACGGCTGGAGCATCATTGGCGCAGAAAAAGTTAACGAAGTCAATCAACTGGCCTTCGGAAACTCTTTATATGAATCATTTTATAGATACAACATGGATAGCAATTGGGATCCCGTTGATGGAGATTGGCTAACGGGAGAATCTCTTTATCAAGCTGAATCTGACTTTGGGCAAGATTTCAATGCTGATGGCATAACCGGATCACCCACCATTGACCTTGAAACAGTTGGGTCCATCCACCTCGTCAAAGACTCTTCTGGAAATCTCTTTGCCAAAGACTCTTCCTCTCAATCGCTATCCAGCATCACTGTCAACAACAATCAAATCACCACTGACTCCTGGAACGATCACTCCCTTGCTGCTGCTGAAACCATCAACGGCATCAATGAAGTCATCAACCAGGGACAAAACGGTGACCTCTACAGGTGGCAGCTCAATTCAAACTGGAATCTCACAGGTGATTCTTTCATCACCTACAACTCAGCTGAATACCACCAAGCTGAATCTGACTTTGGGCAAGATTTCAATGCTGATGGTCAGATTGGAATTACAAACAAAATCAGCGGCATCACAAACAGCTCAATCATAAACAACATCAACATCTCTTTAACCGACGATCTCTTCACCCACCAGGAACTCAAATCACTACTGGTTGATGTTTCCAGTGGAGGCGTCACGGCAACAGAACTGAGCGACCTGCAAACCATTGAAACCAATCTCAGTGGATACCTTTCAGCGACAGACGCTTCCTACCAAAGCTATATCTTCGACGCAGTCGTCAATGGCAACAGTGCCAATCAGTGGTGGACCGGTGGCGAATCAAGCCGTATCAGTCTTGGCAACCTCTATGAGGGCTCCACTGAAGCTCACCTCAACTCACTTGTTGATAAGTGGTACGGCGGTCTTGATCGGCCCACGAACTTCGTCCAGGGCGACTCTGCCGCAAGTGCAAGCGCGATGACATTTGATTACGACGAAATGGTGGGTGATCTATTTGTCGATGGAGTTAACTTTGACGATGTCAGACAAGGACAAGCAGGAACCTGCTACGTCTTAGCTGCAGCTTGCTCCTATGCAGACTCTGATTCAAGCATCATCACAGAGATGTTTAAAGACAATGGTGATGGCACCTACGGCGTTCGTTTTTATGACAACAGCCTCAGTGAAATTTGGGTGACAGTTGATTCCTATGTGCCAAGTACGAACGGCTACAGCACAGCACTTGCAGGCAACGCGTCTTGGGGCCTAACAGGCGAGAAATGGGTAGCCTTACTTGAAAAAGGCTATGCACAAGCCAATGAAACAGGAGCTTTCGCGAGAGGAAGCAACAGCAGCAAAAATAGTTATGCAGCTGTAGAAGGAGGTTGGATGGATGCTCTGACACACCTCTCTGGAAACACGACCACAACTGTTTCTCTTAACTACACAGGAACTGGCGGTTCTGGAACAGGCCTGAATGGCTGGACCAACGCTTGGGGAAGTCAAACAAGCTGGAATGCATTCGAAACTCAGGCAATTTCTGCAATTAACGGTGGTAAAGCATTGTGGCTGGGATCATTCGGTAACACCTGGGGAAGCAACGGCCGAAGAAATTTTGTGGCCGGACATGCCTTTGCCATCACCGCCTATAACGCCAGCACTGGATTATTCACGATCGTGAATCCTTGGGGATCAAGCAGTGGCAGTAGTAATCACACATTCACAGCCAGCTGGAGCGAACTTGCCACATATGGACTCGACCCCATCGTGAGCTGGGCTTGAAGACAAAAAACTATTGACTCATTCCACCATGTTCCTTGTATGTGCGAACTCCATCCAGGTGGAATGAATCAGAAAGAGTCATTGTTTTGAATTAACCGGCTCACTAAAGCTGCTACGCAACCCAGCCAACAAAATCCAGCCGGCAATATTCAACCGACTGTCAAAAAAGGGCAGATCTGTGGCGTGGAGAACCATCAGCACGAACAGCGCCGTCCACCAGGCACGGTCGAACAGGCCAGAGAGTCCTCGTCGCAGGCTGACCACCAACAGGGCTAAGACAAAACCCACCAGCAGCACTGCCACCGGCAGACCATGGCTGATGGCCAGCTCCAGCGGCAGGTTGTGAGCATGGCCATGCCACTGACCGGTGCGCAGGGGATAGATCACAGAGAACGCCGCCGCTCCCCAGCCCAGCCAAGGCCGTTCAGCAATCAATTGCACAGCAACGTTCCATTGACTGATGCGCGTGGACGCCAGGACCCTTTCCCCCCCGTACTGACTGTCATTGAGACGCGCCCAGAGACTTTCAGGCACCAGAGTCCGAGCGGGATCCTGAAACATCAGCGGCACCCCTGGAAGCACGGACAGCAGCACAGGCAGAAGTGCCAGTGCCAGCAGAGGAATCAACCAGGGCCAGCTGGGTGGACCCAGCACAAGAGGCACCACCAACACCAATGAACCCCAGCCATTGCGGGATTCCGTGAGCACCAACGCAACCACCACCAACACGGCCAGGACCACCACCACGACACGGCGCCAGCGGTTCAACCCCTGCTGCACGAGGGCGGCCAGGGTCAGTGGCCAGACCAGGGCCAACCAGGCAGAAGCGATGTTGGCGTAATCAAACAGACCGGAAAGGCGCCCCTCAGGACGACCCCCTGCAGCCATGAACCACACAATCAATCCACCCAGCAACTGCCAGGGTCCCTGCCATCCCCACCACAGCTGACCAAGACCGGTTACCACCACAGGCACACTGCCGGCCACCAACCAGAGGGCTGAGCGGCGCCGGGACTCAGGGTTCATCAAATAGGGCTGAAATCCCCAGAAACCCCAGAAAAATGGAAGCCAGTTGGCCAGCCCCACCCAGGCGAGTCCCTTGTCATAGGCCCCAAAGCAACCAAGCACCATCAGGCCTGCAGCCAGCAGCAGCGGAGCATTCCAGGGGTCACGCCAGAAGGGCCGATCACGCCCAAAACAGCCGAACAACAGCGCTGGAAAGAGCAACAGACTTCCCAGCAGAGCTGACGAAGGCAGCAGAAACAGACCGAGCTGAAAACAGCGCCAACCACGCGCAGACGCCAGGGACGGTCGGCCCTGGTCCAGCCAGACCATCACGCGAACACTGCAGTACGACCGCGATAGACCATCACCTGACGGCAGAGGTGAAGGCGCAGAGCCCTGGCCAAAGCGAGTCGCTCGGTGTCACGACCCTTGCGGATCAGATCCTGCACCTCATCGCGATGGCTCACATGGGCGATGGTCTGCTCAATGATCGGGCCGTCATCGAGTTCCTCGGTCACGTAATGGGACGTTGCACCGATCAGTTTCACGCCCCGTTCCCAGGCACGGTGATAGGGCTGTGCACCCTTGAAGGCGGGCAGAAATGAGTGGTGGATATTGATCACATTGGGAAATTGCTCGAGAAAGCTACCGCTGAGCACCTGCATGTATTTGGCCAGCACCGCCAGCTCCACCCGATGTTCGATCAGCAGCTCAAGGATGGTGTGCTCAGCTTCAGCCTTGGTCTCGCGAGTCACGGGCACATGCACAAACGGGACTCCGAACTCTTTGCAGCTGCCCTCCAGATCAGGGTGATTGGCAATCACGATGGGAACCTGCATGGGCAGTTCTCCACTGCGAGCCCGCCAGAGCAGATCAAGCAGGCAGTGACTTTGCTTGCTCACCAGAATCGCCACACGGGGATGTTCATCAGAGAAGTGCAGCTGAGCCTCGCCCCCGAGCCGTTGCGCCAGTGACTCCACTGCTGGTGCAATCGCCTGGCGCGGTAGACCGAAGCCCTCCAGATCCCACTCAATCCTGCTGAGAAACAGGCCGGCACCAGAATCGGTGTGGTGATCGGCATGGCGGATGTTGCCCCCGTTCGCAGCCACCCAGCCGGCGAGTTCACTCACGAGTGCAGGACGGTCGGGACAGATCAGCTGAAGGATGACCGAAGCGGAGGACAAGACTCTGAGAAAGATGAAGCGTTGATTCTGCGCCCGGATGGTTGCTTACCTGTCAACAAAGATGCAGGTTCAGGTCCCTAGAGCTGGCTTGTCGGATCCGAGCACGCTGGTTGACAGTCCGAGACGTTCAGGGACATCAACCCTGTGCCAGTCATTGAATCCCAAGAGCTGACCATCCACCTCCAAGAGATCGATCGGTTCGTGCAATCCCTGTTCACGAATGGAGGCCATCAGGGCTTTCAGCCTGATCTACGTCAAGAAATCGCTAGGAGGTCTGTGGACGGAAGCCAACGGCACCCTGTCCACCCGCATGAGAGCACTCGTAACGATGGTGTTTCAATCAAATTTAGATGGCGGTTACAGTCGCCACGATTCTTGTGAACTCCGATGCTGAGTGCCCTGCGCCGCCTGGCCGCCTTCTGCCTCTGCCTCGCCCTCTGTTTCGGCCTCGCAGCTTGTGATGGCAGCGCCAATGCCAATCCAGCAACCATCAGCCCTGAAGATATGGCTGTGATCCGCCGGCAGGTGGAAGGCTTCACGGCTGCCAGGGACCGACTGCCTGAACTGGCCAAGCTTGTTGACGAACGTGACTGGACCTTCACACGCAACCTGATCCATGGCCCCATGCAGGAAGTGGGTCGCGAAATGCTGTACATCAATCAACGGCTGCTTCCCCAGGACAGAGCAGAAGCCAACAAATTGGCGACGTCCCTGAAGGACGCCATGGCTGATCTCGATGAAGCCGCTCGTCTCCAGGACGACGGCAAACTTCAGAAGTCATTCGACGAGCTGGAATCAGGCTTCACCAATTACGCAGCAGTCATCCCCGAGCAGGCTTTGAGCTGATCGCCTCCATCGCCGTCATCGGTGCTGGAGTCACCGGCACCGGCACCGCTTGGCATCTTGCTGGGCAAGGGCACAGCGTTTTGCTCGCGGACCCATTGCTGGCCAGGCCGATCCCATCCAAGCCAGCTGATCGTGATCTGAATGGCAGCACCGCATCTCTGGGCGTGCTGATGGGCCATGCCTTCCGCCGTTCAAGCGGCCGGGCCTGGAGGCTGCGTCAACGCAGCATGATGCTTTGGCCGTCGTGGGTTGAGCAACTGAATCATCCGGAGTCGCCGCTGCAGCTGGAGACTCCGTTGATCCAACTCGCAGGCAGTGCCGACGAGGCACAGCGGATGCAACAGCTTGCGGATGCAAGACCCGATTCAGGACTGCAGTTCATCACCAACGAGAAGCTGGAGCAGGCTGATCCGCCATGGCCACAGGCTGGTCATGGGGCGATGCTGTCGAAACGTGATGGACGGATCGATCCGCTGCAGCTGCTTCGGGCCCTGAGACGAAGCCTTGTTGAGCACAACATCGAACTTCAAGCGACAGAAGTTGTGGAACTGCTGCGGCAAAGCAGCTCAGATCGGAGCCAGTGGCGCCTCCTCACTGCAGATGGAGGGATCGACGACTTCGATGGGGTGGTGATCTGTTCTGCTTTGGGCAGCACCAAACTGCTGCAGAGCCTTGGGCATCAACGTCCCATGAATGCCGTGCTCGGACAGGTGCTTGAACTTCAGCTCAACAAGCCAGCCAAGCCATGGTCAGGATGGCCAGCAGTGCTCACCTGCGGCGGCATCAATCTGATTCCGCACGGACAGGATCGCCTGTGGATCGGAGCCACGCTGGAGCCTGGCGTGAACGCGGATCGCGCAGCCATCGAGACCATGAAACGGTTAAACGACCTAGCCCCGGCATGGCTGGAAGACTCCCAGCTGCTCGGCCAATGGCATGGCTTGCGTGCACGACCACGAGAACGACCTGCTCCACTGTTGGAAGAGCTCGAACCTGGGCTGCTGCTGGCATCAGGGCACTACCGCAACGGCGTGTTGCTGACACCCGCAACCGCTGAATGGGTTGGCCAACACGTTAATAAACAATCGATAACCAACCCTTAAATCGGGTCTCCTCGCATTGCAATAAGTTCAATCCGAGTGTTCTTCACTCTCCAACGATTTTTCTAGAAGAGTTCATGCAACGCTCTTTTCTCACGAGAACGCTGACTGTCATCTCGGGTGTGGCCGCAGGACTCAGCCTGGCTGCTTGCTCCACAGGTGGTGGTGGTGATGAAAAAGTCCAGGGCCAGCTCTCCGCAGCAGGCGCTTCCTTCCCTGCAGCCATTTACCAGCGATGGTTTCAGGGATTGTCGTCCCAAGGTGTGAATGTCAATTACCAGTCAGTGGGTTCGGGTGCTGGTGTCCGTCAATTCACCGCAGAAACCGTCGATTTCGGCGCATCCGACAAGCCGATGAAGCCCGAAGCCATCGCCAAGGTGAGTCGCGGTGTGGTGCAAATCCCAATGACCGCCGGGGCGATCGCCGTGGCTTACTACAACCCCGGCTGCGATTTATCACTCACCCAAAAGCAACTGGCAGGGATTTTTCTCGGGCAGATCACGAACTACAACGAACTCGGATGTGATGACAAGGCGATCAACGTTGTTCACCGTTCCGACGGCTCCGGCACCACCTACAACTTCACGAAACATCTAGAAGCCATTAGCCCTGAGTGGAAAAAGGATGTTGGTGCCGACAAATCGGTCAAATGGCCAACCGGTGTTGGAGCCAAAGGCAATGAGGGTGTCTCCGCCCAGCTGAACCAAATCGCTGGAGGCATCGGTTATGTGGAATTGGCCTATGTGAAGGGTGATCTGCAGGCCGCTGCGGTGCAGAACGCTTCGGGTGAACAGGTGAAGCCCACCAATGCCACGGCTAGCGAAGCTCTGGGTTCCATTGACCTCGGCCCCGATCTGATCGGAGGTAATCCCAATCCCAAAGGGGGCTATCCGATCGTCACCTTCACCTGGGTGCTGGCCTACAAAACTGGCAACGACGACAAAACGACAATGTTGAAGAAGACCTTCAACTACATGCTGTCCGAAGAAGCACAGTCGCAGGCTCCCGAGCTGGGCTACGTCTCATTGCCACCTGATGTGGTGAACCAATCCAAAGCCGCAGCCGATTCCATCAGCTGAACGATCTCAGCCTCTCGATCAACTGCGTCTAGACCAACTTGCAAATCAAGAGGGAGCGAATGCTCCCTTTTTGATGCAACAAAAAACCCCGTCTGTGATCAGACAGGGAAGAAAACACGAGGATTCAGTCCACGTGTGATTGGCCTTAAAGAATCACTTGGATTCCGTGAATTCAGCGTCGATCACATCATCGCCGGACTCACCAGATCCAGAACCCCCTCCCGGAGTTGCGCCTGAGTCGCCACCGGGAGCAGCACCGGCTTCAGCACCAGCCTGCTGATACACAGAGGCTCCCACGGTGTAAAGCTCCTGCTGCAGTTCCTCAAGCAGGGGCTTCATCGCGTCGTAATCCTCCTTCTCAGTGGCTTCCTTGAGCTTGGTGCGCTTCTCCTCCACCTTGGTCTTGGCATCTGCATCGACCTTGTCGCCCAGCTCCTCCATTTGCTTTTCAGCTTGATAAACGAGGGTTTCAGCCTGGTTCTTGAGATCGATGCGCTCGCGCTTCTCCTTGTCAGCGCTGGCGTTGGCTTCAGCATCCTTGACCATGGTTTCCACCTCGGAGTCGCTGAGGGTGGAGGCTCCGGTGATGGAGATGGATTGCTCCTTGCCGCTGCCCTTGTCCTTGGCGGTGACGCTGAGAATGCCGTTGGCATCAATGTCGAAGGTCACTTCAATCTGAGGCACACCGCGGGGAGCAGCGGGAATGCCATCAAGACGGAAGGTTCCAAGGCTCTTGTTGTCGGACGCCATCTCGCGCTCACCCTGGAGCACGTGAATCTCCACGTTGGTCTGACCATCCACAGCAGTGGAGTAGGTCTCAGACTTCTTGGTGGGCACCGTGGTGTTGCGGGTGATCATCTTGGTCATCACACCGCCGAGGGTCTCCACACCCAGAGAAAGAGGGGTGACGTCCAGCAACAGGATGTCCTTCACCTCACCGGCGAGCACGCCGCCCTGGATGGCAGCACCCACGGCCACCACCTCATCAGGGTTCACAGTTTGATTGGGATCCTTACCGGTGACTCGCTTGACCAGCTCGAGCACCGCCGGAATCCGGGTGGAACCACCAACCATCACAATCTCGTCCAGCTCACCGGACGACAGCTTGGCGTCCTTGAGCGACTGCTCAACAGGCACACGGCAGCGGTCAATCAACTTGGAGGCCAACTCCTCGAACTTGCCACGGGTCAGGGTGAGGTCGAGATGCTTGGGCCCTTCTGGGGTGGCCGTGATGAACGGCAGATTGATCTCACTCTGGGTGGCGCTGGAAAGTTCAATCTTGGCTTTTTCAGCAGCTTCGGTGAGGCGCTGGAGAGCCTGCTTGTCCTGACGCAGATCGATGCCTTCATTCGACTTGAAGGTGTCGGCCAGGTGATCGACGATCACCTTGTCAAAGTCATCACCGCCGAGGTGGGTGTCACCCGAGGTGGACAGAACCTCAAAAACGCCGTCGCCAACCTCGAGAACCGACACGTCGAAGGTTCCACCACCGAGGTCGAAGACCAGGATCCGCTCATTGCTCTTTTTGTCGAGCCCGTAAGCCAAAGCCGCTGCGGTGGGCTCGTTGATGATGCGCAGCACCTCAAGACCGGCAATCTTGCCCGCATCCTTGGTGGCCTGACGCTGGGAATCATTGAAATAGGCGGGAACGGTGATCACTGCCTGAGTCACTGACTCTCCGAGGTACTTGCCGGCATCTTCTGCCAGCTTGCGCAGCACCTGGGCGGACACCTCCTCAGGGGCAAACTGCTTCTCGAGAACCGGACACTTCACCTTCACATTGGATCCAGCCTTCTCAACCGAATAACTCACTTCCTTCGACTCCTCATTCACCTCATCAACCCGACGGCCGATGAAACGCTTCACGGAATAGAAGGTGTTATCGGGATTCATGACCGCCTGACGCTTGGCGATCTGACCCACCAATTGATCCTGGTTCTTGGTATAGGCCACCACCGATGGCGTGGTGCGGAAGCCCTCGGCATTGGCGATCACGGTGGGCTTGCCTCCCTCCATCACCGACACACAACTGTTGGTGGTTCCGAGATCGATGCCGACAACCTTGCCCATCCGTGCCTCCTTGCTCCGCTTAGTAACTGATTAGATCCACTGCATCTTCGGCAGAGGCAATGCCTCCAGGCGAGGTGTGGTTCCCGAACAGGCCGATGACGCAGCAGGCTGGTGAGCAGGATTGCGCGAATGGCAATGATCAGCGGAACCACAGGACTGATCGGCTTGCTCGGACAGCCCGTGAGCCATTCCCTGTCACCTGTGATGCATAACGCCGCGCTGAAGGCGATGGATCTCGATTGGCGTTACCTGGCGTTGCCCTGTAGGGCTGATGATCTGAAGACAGTGCTCAACGGACTGCAAGCCGTGGGGTGCCGCGGCCTGAACGTGACCATTCCGCACAAGCAGCAGGTGGTGGGTCTCTGCCGAGAGCTGAGCCCCCTCGCTGAACGACTCGGTGCCGTGAACACGCTCACACCCTTCAAAGAAGGCGGCTGGCATGGCCACAACACTGATATGGAGGGTTTTCTGGCGCCACTACAGATGCAAGCAGAGCAGTGGCAGGATGCCGAAGCAGTCGTGCTGGGCTGCGGTGGCAGCGCCCGAGCCGTGGTGGCCGGGCTGCAGCAACTTCCACTGACCGCAATCCATGTCGCCGGCAGACGCTCTGGTGCGCTGGATGACTTTCTGAACGACCTGCGTGCAGGCCAGAGCAGCGACAGCGCGCCGTTGATCGCCATGAGCTTCGATCCGGACGCGCTCAGCAGGGTCTTGCAGCGTTCGAAGCTTGTAGTGAACACCACTCCTGTGGGAATGCAGGGCCATGGAGATGACAACGCCATGCCTCTCGGCAGTGATCTCTGGGCAGGTGTTGATGCATCCGTGACCCTCTACGACCTGATCTACACGCCACGATCAACACCTTGGCTTGCACTGGGTCAACAGCGCGGATGCCGCACCATCGATGGACTGGAAATGCTGGTTCAACAGGGAGCTGCCGCCCTGCGTCGATGGTCAGGTCGAACGGATGTGCCGGTTGATCAGATGCGGGAAGGCGCTCTTCGAAGCCTCGATGCACATCAGGCTCAACCTGAAGGATCCACGAACTGAATCAACGTTCTGAGTCACACGACCTACGCTCAGGCCACTGTTGAGGCTGCGATGCCCATTCCCGTCTGGCAACGGTTCCTGGGTCTGCTGGTGTATGTGCTGCCCTGGAGCGATGCAATTCCCTTCGGTAGCCATCTGATGGGTCAGTTCCCCTGGATGCAGTGGCTCACGCTGCCTGCATTGCCTCTGGTGCTGCTCGAACGGGGCATCCCCTTCGGAAATCTGCTGGTGTTCTTCCTGCTGTTTCTAGCTGTGGTGCGCAATTCAAACGTGCCTTACTTCCTGCGCTTCAACACACTCCAGGCCCTGCTGGTGGACATCATCGTGGTGCTACTCGGCTACGCCTTTGGCATCCTGCTGCAACCGCTCAGCAGTGGGCTGATGCTGCGCACTCTTTCGAGCACGGTGGTGGTGGCCGTACTGGCCGTGGTGCTCTTCGCTTGGATCGAATGTATCCGCGGCAGAGAGCCCGATCTTCCCGGGTTGAGCCAGGCCGTTCGCATGCAGCTCTACTGAGACTGTCAACCCCAAGGAGATAGGCTGTTAAATCCGTCGCTCACGCAGTGAGCCTTCAGTCCCTGTCGGATCTGTCTCCATGACCCAGACGCCTTACTACGAGACCATGTACATCCTTCGTCCGGACATTCCGGAAGAGGAAGTCGAGTCTCATCTCACCAAGTACCGCGACATCCTGGTGGAAACCGGTGCTGATGTCCTGGACAACCAAATGCGCGGCAAGCGTCGCCTCGCCTATCCGATCGCAAAGCACAAAGAAGGCATCTACGTTCAGCTGAGCCACAACGGTGATGGACAGCAGGTTGCTGTTCTTGAGAAGGCGATGCGCCTCAGCGAAGACGTCATCCGCTATCTCACCGTCAAGCAAGATGGACCTCTGCCGGCTCCCCGCGTGGCTCCAGGCACTGAACCCGCAGCACAGCCCGAAACAGCCGAAGCTTCCGCCTAAATCCAAGGCATTGTTCAACTGCTGACCGAGCGATAGCGTTCGGTCATGCAGCCTCCCGACGCCAACCATCAGGCACCATTACCTCTCTGGGATCCATCACCGGAGCCGGTTGAGGCTGATCCACATCAACAAGACGACAACGATGCTCTGCGAGCGCGCATCGTTGAACTTGAAGAGATGGTTGATCACTATGAAGCACTGCTGAGCGAGCTCCCAGACCTGTTTGAGCGCAAGTTTCAGCAACGCCTGGAACCACTGATGGAGCGTTACCGCCTGCTGGCACGAGCTCAACAGATCCTGGGCGAACCTGCTCTGCCCCTGATTGAAGAGCCCTCGAAGCCGCTGCCAGAGATCCCCATTCCCCTTCTGGAACGCTGGCGCAGCACAAGACACAACAATCGAAGGCGGTCCGATCGGACCGCCGCCTGATTCAGCCGGCAACTGCCTGACTGCTAACGGCGTCGGGCTGCCGACCAGATCCGGATGGGCAATCCCCAGATGTAGATGAAACCCTCTGCTGCGCGGTGATCAAATTGATCCTCGCTGCCGTAGGAGGCCATCTCAGGAACGTAGAGGCTGCTGTCGCCGGAACTGCGCCCCGTGACGATGGCATTGCCCTTGTGCAGACGAAGGCGGACCCTGCCATTGACGTGGGTCTGGGTGCGATCCATGAATCCATCGAGCGCTTCCTTGAGCGGTCCGAACCAGAGGCCCTGATACACCAGGTCAGCCCACTGCATCTCCAGCTGACGCTTGGTGCGAAGCACATCGGCTGCCAGGGTGAGGCTCTCCAGTTCCTGATGGGCCTGGATCAGCAGCAGCAGACCGGGGGTTTCATAGATCTCACGGCTCTTGATGCCGACCACTCGGTTCTCGATCATGTCGAGCCTGCCGATGCCATGCATTCCAGCCAGTCGGTTGGCTTCACGGATCAGCTCAACCGGTGCCAGCCGCACGCCATCAATGCTCACCGGATTACCAGCCTCGAAGCCGATTTCAATCTCCTGAGCCTGAGACGGTGCCGCATCCACGGACACGCTCATCGCAAACACTTCTTCGGGAGGTGCAACCATTGGATCCTCAAGCGGACCCGCTTCAACGCTGCGGCCCAGCAGGTTGAGGTCGATTGAATAGGGAGACTTCTTACTCACTGGAGCGGGAACCCCGCAACGCTCGCCATAGGCAATCGTTTGCTCACGGCTCATTCCCCATTCACGGGCAGGTGTGAGCACCTTCAGATCAGGAGCCAAGGCAGCGATCGCCACGTCAAATCGCACCTGATCGTTTCCCTTGCCAGTGCAGCCATGAGCCACGGCATCGGCGCCAACCTCCCGTGCCACCTCCACCAGACGTCGGGCAATCAGCGGACGCGCCAATGCTGTGGACAGTGGATAACGACCCTCGTACAAAGCATTGGCCCGGATCGCTGGAAAAGCGAACTCCTCGATGAAGGGTTGAATCAGGTCACCAACCAGGGACTGACTTGCACCAGCGTCCAGAGCCTTGAGACGAATCGGCTCCAACTCATCGCCCTGACCGAGGTCTGCAGCAAAGGTGATCACCTCGTCGACACCCCACTCCTGCTTGAGGTAGGGAATGCAGACACTGGTATCCACACCTCCGGAATACGCGAGCACAACCTTCTTGGCGCGTCCCATCAAGCGGACTCCTGATCTGTATCGGAACTATTCCGATTCTCCACTCCCGCGGGACGACCACAGCAGCCATCCCGCCATCAGTCCTGAAGGCATCAACAGCAGAACCAGGATTGGAATGGCACTGGGCTCAAGAGGCTGAGGATGTTGCTGTCCCCAAAATCGCAGCAACGCACTGATCAGTAGAGAGATTCCCCAGACAGAAGCGAAAAGTGCCGCTTTGTTCAAGAACTGGAAATGCGCGGTCTTCTATGATGAAGGATTGGCTCTGAAGATTTTGTCCTTAGCTCTCACGGACTTGAGCGCCCTCGACAACGTCAACCCGGCCCTCACCCGCTACGGACGCAAGGAGCCTGCACCGGTGCTTCCGCTTCGCGAGGAGCCCGATCTGCTGAGCTGGCTTGAAACCAGTGGTCGGCTGGTGGAGGACGAAGAGTCCAATTCACCCGAGGTGAGCACGGTGGAAGAAGAGGAACTCTCCGCGCTGATGGGTGAAAAAGAGGACTACAAGGCTGACGAAGAGAACGAAGAAAACTGGGAAGACTGACCTAGTGTCCCTGCGATTCGTCTTCGGGACTTGAGCGCTTCTGCGGACCAATCCACCCATCTCGACGGCCGGGTTGCCGCTGCTGTGTTGATCACAGTGGTGGTGATGGTGGCCTTTGCGTCAGACCGCTGGATCCCCAACAGCCTGCTGAGCCTGCCCCTGCTCACGGCCACGCTGATTTCTGCCGTTGTGACCTGGTGGGGAGCACCGCGGCTGCGAGCTCTGAAGATGGGCCAGGTGATCCGAACAGAGGGTCCTGAAGCGCATCAAAGTAAATCTGGCACTCCAACCATGGGTGGCCTTCTCGTCGTCCCCGTTGGAGTGATTGCGGGATGCCTGATCAGCTGGGAAGGACGCAGCGCCGATCAACTGCTGGCTGTTGGACTGGTCACGCTGGCCTACATGGTGATCGGTGGCATTGATGACTGGAGCAGCCTGACCAAACGCACCAACACAGGCCTGAAACCCAGAGGAAAAATTGTGCTGCAGAGTGCTGCGGCCATGCTGTTTCTGGGTTGGTCAGCCTGGCAGGGGTGGATCCCTGAGGCGGTCGTTCTGCCCCTCGGGATGGCCATTCCTTTCGGCTTACTGATCTGGCCACTGGGGTTGTTCGTTTTCCTCGCGGAAAGCAATGCCACCAATCTCACCGATGGACTGGACGGCCTGGCCTCAGGCTGTGGCGCCCTTGTGTTCACGGGCCTGGGACTGCAATTAATCCTGCGCGGCAACGAGGGTGACCCTGCGTTGGCAGCGTTCTGCATGGCGATGGCCGGTTGCTGGCTCGGCTTTCTGATTCACAACCGCAACCCGGCAAGGGTGTTCATGGGAGATACGGGCTCCCTGGCGATGGGCGCGTCACTCAGTGCCGTGGCCTTGCTGTCCAACAGCCTTTGGCCCCTATTGGTGATGGGTGGCGTGTTCCTCGCTGAATCACTGTCGGTGATCATCCAGGTGTGGGTGTTCAAAGCGACCAAAGGGCGGGATGGTGTGGGACGCAGGGTGTTCCGCATGGCCCCACTCCATCACCATTTCGAACTGGCTGGAACATCCGAGCAGATTGTGGTGCCGATGTTCTGGCTTGCAACAGCAGGGCTGGTCATTCTTGGTATCGTTCTCCGCCCCACCTGAGCCGGCCACCAATGAGTTATTTCACCTGGAAGGAAGCAGGTCTGACCTCCGACTGCTCCAGCCTTGAGGCGATGGCCTCGCGTTTCGAAGAGGCCGCCAGCCTGATGCGCCGCATGGCCGACAGAGGATTCGTGCTGGAACAACGCAATGGCGCACAACACATCACCCACACGGATGCCGACATCTTCCAGTCGTGGGGATTTGTGAATGAGGAGCCAGCAGAGCGCCAACTGACCCTGATGCACGATCTCGAACCGTGAGGCTGATGGATCTCAGACCCTCGTGCGCAAGGCTCCAACCAACCAGACGATGACAAACGCCAGCAGCGACGCACCCAGATAGATCAAGGCCCATTTCTGCACTGTGGCGATCTCCCAGCCGAAGATCAGCCCATCAGCGGCATCTCCCGCCGTCGTGAATGCGACGGGAGTGAAGCTCAAGGATGAGAGCATCAGGCATGGAGCGAGGATCAGTCCATGCTGCCCTGAAAAAGGCCATGACGACGTTTCCCGCCACCGTGATGCTGTTGGGCAGTGGTGAACTGGGCAAAGAGGTGGCCATTGCCGCCCAGCGCCTGGGCTGCAGAGTGATTGCCTGCGATCGCTATGCCGGGGCACCGGCCATGCAGGTGGCAGATGTGGCGGAGGTTCTGCCGATGAATGAGCCTGAGGCACTGCTGGAAGTGGTGCGTCGCCATAGACCCAGCGTGGTGATACCAGAGATTGAAGCTCTGGCCGTGAAGGCCCTAGCCGAACTGGAGGCGGAAGGCATCACCGTGATTCCAACGGCCCGTGCCACTGCCGTGACCATGAACCGTGATCGAATCCGCGACCTGGCATCAGCTGAGCTCAAGCTGCGCACCGCTCGCTTCGCCTACGCAGGTAGTGCCGAAGACCTGCATCGAGCTGCAGCTCCATTGGGCTGGCCGGTGGTTGTCAAACCGGTGATGAGTTCCTCCGGAAAGGGGCAGAGCGTTGTGAAAAGCGCCAAGGATCTTGATCAGGCCTGGGAGGCAGCAATCGCCAACGCACGTGGCACCTCCAACCAGGTGATTGTGGAAGAGTTCCTGCGCTTTGATCAGGAGATCACACTGCTCACCATCCGCCAGCGAGACGGGTCAACGTTGTTCTGTCCACCGATCGGACACGAACAGGCCAACGGTGACTATCAATGCAGCTGGCAGCCTGCCCAACTGAGTGGAGAACAGTTGCAGCGAGCCCAGACCATGGCGCGCACGGTGACAGACAACCTGGGAGGAACAGGTTTGTTCGGGGTGGAGTTCTTTCTCTGCGGCGACGAGGTGATTTTTTCAGAGCTGTCTCCTCGTCCCCATGACACGGGTCTGGTCACTCTGATCAGCCAGAACCTCAGTGAATTCGAACTGCACCTGAGAGCTGTGCTTGGTTTGCCCATCCCAACGATCCGCTGTGCCGCAGCCGCAGCCAGCAGAGTGATCCTCGCGGACCGCCATGGCAGCCAGGTGCGTTACACCGGCCTGGAGTCAGCCCTGAGTGAACCCGACACCAAGGTGTTGTTGTTCGGAAAAGAGGAGGCCCGACCGGGTCGGCGCATGGGTGTGGCTTTGGCTTGCGGCGACCAACGGGCTGATGCTCAGGCCAAAGCAGATCGCAGCGCTGGTGCTGTGTCACTTCAGATCAACGACTAATCCAGTCGGGAGCGTGCGCTGAGGAAGCGGTAGTGCTGCAGACCCTCCAGCACGCCCATTAGACGGGAGCGATTGGCGAAATAAACCCGCTGCTGATGACGACAACCATCCAAGCAGGGGTCATGATCGGCGGTGACAACAGCCGCCGGCAGTCCTCGGAGCAGCTCCACATCGCCCTGCTGACTGGCCACCACCAGAATGTGTTCCAGAGGTAAACCCCAACGCAGCGAAAGAAAGCGAATCGCCTCACTGCGAGACGCCCGCATGGGCAGCACATCTAGGAACCAGTGGCAGCGCAGTTGAGGCCTTGCAGGCAGACCGCTCTGACGCAAACGCTGGCGAATCAATGGCAACACGGAAGGGCCCGGTTGCTGCAGGAGATAGCTGACCTTGAACTGACCCTGGTGCTCAGATTTCTGCAGTTTGATGTGATCTCCAAGATCGGAGAGGGTCCGCTCCACAGATTCGCGTTGCCAGTCAACACTGATTTGAGCCTGCCAGAAGCGATCCGCCTGCTCCTCCTGGCCGTAGTGAATCTGAGTGCCCGCCTGGGTGATCCAGACCTGCGGGTCAGGCAGATGCAGATCCGCGAAACGCTGCCGGGCCGCAGCAAGAGGCCGTCCGGTCACGATGCCGAAACCTGTCTGGGCAGCTTGGGCAGAAGGTGCCATCAGCTGTTGACGCAGATTCTGCAGATCCTTGAGATCCGGCTGTTCAAGACTGCTATCGAGATCCAGCAGCAGCAGACGGGAACCGAAAGGACTCAGACCCGCTGGTGTCGCCAGCAGCTGCGAGGAAACAGTCACCGTGCTCGAGCGCTTCAGACGCTCTTGCATCAGCGCCAGGTAACTACAGACATGAGCATCCCAGCTGTAGTGACGGCTAACAGCCTCCACGCCGTTGTCACTCCACCTCCGCCAACGATCGCGATCAGCACCGGCACGCTCCAATCCATCCTGGAGCGATTCCCGGTCGGTCACGTCCACCACAAGGCCGTTATCGCAACGGCTGAGAATCTCTCGAGGACCACCGTCATCCGTGGCCACCATCGGCAGACCCGAGGCCGCAGCCTCCAGCAGCGTGAGACCGAAAGGCTCCGTCAGTGCTGGATTAACGAACAAGCCGCGTTGGGCCGCTGCCCAGCGATAGATGGCGGGAACCTGATCACGGCGATGGTGCTTGGGATAGGCAACGAAGCCGTAGAGGTCATAACGGTCAACCAGATCAAAGATCTGTTGAAACACCTCCCGCTGCTGACGGTCCATCTGGCGGGAATCATCACGATTGCCCAGCACGAGCACCAGGTTGTGGCGCTGCCGCAAGACCGCAGATCGACCAAAGGCTTCAACCAGCGCAGGAATGTTTTTGCGCCGATCCGCACGGCAGATGGCCAGCAGAGGTTGACGTTCAGGCTCTCTCAAAAACGAACTCAGCAGCTCTGAAACCTCGGTGAATTCATCCGAGTTGCCATGAGGGTGGAAACGTCTGCTGTCGACACCCGGTGGCACAACCTCTGCATGCTCAGGCTTAAAGCATCCATAACGGGCGTATTGCTCATCACGCTCCTGTCGCGTGCTGGTGATCACCAGATCGGCATGGGCAAGAGCCAGCTCTTCGGCATCGATGCGCCGACTGATCGAATAATTCTGCTCGATCTGTTCATGCTCTCCACCAGCCGCAAGCAGACGGCGCAATTTCTCACGTCCCAGGGAATGGCCTGTGTAGGCAAGGGGAATTCCCAAACGTCGACTGACCAGGGCCCCCACATAGCCGGCGTCGGCGTAATGGGCGTGAATCCAATCGGGTCGATTTTCACTGACGCGAAAATGACGAACCAGCTGATCGGCCAGCTCATCGAGATAGGGCCAGAGCTGTTCCTTACGCAGATATCGGCGCGGTCCGAAACTGAACCGACGGATTGATGCACCAGGTGCAATCGGCTCTAGAGGTCTGGAATAGTCGAGGGACACGCGCCGATCCTGAATCAGACGCGTGACGACCTCGACATGATCCACCTCGGCTCGGTTGGCCAGGCTGCGGGCCAGTTCCAACACATAGAGGGTCTGACCTCCGGTGTCTGCGTCACGGCCAAGCTCCAGATCCTTTGAGCGAAACAAGCCGTGGAGATGAAGATGCAGCAGCTTCAGTCCCACAAGACCTCCAACACGATCAGGAACAGGTCCTGGTGTCCGATCAAGGGTTAGGTGAAATAGAACTTCGAAAAGATGAAAACAATCTGATAACTGAGAAAGCTCACCTCGATAGCATGCCCAGATCGCTTGACTTCAACAGGGTTTAAGCCAGACCAGGACTGCTACTTTTGATTTTTTTGGATGAAGAAATGCGGACAAAATTGGCTTGTTTACAACAGCGACATGCCGTAAAGAATTTTCATAATTGGCCAGTGACATCGAAGAGTGGCACACGTTGATTGCCCCAACCGCCGCCCTTGAAGCTGAGCGAATCGGTAATTCCTAGATGGTCATTGATCCAGGCAAGAATCAGGGGCCCCAGCACCGGTGGTTGTTCTGCACCCACTGGAGCCCAGAGATTGAAGTGATCACCGCCTGAGGCCAATACAAGGCGATGGCCATTGGCCAGAGGCTGACCATTGCGAAGTGGGACCACCGCTTCAGGGTCCGATGGCACAACCCAATCACGGGTGCCGCTCACCAGCAGCGCCTTGGCATGCATCGAAGGACCACTGGATTCATCAAACAACAGACGCAGAGGCGGACTGACCACAACCACGGATCGAACTCTCGTGTCACCCAGCGATCCCTGATCAGCACCTTTGAGCCAGCTGCACTGCAACACCCAGCTCAGGTTGCGGTCTGGATCACGAGGATCCTGACAACGGGAGCTCAGCTTCCGGCTCGTGGTCTGAAGACCACCTAACTGCAGCGCCGCAGTAGCACCCCAGGAATGACCGACAACAGCCACTGAATCGGTTTGAACTGATGAACCAGAGAGCAAGCTGCCCGCTTCGACCGCATCAATCACGGCAGTGACGTCCATGGGACGCAAGCGCAATTCCTCGGATGCCGGCGGTGGCTGTTTGCCCTGAAGCAGTGACTGCTGCTGCTTGGAATCACTACCCGGGTGACCTGGAAGCACCACGGAATAACCATGGGCAGCGAGCAGATGGGCCCAGCCCTCGAAACTGGACGGTGCATCCCAAAGCCCATGGGAAATCACTACCAGTCGACCATTGGACAAACCGGTCGGGGAGATCACTGTGACCTGCAGGGGCTGCGGACGGTGGTTCACCGCAACGGAGCTTTGTCGGCGGGTCCAGCCGGATGCCGCCGCAGCGACGATTGTTGAAGCAACGGGCTTGGCTGCGGTGCCCTTTTGCACCAAGGCCCTTGCATCGTCCTGGTTGCCTCTGAGTCTCTTGGCGTAAAAAGCGAGCTCCTGGAGATTGATCGAAAGCTCATCTCCCGGAACATGACGCAGGAATCCCAGCAGATGGGGCTCATCATCCCGATAGGCCGCGGCCAAAGCCTCAGACACCATGCGCCCGCTGGTGTCGACCGGAAGACCCTTGACCTCAACCAATTCGGAGGCAGAGAGAAGAAGCTGCTCAAACAGGGGATGCCCGAGGGATTGGCGAACAATGCTGCTGGTCTCTTCAGGGAGCGGTGCTGTCAGTAAAGCTTCAATCAGCTTTTGCACGGATCCATCGCCTGCCCAATCCAGCTCCTGAAGATCTGGATTGGAGTCGATCAGCTCCTGCGCATTGGTGGCCTGACTCAAATCAAGGCTGATGCGCTCATCCAGCAAAGGCAAGGTGAAGGTAAGGCGCTCAACTGCTGCCGCCGGTTGAGCGACCAGCAGCGAAGCCACGATTGCAACCAAGCCAGGGAAGCGGAAACACGGGAAGGACGTCATGCCGCCAGAGGAACCGCCTGAGGAGGATGCTGCTCCAAAACCCTGGCGAGATAACGACCGGTGTGACTGGTTGGGTGCTGGGCCACCTCTTCTGGTGTTCCGCAGGCCACCAACTGTCCACCGCGATCACCACCCTCTGGACCAAGATCGATCAACCAGTCGGAACAACGGATCACATCAAGGTTGTGCTCGATACAGATGATCGAATTTCCCTTATCCACAAGACGCTGCATCACATCCATCAGCTTGTGCACGTCATAGAAACTCAAGCCTGTGGTGGGCTCATCAATCAGGTAAAGCGTCTTGCCGGTGGCCCTGCGGGACAGTTCAGTGGCCAACTTCACCCGTTGCGCCTCACCACCGGAAAGCGTGGGAGC
Organism: Synechococcus sp. UW179A; assembly: GCF_900473965.1. Classification (NCBI taxonomy): domain Bacteria; kingdom Bacillati; phylum Cyanobacteriota; class Cyanophyceae; order Synechococcales; family Synechococcaceae; genus Synechococcus; species Synechococcus sp. UW179A. Next base: position 140,316 of record NZ_UCNJ01000002.1, on the reverse strand, counting down.
CGGCTGACCCAGCTTCACGTAACCGAGACCCACATCCACGAGTGTCCGCAATCGGTCAGCCGCCTGCGGAATCGCAGAAAACACATCGGCCGCCTGCTCAACGGTCATCTCCAGAACCTCGGCGATGGTGTGCCCCTTGTAAGTGACCTGAAGAGTCTCCCGATTGAATCGGGCGCCCTTGCAGACATCGCACTGCACATAAACATCCGGCAGGAAGTTCATTTCGATCACGTTGACCCCCTGTCCGCGACAGGCTTCGCAGCGACCGCCCTTGACATTGAAACTGAACTGACCCACCTGATATCCACGGGCCTTCGCTTCGACCGTGGCTGCAAACACCTGACGGATCGGGTCAAACGCACCGGTATAGGTGGCAGGGTTGGAGCGGGGAGTCCTGCCGATCGGTGACTGATCGATCACGATCACCTTGTCGATCGACTTGAGGCCACGCAGCTCCCCCAGACCGTTGGGGAATGGAACCTTATGGCCGAGACCATGTTCCAGGGCAGGGTGCAGCAACTCATTTACAAGCGTGCTCTTGCCGCTGCCACTCACCCCAGTGATCGAGACAAGACGTCCAAGCGGAAACTCCACGCTCAGGTCTTGGAGATTGTTGCGATTGCAGTTGAGCAACTTGAGGCTGCGAGTGCCTGCCGAGCGACGTTGCGAAGGAGTGGGAATGCTGCGCTCTCCACTCAGATAGGCACCGGTGATCGATTGATCGGCATCGAGCAGATCTTGCACAGAGCCCTCGGCCACGATGTGACCGCCATGCACCCCTGCTCCGGGACCAATGTCTACGAGATGATCGGCTGCGCGGATCGTGTCCTCATCGTGTTCGACCACAACCAGGGTGTTGCCTAGATCACGCAGCCGTTCAAGGGTGGCCAGCAGTCGGTCATTATCCCTTTGATGCAAACCGATGCTCGGTTCATCGAGCACGTAGAGCACCCCAGTGAGCCCAGCTCCGATCTGAGTCGCAAGACGGATCCGCTGCGCTTCTCCGCCGGACAAGGTCATCGCCGGCCGATCGAGGCTCAGATAGTCCAGACCGACATCCAGCAAAAAACGCAATCGCATGCGGATCTCCCTCAGAACGAGATCTCCGATCTGCATCTGACGGTTCGTGAGCAGTGGTTCACTGCTCTCAAAGGCGCCCACGCCCATCAACTGCTCAATCCGTTCAAGGGTCTGGCCCACGCTCACAGCAGTGAGATCCGTGATTCGGAAGCAGCCCATGCGCACTGCCAATGCTTCCGGCCGCAGTCGTTTGCCAGCACAACTGGAACAGGGAACTAATTCGAGAAATTTCTCCAGCTTCTGACGTTGGGCCTCGCCACTGGCATCGCGCAACTGCCGCTCAAGAATCGGCAGGATCCCCTCAAACGGACGCTGATATCCGCCATTTCCCTTGCGATAACGACTATCAGCCTGAATCAGAATCGGTTCGCGACTGCCATTGAGCAGCACATCCTGCTGGTCTTCAGTCAGTTCCTTCCAGGGAGTCTTGATCTCGAAGCCAAACGCCTCCCCCACTGAAAAAAGAAGGGAGAAGTAGTAAGAGTTGTCTTTCTCAGCCCAGGGAGCCACTGCGGCATAAACAGGCAGTGACGGATCCGGAACGACCCGCTCCGGAGTGAACTTGCGCAGGTGACCGATGCCATGGCAGGCCTCGCAAGCTCCGTAAGGACTGTTGAAAGAGAACAGTCTTGGTGAAAGCTCTTCGATGATTGCCCCATGCTCGGGGCAGGCAAAATTCTCGGAATACAAGCGCTCCCGGTCAACTCCCTCAGGAAGTTGCTCGTCCTTTTTGGGCACCACCTCAACGATGGCTAAACCATCTCCCCGCTTCAGGGAGGTGCGCAAAGAGTCGGTGAGCCGTTCTTGAATTCCCTCGCGAGCAACAAGCCGATCCACCACCACTTCAATGTTGTGGCTTTGGTTCTTGTCGAGTTCGATGTTATCGGCCAGCTCGCGCACTTCTCCATCGATCCGCACCCGGGCAAAACCCTCAGCGGCCAACCCGCTGATCAATTTGGCGTGGGTGCCCTTTTTTCCACGCACAACCGGAGCAAGCAGTTGATAGCGCGTGGATTCAGGCAAGGTGAGGATCTGATCGACCATTTCATCAATGGTCTGCGGCCGGATCGGACGATCACACTTCGGGCAATGCGGATCGCCGGCCCGACCGAACAACAGGCGCAGATAATCCTGGATCTCCGTGACGGTTCCGACGGTCGAACGTGGGTTGTGGCTTGTGGATTTTTGATCGATCGAGATCGCAGGTGAGAGTCCCTCGATGGCATCAACATCAGGCTTGTCGACCTGACCTAGAAACTGACGGGCATAGGCGGAAAGACTCTCGACGTAGCGACGCTGTCCCTCAGCGAAAATCGTGTCGAAAGCCAGAGAGCTTTTACCGCTACCGCTGACCCCGGTGAACACCACCATCTTGTTGCGAGGGATGGTGAGGTCAACGTTCTTGAGATTGTGCTGACGGGCACCACGAACGCGGATCACGTCCTCTTCAGATCCAATCGTGAGTTTCACCGGCTCTGCCGGAGACGAGGCCTTTGACTTGGGAGCGGTTCGCCCCATACGGCTGGATCTCGGGAGCTGATGATTCTACTGAGATCAGATGATGCTCACGCTGCTTTCTGATCCAGAAGGCTGGCTGCATAAGCCTCAGCTTCGCGGCGATCACCCCCAGCCAGTTCAGCCAGCTCATGCTGACGCTCCTGAGTGTCCCGCAGATGGGACACTCGCGAATGGGTGACCCCATCGCAAACGTCTTTACTGACGCGGAAATGATGATCAGCCGCTGCGGCCACAAGCGGCTGATGGGTGACACAGAACACCTGTCGATGGCGCGACAACATGCGCAGCAAATCGGCCATGGCACCACTGACACGGCCGCTCACTCCTGTGTCGATTTCATCGAAAAGCAGGGTGCTGGATCCATCCACCTCCGCAAGGCAGGTTTTGAGAGCCAGCAAAAAGCGCGACATCTCACCACCGGAAGCCACTTCAGCGAGCGGTGCCAGTGGCTGACCTGGATTCGCAGAAAACAAGAAGCACACAGAATCCGCCCCGCTCTCGCCAGGTTCGGACGGCTCAACAGCAACCTCGAAACGTACGTTGGCCAATCCCATGGGCCTGAGATGGGCCATCAACCGCTCTTGAAGCTCCGCCGCAACCATCAATCGCTTTGAACGCAGCGAGGCATTGCTGCGATCACGGATGACACAAGCCGCCCGCTCCTGGCTGCGCAACTGCTCAAGCAGTGCATCAGCACCACCAGACTGCTGACGGTCACGCAATTCATCGCGGCGCTTGATCAGATCGATCAGATCCTGACCATGTCGGCGTTCCAAGCGCTTGAGCTCTGCCAGACGATCCTGAAGAACTGACAGACGATGAGGATCACTGTCCAAAGAGGCTCCGTAACCCTCGAGCTCCCGGATCAGATCCTGAACAGCTGATTCAAGATCTAGACATCGTTCGCTTACAGACTGCAGCGATGGGTCGAGACCCTGCATCTGCCGTAATTCATGGCTACAGGCCTGCAGATGATCAAGCGTTGAGGGTGCCTGATCAGCACCGTCCTGAAGACGCCCAATCAACAGGCTCAGACCCTCCTGCAGGCGCACACCATGAACAAGACGGTCCTGTTCACGTTCGAGCTGATCAACTTCCTCAGGGTCATCAAGCTCTGCTCGATCGAGTTCAGCCAACAGCAGTGCTAATTCCTCTCGCTGTTGATCCAATCGGAGCCGATCGTTTTCAGCCCGCTCAAGTTCGCTCTGGCAACGAAGCCAGTCGCTCCAGTGACGACGAACCTGACGGAGCTCGGCATCGAGAGAGGATCCCCCTAGACGGTCAAGCCAACGTTTCTGCTGACCCGGGCGAGCAAGCTGCTGGGTCTGCCCCTGAACAGTGAGATCGATCAGCAGGGGACGCAACACCAACAGTTGCTGACGATTCACCATCACGCCGTTCAGCCTTGAGCGACTACTGAGACGTTCCTCCTGACGCCGCCATTCGCGGCTCACCACCAAGTCTTCCTCACCATCGCTGATCTCCTGCTCAAGCAGCCAGCGGCTGGCGGCTGCACCAGGACGAAAACTGGCCTCGATCACACCACGGTCACAGCCGGAACGCAATAAGCGCGCACCTGGTCCTGTTTGCAGACCTCCAAGCACTGCATCCAGAGCATCAAGAAGGATCGACTTTCCTGCGCCTGTCTCGCCAGTCAGCACAGAAAAACCCTGATCAAATGCCAGATCAAGGCGGTCAATTAGGGCAATGTTCTCGAGTCGCAGACCGGTTAGCACAGCAGACTCCGGTGTTGGAGCAGACCGTAGCGGCGGCTCAGCTCGTTTAGAAGGGGTGCACTTGGCATTGAGGCCAGTGGCCCCTCAAGAACTCGGAGATTTCATCGAAGCCGCCGGTCTACTCACGTATGACCCGGCAGCCATCACCCGCATCTACGCGGGTCATCCCCAGCGCCTGTTGCGACGTCTGTGGCAGACGTTGGTACCGATTGGAATGCTGCTGATCGGCATCGGTTTCGACTGGATCTTCCAGTTGCTCAAGGATCCAAAGCGGGCACGAAGCAGAGCCAAGGAATGCGCGGAACTGCTGGTGAAGCTCGGCCCGGCTTTCATCAAAGCTGGACAAGCGCTCTCCACACGGCCAGACATCGTGCCTCCTGTGCTTCTGGAGGAACTTGCCCAGCTGCAGGACCAGCTTCCAGGTTTCGACAGCGCTCTGGCCATGGCCTGCATTGAAGAGGACCTTGGAGCTCCCGTCGACAACATTTATGCGGAACTGGAACGCGAACCGATCTCTGCCGCCTCGCTCGGCCAGGTGCATCGCGGGACGTTGCACGATGGTCAACGCGTTGCCGTGAAAGTGCAGCGACCGGGTCTGCGCGAACAGATCACGCTGGATCTCTACATCGTGCGCAATATCGCCGCCTGGCTAAACAGCAATATCGGTCTTATCCGCAGTGACTTAGTTGCTCTAATTGATGAATTGGGCAGTCGTGTGTTCGAAGAGATGGATTACCTGAATGAAGCTTCGAATGCGGAGAAATTCAGTGAGCTGCATCAACAGAATCCCCGAATAGCCGTTCCGAAAATCTATCGAGAAGCCACCAGTCGAAGGGTTCTCACGATGGAATGGATCGACGGCGTCAAGCTCACCAACCTTGAGGCGGTGAGAGACATGGGCATCGACCCCGACGACATGGTCTCCGTGGGTGTGAACTGCAGCCTGCAACAGCTGCTTGAACACGGCTTTTTTCACGCCGACCCGCACCCAGGCAATCTGCTGGCCCTCGCGGATGGACGGCTCTGCTATCTGGATTTCGGAATGATGAGCGAGGTCTCGAGGGAATCACGCACCGGATTGATCCAAGCCGTGGTTCACCTCGTGAACCGTAATTTCGGCAAATTGTCCAAGGATTTCGTGAACCTTGGTTTCCTCGCAGAAGACGTGAATCTGGAGCCAATTGTTCCGGCGTTTGAAACCGTGTTCAGTCAGGCGCTGGAAGCAGGCGTCAGCCGCATGGATTTCAAAGCGGTCACCGATGATCTCTCTGGGGTGATGTACAAGTTCCCGTTCAGAGTTCCGCCCTACTACGCACTGATCATCCGCTCATTGGTAACCCTGGAGGGGATTGCCCTGAGCGTGGATTCCGACTTCAAGATTCTCGGAGCTGCCTATCCCTACTTCGCCCGCCGGCTAATGGAGGATCCAGATCCACAGCTTCGGCAGAGCCTGAAGGAGATGTTGTTCGACGGCGATATCTTCAGCTGGACCCGGATGGAAAATCTGGTGGCCAGTGCAGCCAGTCAAGACCAGCTGGACCTGGAAGCCCTGCTGGATCAAGTTTTGGATTTCCTGGTGTCAACCCATGGGGGCATGTTGCGCCATCAGCTCGTTGAAACCGCAGCCGATCGCATCGATTCACTGGGATGGATGACCCTGCAGCGCATTGGTCGGCGTCTGCCTCGTCAGTTGCAACCCTCCCGCCTGATCACATCAGAAGCCGAATTGGATCAAGACTTTTACATGGACCTTGAGCCGGTCCGTCAACTCATCCAAGTCCTGCAGCAGCTGCCTGGATTCAGTCCGGATCTGCTGTTCAGTCGCTTGCCCAGATTGATACGTGAACCCGACGCCCGTCGGATGGGAGTTGAACTTGCACAGGGTCTGGCCGAACGCGGAGTTGTCCGACTGGTCAAAGCAGCAGCTGGAGTCTCCCCCTAGATTCCGGTCACCTCGATCTGCCCATGTCTGCACGATCACGCCTTCGCAGGCACGCTCTGGCAACAGGTTCGGCGATGGCTCTAAGCCTGCTGAGTAGTTTCCAACCCGTTCACGCTGCCAAGGATGTTGCCTTGGTGAGTGGCGCTTTCATCCGTTCGATCAGTGTTGCAGACCTGGCCTACCTGGCAGAAACAGGCAAAGCCCGTGGAGTGCTGGCCGACCTCCTGAAGCTCAGCCGTCAGGATCCTGAGGACGTGGCAAAACTGCTCAATCAGGAACTGAATCTGCCACTAGTGCTGACCAGCAGGCTGATGTCCACAAGGATCGGAGACGTGATTCTGACCAGAGTGGCTCGGATCATCTATCCACTGAAAGTGCCCGCTCCATCCGTCAGTGTTCCAGCCCTCCGCGCTGGAGTGATCAACGGACTTCAGATCGGCGAAGGCGGTTTGACTGCTATCAAATTTCTTGAGGCCTATCCATCAGAGGTGATGGAGGTGAATATTCCGGCATTGATCGCCGTGATCGAAAAAGCAGAATCAATCGCGGGCCTGGTGCAGTTCTTTTCAGATTCCCCCTTGGACGGTCTGAAGGACGGCAGCAACTGAACCAAGCTGCAGTGCCTGCCACATAGATTCCTGAGGATCATTGCCCTGCGCAGGTGTCACTGCTCAACAGCTTCCGTCGCCGCTTCTCCCCGGCCCCTGTCATGCAGGACTGGCCTGGGCTGATTGAGGCTTACAGAACCTGGTTACCAGTGAGCAACTCCACTCCGGTGGTGACCCTGAGAGAAGGCGCAACACCGTTGATCCCCGTGCCTTCGATCGCTGAACGGATCGGCAAGGGGGTCAAGGTCTACGTGAAATACGACGGGTTGAATCCGACCGGTTCGTTCAAGGACCGTGGCATGACCATGGCCATCAGCAAGGCCAAGGAAGCTGGTTGCGAAGCTGTGATCTGTGCCAGTACCGGCAACACATCAGCGGCGGCCGCGGCCTATGCACGACGAGCAGGGATGCGTGCCTTTGTGCTGATCCCCGATGGGTATGTCGCCCAAGGAAAGTTGGCACAGGCCCTGGTCTACGGCGCCGAAGTGCTCGCCATCCGCGGCAACTTCGACAAAGCACTCGACATCGTTCGTGAGGTGTCGGATCAGTACCCAGTTACCCTGGTGAATTCGGTGAACCCGTATCGCCTGCAGGGCCAGAAAACAGCGGCATTCGAACTGATTGATGCCCTGGGGGAAGCCCCTGATTGGTTATGCATCCCCATGGGCAACGCCGGCAACATCACCGCCTACTGGATGGGATTCCAGGAATATCACCAGGCGGGCCGAAGCCGCATTTTGCCCAGGATGATGGGTTTCCAGGCCAGTGGATCAGCTCCGTTGGTCAACGAGACCACCGTGACCGATCCAGAAACGATCGCCACGGCCATCCGCATCGGCAATCCTGTGAACAGGGAGAAAGCTATCGCCGCACGGGCAGCAAGCAACGGCGCCTTCCTGGATGTCACAGATGAGGAAATCATCCTGGCCTACAAGCTGCTGGGAGGACAGGAAGGCGTGTTCTGCGAACCAGCCAGCGCTGCTTCTGTAGCTGGCCTGCTCAAACGCAAAGACGAAGTTCCTGCTGGAGCCACGGTGGTCTGCGTCCTCACCGGCAACGGATTGAAGGACCCCGATTGCGCCATCAATAACAACGACGCTGCCTTCCATACTGATCTTGATCCTGATCTGGGCACAGTGGCCAAAGTGATGGGGTTTTGAGTCATCACCCCGTCGAACATCGCCTCAATCTCGAAACGGCCCCTTCCATGAAGGGGCTTTTTCAATGTCCGCAAACAGAAGCGGACGACCAACCAGATGACGAACTGCCTGGGGAAGCTCGCAGAAAACCAGGCCTACAAGCTGTGGAGAGACAGATAGAACAGACCTCCTCAACAAGCTTTCGACTTTCCACAGACTGTTAAATCTGTGAGAAACAGCAGTTTCTCCTCATCAGCAAATAAAGATTCCCCAGGGCTGTGCGATCAGAAAAGCGCTGGTAGAGCTTGGTTTGAATGGTTTTCCACGGTTTCCACAGCACCTACTACGGCTGTTTTAGTTGTTTGTTCTAAAAAATCTAAACAGCCAGTAAGCAGCAAGCACGGCATGTTGGTTTGGACCATTGCGCTTCCTGCGTGCCTGTGAAACCGTGGGTGACCTCAGGCCTTGCAGCGGACAACGTCGCCATGAAACTGGTTTGTTCCCAAACGGAACTCAACGCTGCCCTGCAACTGGTCAGCAGAGCGGTTGCAGCACGACCGACCCATCCGGTGCTTGCCAACGTGCTGCTGACCGCTGATGCGGGAACTGATCGGTTGAGTCTCACTGGCTTTGACCTCAATCTGGGCATTCAGACGTCTCTGGCCGCGACTGTTGAAACCAGTGGTGCGGTGACCCTGCCGGCACGTCTTTTCGGCGAAATCGTGTCCCGTCTTTCGAGTGATTCACCCATCACCCTGGTCACTGACGAAGTTGGAGAACAGGTGGAACTCACCAGCTTGAGTGGCAGCTATCAGATGCGGGGAATGCCTGCTGATGATTTTCCGGAGCTGCCTCTGGTTGAGAACGGCACAGCGCTCAAGCTGGATCCAGCAGCTCTTGTCAAAGCATTGCGTAGCACGCTGTTTGCCAGCAGTTCCGACGAAGCCAAGCAGTTGCTCACCGGGGTGCATCTGCGTTTTGATCGCACCAGCCTGGAGGCGGCTTCCACTGATGGTCATCGTCTAGCCGTGCTCAGCGTTGATGATGCACTTCAGGATCCTCTTGCCCTTTCCGACAAGGAAGCTTCCGAAGAGCCTGGCCTCGCTGTCACCCTGCCGGCTCGCTCTCTACGGGAAGTGGAACGTCTGATGGCGGGATGGAAAGGAACTGACTCTGTGAGTTTGTTTTGCGAAAGCGGTCAGGTGGTGGTTCTGGCCGCAGATCAGATGGTGACCAGTCGCACGCTCGAGGGCACGTATCCCAATTACCGCCAGCTGATTCCTGATTCGTTTAACCGCACGCTTGATCTTGACCGTCGGGCTTTCGTGGCTGCACTCGAACGCATTGCCGTCTTGGCTGATCAACACAACAATGTTGTTCGCATCGGCAGCGATCCCGAAAAGGGTCTGGTACAGATCAGTGCCGATGCTCAGGACGTTGGCAGTGGTTCGGAGTCCCTATCGGCCCAAATCGATGGTGACCCCGTTCAGATCGCATTCAATGTGCGTTACGTGCTGGATGGTCTGAAAGCGATGGATTCGGAACGTATTCGCCTGCAGTGCAACGCCCCAACAACCCCAGCCATCCTTTCACCGTCCGATGATGCATCTGGACTCACCTATCTGGTGATGCCTGTTCAGATTCGCTCCTGACCTTGACGCTGCCTGATCCACTGCTGCTCAGTGATCTGCTGAGACACCGTGTGCGCTGTGATCAGGGACTTGATCACGGCATTGGAGTAATGGCTTGGATGCATCCTCCGGTGCATCGCCTGTTGGGTTGGGTCAGCCGTCCTTCCGCTCTGCGCAACTCGCGCACGGTCTGGAGACTGGACCAGTGTCGTGGTCTTGATGATCAGCAGGTGTTCGTCAAGGGGGCACCTTCAGAAATTGATCAGCTCACCCTTGAGCGGCTTCCTACCCTGCTTGATGCTGACTTGCTTGATGCCGATGGAGAGCGCCTTGGCCAGGTTGCAGACCTTGCTTTTGTGCCCTCAACCGGTGAGATTCTTCATTACCTGGTGTCTCGCAGCGATCCGCGTCTGCCAGGAAGCAGCCGCTGGCGGTTGACGCCTGATCGCATCGTTGATCAGCAGCCAGGACTGGTCTCCACGGGTCTCCGTGATTTAGATGATCTTCCCGAGGCTCGCGCCAGTGTTCGTCAGGATCTCGTCCGCAGGTCCCGTCACTGGCGCGAGCAGTTGCAGCACCTCGGTGATCGTGCTGGTGAACGGCTCGAGGGTTGGCTTGAGGAACCTCCTTGGGATGAACACCCCTCTCGGCGTGATCTGGATCAGCCTGATGTTCGCTCCCAAGCCGCAGATTCAGATCCACTGCAGGATTGGGATGATGATGACTGGATCGATCGCGAGCCGGCCATGCGAAACCGACGGCCTGTGGAATCAGATGGTGATCCCTGGATCTGAACTGGTGAGGTCGGGCTGTCGGCAACACTGGGAGCAGATGACCTGTTGACTGTGGTCCAGTCTTCTTCTGTGGCTGAGACGTTTGATGTCGCGGCTGCCCTCCGCCAAGAAGGGCTCACGCAGCAGGATTACGTCGAGATTCAACGTCGGCTGGGGCGGGACCCCAACAGGGCTGAACTCGGCATGTTCGGTGTGATGTGGTCAGAGCACTGCTGTTATCGCAACTCCAGACCGCTGCTGAGTGGTTTCCCAACGGAGGGGCCTCGCATCCTGGTGGGGCCTGGTGAGAATGCTGGCGTGGTCGATCTTGGCGGAGGCCATCGGCTTGCCTTCAAGATCGAGAGCCACAACCATCCCTCAGCCGTGGAGCCCTTTCAAGGAGCAGCAACAGGTGTTGGTGGAATTCTTCGCGACATCTTCACCATGGGTGCTCGTCCGATTGCTCTGCTGAATGCTTTGCGTTTCGGCCCCCTGGATGATCCCGCCAACGTTGGACTGATGCAGGGCGTGGTTGCTGGCATTGCCCATTACGGCAATTGCGTGGGTGTTCCCACCGTGGGTGGTGAAGTGGCTTTTGATCCCTCCTATAGCGGAAATCCTCTGGTCAATGCGATGGCTCTCGGTTTGATGGAGACCGACGACATTGTGAAATCCGGGGCTTCTGGGGTTGGTAATCCCGTGGTTTACGTGGGCAGCACCACCGGTCGTGATGGCATGGGTGGAGCCAGTTTTGCCAGTGCTGAGCTGAGTTCCGCCTCTCTGGATGATCGTCCAGCTGTGCAGGTAGGAGATCCCTTTCTGGAAAAGGGGTTGATTGAAGCCTGTTTGGAGGCGTTTCAGAGCGGTGACGTGGTTGCTGCTCAGGACATGGGCGCTGCTGGCCTCACCTGTAGCTGTTCGGAGATGGCAGCCAAAGGAGATCTGGGCATCGAGCTTGATCTCGACAAAGTGCCTGCGCGTGAGCAGGGCATGACCGCTTACGAATACCTGTTGTCTGAATCGCAGGAGCGCATGCTTTTCGTGGTGCGTGCTGGCCGCGAAGAGCCTCTGATGGAGCGTTTCCGCCGCTGGGGTTTACAGGCGGCTGTGGTGGGTCGCGTCCTGGCTGACCCTGTGGTTCGGGTTCTTCAAGCAGGCGTTGTGGCTGCTGAGGTCCCTTCGAGGGCTTTGGCGGAAGACACGCCGATCAATCACCATGATTTGCTCAGTGAGCCGCCTGCTGAGATTCAGGAGCTATGGCGGTGGTCGGAAGCGGATCTTCCCCTCCCAAGCCAAGGCCATGACTGGAGTCAGAGTCTTCTGGGTTTGTTGGATGATCCCACGATTGCGAGCAAACGCTGGGTGCATCGTCAGTACGACCAGCAGGTTTTGGCGAACACCGTGGTGTCTTCTGGATCTGCAGACGCAGCAGTCGTCAGACTCCGTCCGCAGCAGGGTGAAGGCTCACTGGATGCCTCAACCAAGGGAGTGGCTGCAACGGTGGATTGTCCCAACCGTTGGGTGGCACTGGATCCTGAACGGGGTGCTCAGGCAGCTGTTGCCGAAGCAGCACGCAATCTGAGCTGTGTTGGTGCTGAACCTCTTGCAGTCACCGACAATCTCAATTTCCCTTCTCCTGAAACCCCTAAGGGCTACTGGCAGCTGGCCAAGGCATGTTGCGGTATCTCGGATGCCTGCAGGGCTCTCAACACTCCCGTGACCGGTGGCAATGTCTCGCTCTACAACGAGATCAAAAAAGAGGATGGCACCCTTCAGCCGATTCACCCCACACCCGTGATCGGCATGGTGGGTGGTGTTAACGACATTGCGACCGTGATTGGCCTGGGATGGCGACAGGCACAGGATCCCATTTACCTGATTGGTGTTGGCCCTGATGATGCCGAGTCCCTTTGCCTGGGCCTGGCAGGTAGTGCCTATCAACAACTGATGACAGGCTCCTTGGCAGGTCGCCCACCTCTGACGGATCTTCAGATGGAAGCCAAGGTTGGCCGCCTTGTGCGTGAGGCCATCACTCGCGGCCTGCTGGGTTCAGCCCATGACTGCAGCGATGGCGGTCTCGGTGTGGCTTTGGCGGAGTCTTCGATTGCTTCGGGTCTCGGAATCAAGATTGACCTGAGTGTTCAGGGTCTGCGTATCGATCGCGTTCTCTTTGCCGAAGGCGGGAGTCGGATCGTGGTGTCGGTGCAGGCAGATCGCATTGGGCATTGGGAAGCGCTGTTAGCTGAGACGGACGATCTGCCAATTACTCGGATTGGTGTTGTGACACAACAGCCTGAGATGCAGGTTTGTGTTGATCAGGACCCTTGCCTGAATCTGGAGATTGAGCAATGTCGTCATGCCTTCAACAGTGCACTATCTCGGCGAATTGATGGCATCGCGGAGGTTAGTGAATGATCATCTGCCACTTTGCTAATATTAAAAAGGTTTTGTTTGTCGTCTTGTTTGTCTTTTCCGGCGAGCATATTAATCATTTAGATATGAGTTCAACGGATGGATTGGATTCATTTAATAACTTGGTTGGCGGGGCGTAGTTATGTGTGGAATTATTGGAGTGTTTTCTGCTGATTCTGTTAATCAGCAGATCTATGACAATCTTCTTCTTCTTCAGCATCGTGGACAGGATTCTGCGGGGATCGTCACGATGGATAATTATACATTTCATGTTCACAAACAACGTGGCAGGGTTCGTGAAGCATTCCGAACGCGCGACATGCGAAAACTTCTTGGGAATGTTGGCATTGGACATGTTCGCTACGCCACCAGTGGTGCAGCTGCAGCTGAAGATGAAGTTCAGCCTTTTTATGTCAACGCACCCTATGGAATTACCTTTGTTCATAATGGCAATCTGACCAACACAAGTCAGCTCGAGCAAGACCTTTTCAAGATTGATCGACGACATACCAACTCTTCCAGCGACACGGAGATGTTGGTGAATGTTCTTGCTACTGAGATCCAATCCCATCTCACTGGTCCTGATCTTTCCCCAGATCAGCTTTTTGATGCAGTGTCATCTCTGCATCGCAGGGTGAAAGGCTCATACGCAGCGATTGCTTTGATTTCAGGCCGCGGCCTTCTTGCTTTTCGTGATCCTTTTGGAATCAGACCTTTGATTCTTGGTCGTAGGTCTGCAAAAAACGGACGGGATGAATGGATTGTCGCGAGTGAATCACTCGTGATCGAAAACAGTGGTTATGAAATTGTTCGTGATGTTGAACCTGGAGAAGCGATCTTTATTGATTTTGATTTTAATCTCCATCAACGTCAGTGTGCTCGGTCTTCCCAGCTTGTTCCCTGTGCTTTTGAATACGTTTATCTGGCAAGGCCAGATTCCGTTATGAACGGAATTTCTGTTTACGAAACTCGTTTGCGTATGGGTGATCTGCTTGCAAAAACAATATCTGATGCATTACCAGCTGGTGATATTGATGTTGTAATGCCTATACCAGATTCAGCAAGGCCTTCTGCGATGCAGGTTGCTAAACAGCTTGGTATTGAATATCGAGAAGGATTTTACAAAAACCGCTATGTGGGTCGTACATTCATCATGCCAGGACAGGCAGAAAGGAAAAAATCAGTGCGTCAAAAACTGAATGCATTAGGTACTGAATTCGCAGGAAAAAATGTTCTAATCGTGGACGATTCAATTGTTCGTGGCACGACCTCGAGGGAAATTGTGCAGATGGCACGAGATGCTGGAGCGAATCAGGTCACGTTCACATCGGCTGCACCCCCTGTTCGCTTTCCCAACGTGTATGGAATCAACATGCCCACAAGAGGTGAACTCTTGGCCCATGGTCGTACGATCGATCAAATTGCAGATGTGCTTGCTGCGGACCATGTTGTTTATCAGAGCGTTGATAATCTCAAGAAAAGTATTGTTCAAGGTACTAATATCGAGGATCTTGAGATGTCCTGTTTTGACGGTTACTATGTGACTGGAGATATTGATGAAACCTACTTCAAGTGGTTGGAAGGAAACTGCAGTTCCTGAAATAGAAATTTAATTTCAGCTCTGAGTTTCGGTCCTAAAGGAATTCAACTTAGAAGCGGAACAAGCTGGACCAGTGTTTCGTCTCCTTTGAAGGTTAGCTGCGTGGGTTGATTGCAATCTGTGCTGATTGTTGTGTTCTGGATCCGGGCATGCCGTCCTTTGTTGGTGACCACACCGACCAGATCCGCGCTTTCACAGACTGAGACAAGGCGAACATTTTCCTTGCCGTCGCCATTGACCTTCACAGCGATCTCCCCAAGATCCCCGCGTTTGCATCGGCGCAGGTCACTGAGGGAGAGGCGAATTAGATCTCCGTTGTTGGTTCCGATCAGCACTTCTCCGCTGTTGGTTGATTCGGAGCTGCTGCTTGCGGCCGGTTGGCTAACGGCTCCCACAAGGTTTTCTCCGGGGAGCATGCGCATGGTCATGGGACCCTGGGCCAACTTTCCCATCAAGGGCAGGCATTGCTCTTCAACCGGTAGGCAGAGAATTCGACCGATGTCACTCACCACAGCCACCGTTCCGCCTTGCTCGCAGATGGCTGCTGAAAGCAGAGATACGCCTTCCTTCAGTTTCAGGATGGTGGCGGCGCGACCTGAGAGCTCCTGAATCTCATCCAAAGGAAGTCTCTTGAAACGGCCATCCGTGGTCAGCAGACCGAGAGACATGCGGCTGTTGGTGTCTTTGTCATCGACTTGGGGAAGGCGAAGCAGGTTGATCACTGTTTCGCCTTCCAGCGCGGTGGGCAGGAAACGCTCCAGTCCACCAGGTTGCTGACCTGCAAACTCCCAGCGCACAAGGGCAATGCGACCACTGGTGGTGAGTGCAAGCAGTCTCGGTGCAGGGTTGATCGGCAGGATCAGGCGTGCCGGAGAAGGTTCATCGCCCAAACCAACCGGTTCGTTCAGATGCAAGCGGCCGAGCAGCTGGGGGCTCACGACCTTCACCTGACCGTCGGTTTGGATCAGGATTCGCGATTCAGGTGGCAGGGCGTCAAGGGCTTGACGGCGTTGCAGTTCGGCATTGGGGCGCTGGTTTGCAGCTCGTTCCGCCAGCAGGTGATCGCCTCCTTCCACCAGACGTGTTCGGCGTGGAGTGGCAAAACGTTTTTTCAGTTGGCGGAGCTCCTGAACCAGGGCATCCAGCAGCTGCTCACGATTGTCCAGTAAGAGCCTCAGTCTCTGCCGTTCAGCTCGCAGTTCCTCAGCTTCCTGGCGCAGGCTCTCCTGCTCCAGGCCCGTCAGCCGCCGCAATGGCATGGCCAGAACCGCGTCAGCCTGCCGCTCGCTCAAATCCAGCTGCACCATCAGGCTCGCTCGTGCTGTGGATGCATCGCGCGCCTCCTGAATCATGGCGATGACCTTCTGCAAGGAAGCCAGCGCTGTGATCAGGCCCTCCACGACCTCGAGCCGGTCTTCTGTTTTGCGCAGGGCATGGCTGGTCCGACGAATCAGCGTCAGTTCCCGATATTCCAGGAAGGTCTGCAGCATTCGCCGCAGTGATAGTTGCCGTGGTTGCCCATCCACCAGTGCCAGCAGGATCGCCCCGAAATTGCTTTGCAGGGACGTGCGGCGTTGCAGGTCTTTCAGAACGGTGTCCGTCTCGGCGTCTCGCCTCAGTTCCACCACAATTCGCATGCCTTCGCGGTCGCTTTCATCGCGAATGTCGGCAATGCCACCGATCTTTCCGTCGTTGACCTGTTCAGCAAGCTTTTCGATCCAGCCAGCCTTGCTGAGTTGATAGGGCAGCTCAGTGACAATGACCGCGTTGCGCTTGTGTTTGCCTTTTCCTGGCTGCACCTCCTCCACATGGGCGACGCCGCGCATCGGAATGCTGCCTCGACCACGGAGATAGGTGTCGCGGATTCCACTGCCCAGCAGCACCTCTCCGCCTGTGGGGAAATCAGGACCTGGGATCAGAGCCAGCAATTTTTCATCGCTTAGATCCGGTTTTCGCACCAGCGCCACCAGGCCGTCCACCACTTCACCGAGGTTGTGGGGAGGAATGCTCGTGGCCATCCCCACCGCAATGCCGGCACAGCCGTTCAGGAGCAGAAACGGCAGCTGTGCCGGCAGGACCGTCGGTTCCTGTTGGGATCCATCGAAGTTGGCAGCGAAATCGACGGTGTCGTCACCGATCTCATCGAGTAGTGCCTCGTGGGCGATTGGTGCCAGTCGCGTTTCGGTGTAACGCATGGCTGCAGGAGGGTCATCGTCTACGGAACCGAAGTTGCCGTGGCCGTCCAGCAGAGGGTGGCGGCTTGAAAAGGTCTGGACCTGTCTGACAAGGGCGTCGTAGACCGCCTGATCACCATGAGGGTGGTATTTGCCGAGAACGTCGCCCACGACGCGGGCGCACTTGCGGTAAGGGCGATCTGGTGTAAGGCCAAGCTCGTGCATCGCGTAAAGGATGCGGCGCTGAACGGGCTTGAGACCGTCACGCACATCCGGCAATGCCCGACCAACGATCACGCTCATCGCGTACTCGAGATAGGAGCGCTGCATCTCGTGATGCAGGGCGATCGATTGAACGCGCTCCTCGGCCATCCGCTCCGGAATCAAGAAGGCAGAAGGCGCTTAGCCTACAGATCTTCGTTCAGAATCACTCAGCTGATTTGGGATCGGCATTGGCTTCAGCACGTTCGACGGCTCCTCTGAGGCTGGGTGTTGTCAGCAGAACGTCAGTCGCCTGGCGAAGTTTGGGGCCCCAGAGTTGATTCTCTTGATGCCCTGGAAGCACATAGTTGGGGTCTTCAGAGAGCGCTTTGCGTGCCAGTTCAAGCGATTCAGCGTCGCCCGGAGACTGTTGATTGAGTGCAGCGGCCAGCGCCAGCATCGGCTCTGGGTTGCGTTTGATCGACAGCACTGATCGCCACCGTTTGATGGCTTCTGGTGTGTTGCCCATTTCGAACAGCACAAGAGCCTGGTTATTCAGGGCTTCCCAGAAGCTGGGTTTGATCGTTGTGGCCTGTTCAAAAGATTTCAGAGCTTTTCTCAGGTCCGACTGCATGACGTGGGCGTTGCCGAGATCAAAGTAGGCACCAGCGTTTTTCGGGTCTAGTCGCAGACCTTCATCAAGAAGTGAGATGGCGTCGCCCGGACGCTCGTCGCGCAGCGCAATCGACGCTTCTGCGAACCAGAGGCCGGCTTTTCCCGGTTTTAGTGCTTTGGCTTTGGCCAGTGACCCTGCGGCCGCTTTGAGTTGGTCACTGCGAAGCTGCGCTTCAGCTAGAACCGACCACAGTCGTTCGTCATTGGGCTGGAGCCTCACGGCCAGTGCAGCCAGACTTGCCGCTTCCTCCGGTTGCCCTAGGCGCAGCAATTGTGCAGCCGTACGGCCGATGCCGACCCCGGCACCTTCCAGTTCTTGGGAGCTAGGTGTGTAGACGTATGGAGTCAGAGCCCTGACCGGCGCAGCACTAAGAGCTCCAATGGTTCCTGTCAGCATCGTGATCATTAGAGCCTGATGCCAGCTCCTTCCCCTACGAGCTTGAACTCCCATCGCTGATCCAAGAATCAGCTCACACTAGGGGGATTGTCAGGTCTAGTTGCAGCTGCATTGCGTCTCCACATCCAGGGTTTGATCCGGCGCAGAGCCGATCCCCGCAGGCGCTCATCCCAGTCCTCATCCGTCCAGCTCTGGATCTGCTCGGCTTTGAGGTCCAGCAACCAGGGCCTCGGTTGCACATCAGGATCATCGCTGGAGGGAATCACGCCCTGGTTAAACGGGCACACGTCCTGGCAGATGTCACATCCTGCGACCCATGGACCCATGGCTTCGGCCATGGCTGCGGGTAAATCCGGATTGCGGTTTTCCAGAGTGTGAAAAGCGATGCAGCGCCTTGCATCCACAACGAAGGGTTCCGTGATCGCACTGGTTGGACAGGCTTCGATGCAGGCGCGGCATTGCCCGCATCGTGCCTTGGCTGGCTGATCGGCTTGGAGTTTTTCGGTGGTGATCAGATGACCGATCACCATCCATGAGCCCCTTCTGGCATGGATCACGTTGCTGTGTTTGCCGATCCAGCCCAGCCCAGCCTCCTCCGCCCAGGCTTTATCAAGCAGTGGTTCGGCATCGACGCAGACGCGCCACAGACAATCAGGTTTGATTGTTTCCAGCCAGCGGCCGACCCTTCGAAGTCGCTGATTCACCACCCTGTGGTAGTCCCTTCCCCAGGCGTAGCGCGCGACCGCCAGACGGTCTGGATGGCGCTTGACAGCAACGTGATAGTTCAAACCCACCGCCAGGATGCTTTGAGCGCCTTCCAGCAGGCTGGCTGCTGAAAGGCGACGCGGTGCCGCCATCCAGTTCATGTCCGCTTGGTGGCCCGCTTCCAGCCAGCGCTGTAATGCGGCGGTGCGCATTTGCAACCGTTGGCTGCCTGGCAGTGAAGCGATGCCTACGGGGTCGAAGCCCTCTTCCCTGGCCCTTTGCTTGAGGGCCAGGCTCAGCTCTGCAACGTTGGCTGGAACATTCAAAAACCTGATCTTAAAGTTGGGCACCTTTTTGGCATCGTGCCGTGTCAGCTCCCTCCCAAGACTCTCCTATGCGTGCAGCGCCCTTGTTGCGCTGGTTGGGAATCACGTTGGTGCTTCTGCTCGCATTACAGATCGGAGTGGTGCTCGCTGCTGCTGAATGGAGTGATGGTGTTTTTCAACAGCTACTGATCGAACGCCTTGTGAGCCAGGCTCCAATGGGTTTCGTTGGTTTGCTGTTGATGCTGATTGGGTCTCGTCTGGATCACCCGCAGCAGCTCCGCACACCGATTCGCTGGGTCGTTTGCATCATTTCCGCAGTTCTTGCTGTGGTCATGATCGCGGTCGTTCCGCTTGGGATCTCAGGGAATCAATCCTTGATGGGAGAGGCCGATCAGACCCTTGAGCAAAGGCGCAGTCAGCTGGAGATGGCCCGTCAGCAGTCGGCGAATCCAGAAAATGTGAAGGTTCTCGGTGAGCAATTGGCCCAGGCAGGTCAGCTTCCTGCAGATGCCACCGAGGAGGACAAGATTCAGGCTGCACAGACCTTCATTGACAAACAGCTGTCACAGATGACTGAGCAGATTCAGCAAGCTGAACGCCAGCGCGATCTCACGATTAATCAGCGTTTCTTCGGTGGCACCATCAGTGCTGCAGTGCTTGCAGTGGCACTGGTCTTGCTTGCTCTCGGCGCTGTCCTCTGACCGCTGGTTAGGTTAGTGGAACTCGTTGGCTTAAGGCCCCCGGCGTTCCTTGGTTCAGTCCAATCCAAGACCTGACCTGCCGCTCAGCGCCAGGCTTCAGAATGATCTCAAGAACGACCTGATTGCGGGTCTTCTGGTGGTCATTCCGCTTGCCACAACCATTTGGCTTTCAACGATTGTCAGCAAATTTGTGCTGGCATTCGTCACCTCGATTCCAAAACAGTTCAATCCATTCATCAATCTCAATCCTCTACTTCAGGATTTGATCAATCTGGCGCTCGGTCTGACAGTTCCCTTGATGGGAATTTTGTTGATCGGGCTGATGGCGCGAAACATCGTTGGTCGATGGCTGCTGGAATTCGGCGAGGGAACTCTGCAACGCATCCCTCTCGCCGGTTCCGTTTACAAAACACTTAAGCAGCTGCTTGAAACGTTTCTCCGCGATAACTCCCGGCGCTTTCGACGCGTTGTGCTCGTGGAGTACCCACGAGAAGGTCTTTACAGCGTCGGTTTTGTCACAGGCCAGGTAGGACCCTCTCTTCAGTCTGATCTTGGTCAGAACCTGCTGAGCGTGTTTATTCCCACGGCACCCAATCCCACCACAGGTTGGTACACGCTTGTCCCTGAGGCTTCCGTCAGAGAACTTGATATTTCTGTAGAGGATGCGTTCAGAACCATAATCTCAGCTGGCATTGTGAATCCGGATGAACGCGAAGCTCCGGTGAATCGCAGTTTTTCCAGTCTGATCGCTCAGCTCAGAGCATCTGTGGCACCCTCATCGTCCTGAGTCGTTCGTTCGATACTTTCCGGCGCTTATGCAAACCCGAACCCTCTCCCGCGAGCTTGCACTGTTTGTGCTCGGTCAGTGCGCTGAGCGAGAGCGTTCCTCAGCTGCGCAGGACAACCTCGAGACACTGCTTCAGAAAGCCCTCGACAGCCTGATGCAGCACTGGCGCGAGGTGCTTGATCATTGCGCTGGGGATTTGGAAAAGGCTCAGCAGTCACTACTCGATAGCGAGTTGCGGGACGGCAGTGATCCCAGCGATCTCGCCTCAGTGCGTTCCCATCTGAGCGACACGCTCTCTGGGGCCGAACAGGTGCTCAATGGCCTGTCGGCCAGTCTTGAGTTGCCGCGTCTTTTGGCGCTTGCTGATCAAGAACAGGTTCGTCAGGAAGCCATGCGTCGAATTCAGCTCGTCCTGAAGTCTCGTCAGGACATCGACAATCAACTGGATGGCGTCATGGAGGGTTGGAGACTCAGCCGACTGCCTCGTATTGATCGCGACATCCTGCGCTTGGCAGTGGTTGATCTTCGTTCCATGAACACGCCGGCTTCCGTGGCCTGCAGTGAAGCGGTGGAGCTGGCCAATCGCTATAGCGATGAACAGGGCCGTCGCATGATCAATGGAGTCCTGCGGCGTCTTCAGAACGCCACCGCTTAGGCGCTGCTGCTTTTATTCGAATGGTTTACGACTGGTTCAATCGAAGCCCCGAGTCTCCTCAGCCCCCTGAGCAGCCATCGAAGTCTGAGCAGACGTTGGATCCTGAAATCGCTCAGGACAGTTCAGGACAGACCGCATCAGTCGAAGAATTAGCGCAGTCCGAACCGGAGCCAGCCGGAGCTGAATCCGCTCAGGATTCAACGGACCATTCTGCTGATGCTTCCGCTGAGGATGACCCGCTTGAGTGGGCACGGCAGGCCTATGCCCGTCTGAAAGCCCAGAAGGAGCTTGAGAAAACCACGCAGTCAGTGGCGCCGGATTCATCCGTTAGTGCTGAACCGGTTGCGGTGGCTCCCGAGCCACCTTCGCCAGATTCTGTAGTTCGAGAATCGGAACCCGATTCGCCTCAGCCGTCTGAACTGCAACAGCTGTCTGAACTGCCACAGCTGTCTCCATCGCAACAGGCCTCTGCACCAGTTGCTGCTCCTGTTGAAACTCCTGCACCCGGACTGTCTCTGCTTGAGCAGGCTGCAGCTCAGCGGCAGGAGCGACAGCAGCAGCTGGAGCAGGCTTCACCCTCAGTTGCTGCTGTGCCAGCAAAGGTCGATCCTGTTCAACCCCGGCAGACCGCTGATCAGTCCGATGAACCCAGTCTTGGCGAGTTCGACGAAACCTTCACCTGGTCAGCAGAGGTTCTTGCCGCCCAGGGAGTTCGGGCTGATCAGATCACCCTTGAAGAGATCGATTGGCTCGGCCGTCTGCGTCAGGGGCTCGAAAAGACCCGTCAGGGCTTTGTTACAGGTCTGCTGGAAAACCTGGGCGATGACCCGCTCACGCCGGAGGTGCTTGACGACCTCGAGTCGCTGCTTCTGCGAGCAGATGCTGGAGTTCAGGCCACAGACCAGGTACTGGATGCTTTGCGACGTCGCATGAATGAACAGGTGGTGGATCCCACCGAAGGCATTCGCTTCCTCAAAGAACAGTTGTGTGATCTGCTCGATCAGCCCACGCGTGACAGCGGTGTGAAGTTGCTTGCTCCTCAGCGTGATCAGCTCAATGTGTGGCTGATGGTTGGTGTGAACGGGGTTGGTAAGACCACCACCCTCGGCAAACTCGCCAACCTCGCGGTCCGTAGTGGTTATTCGGCGATGATTGCAGCGGCCGACACGTTTCGGGCCGCGGCGGTTCAGCAGGTGCAGGTATGGGGAGATCGCAGTGATGTGCCTGTGATTGCCAACCCTTCCTCCAACGCTGATCCTGCGGCAGTGGTGTTCGATGCCATCGGAGCCGCCCGATCCAAGGGCACTGATCTTGTTTTGGTTGACACGGCCGGTCGCTTGCAAACGAAGCACAACCTGATGGAGGAACTGGAGAAGATTCGACGTGTCGTGGATCGTTTAGCTCCTGAAGCTCATGTGGAATCCCTGCTCGTGCTCGATGCCAGTCAGGGACAGAACGGTCTGAAGCAGGCGATGGCCTTTGCCAAAACCGTTGGACTCACCGGTGTGGTGATCACCAAGCTCGATGGAACGGCCCGAGGTGGCGTGGCTCTGGCTGTGGCTTCCGAGGCAAAACTGCCGATCCGCTTCATTGGTGCTGGTGAGGGAATCCGGGATTTGCGGCCGTTCAACAGTTTCGAGTTTGTTGAAGCACTGCTGGCGGGTCGCTGACGAGTGTCTCCAAGGCGGATCTGAAGCGATCAGCTTTCTCCAGTCAGAGTTGCTACCTTGCGGGTCCTGCCAGGGGTTGCCGTGAGCAGCAATCCATCAAGGCGCCATCCGGCTTCACCACTTCGCGCCGGGCCTTCTTCTCTGACAGCGACAACATCGCTGCGTCAGTTGCTCGACAGTCTTTCCAAGGAACAGCGCGCCAATCAGGAGTTGCTGGTCTCCATTGGTTTTGCCCTGCGCAGTTTCACCAACCTCAATCGGTTCCTGGAGCTTGTGCCCGTTGTGGCTGCTCGTCTAGTCGGGGTCGATGGGGCACTGCTGATCCCGTATCAGGCCGATGGGCGGCTGTGGACTGACCAGTTACAGATGCTGTCCGTTCTGCGTTCGGAGACATTGCTGCAGGCGGTGATCAACCATGAACCAGGACGTTCGGCCGGGTTTGGCTCCGATGATGCCCTCGTGCTTGGCCTGGATCGATTGGTGCAGAGTCACCTTGGATCGGCCGGCGTGTTCGCAACCTCTCTTGTGGCCAGAGGTCGTCAGCGCGGACGTCTCTATGTGTTCAACACCTCTGGCTCGCTGGTTTGGAGTGATGCCCATCGGCGCAATGTGCAGCTGGTGGCAGATCTCACTGGTGTAGCGATCGAAAACGATCAGATGCTCCAGGAGGCTCGTCTGCACGAGCGAATGGATCGCCAGCTCAGCATCGGTGCCGAGATTCAGGCCCAGTTGCTGCCGGATCATTGTCCGGTCATTGAGGGTGTCGAACTGGCGGCCCGTTGCCGCCCGGCTTTTCAGGTGGGTGGTGATTACTACGACTTCATCCCTACGCGTCCAGAGTTGATCGGTCGTCGTCGTGAGCGTGGTCGCTGGTCACTGGTGATGGGCGATGTGATGGGCAAGGGCGTTCCAGCAGGTCTGTTGATGACCATGCTGCGTGGCATGTTGCGTGCGGAGGTGCTGAGTGGATTACCGCCGGACCGAATCCTTCATGACCTCAATCAGCTCGCGCTTGAGGATCTGTCCCAGTCCCATCGCTTTGTGACGCTGTTCTATTCGGACTTTGATCCGCGAACGCGTCGACTTCGCTTTGCCAATGCTGCGCACAATCCACCTTTGATCTGGCGAGCACAGCAACGCTGCATCAGTCGTCTGGATGCACCGGGCTTGTTGATTGGTCTACAGCCTGAGGCGGAATACGCAAGTGGTTCAACGGTGCTCGAACCCGGCGATGTGCTGCTGTATTACACCGATGGCGTCACCGAGGCTCCGGGGTTGACCGGTGATCGCTTTGATGAAGCGCGTCTGATCCGCAACCTCGAGACCGCCTGTCGTTCGGGTACTGGTTCGCAGGGAATCCTTGATCAATTGTTCGGTCGTCTTGATCGCTTTGTAGGGGCTGACAGACAGCTCGAGGATGATGCATCGATGGTGGTTCTCAAGGTTCGGGAAGAGGTGATGTTGCCATCGGTTCCACGGTCTCCGGCCTGACAAGCTGAACGGATCTGTGTTGAGGGTGGGCCATGGCAGGTGGAGTGACGGGCGGAGGTTCCGCCACCTGGAGTGACCGTTTCGAACAGGGACTGCATCCGGCGATCGAACGGTTCAATGCCTCAATCGGGTTCGACATCCATCTTCTTCAGGAGGATCTGGATGGTTCAGTGGCCCATGCCCGCATGCTGGCTGAGTGCGGCGTCATTGAGTCCGCGGAGGCTGATCAGCTCTGCAGCGGTTTGGAACAGATCCGCGCAGAAGCGGCTGCCGGCAGCTTCAATCCCGGCCTCGACGATGAGGATGTGCACTTCGCTGTCGAGCGCCGCTTGATTGCACTGCTGGGGCCGGTGGGAAAAAAGCTGCACACCGGCCGCAGTCGCAATGATCAGGTGGGCACGGATCTGCGTTTGTGGCTTCGTCGTCGAATCGATGAGCTCGACCCTCAGGTGCGGATGTTTCAGGCTGCTCTCCTGCGTCAGGCGCTTGACAACCGCAACACGCTGATTCCTGGTTACACCCACTTGCAGAGGGCGCAGCCCGTTTGTTTGGCGCACCACCTGCTGGCTTACGTCGAGATGCTCGAGCGGGATCGTCAACGGTTTCAGGATGTGCGTAAGCGCGTTAACTGCTCACCCCTAGGTGCCGCAGCCCTGGCTGGAACGCCGGTGCCGATTGATCGGCGCAGCACCGCTACAGCCTTGGAATTCGACGACATTTATGCCAACAGCCTTGATGCTGTGAGTGATCGCGATTTCGCCGTGGAGTTCTCAGCTGCTGCATCCTTGTTGATGGTGCATCTCAGCCGTCTGGCTGAGGAGGTGATCTTCTGGGCTTCCGAGGAATGTGGTTTTGTGCGCCTGAGTGATCGTTGCGCCACTGGCAGCAGCCTGATGCCGCAGAAGAAGAATCCTGATGTTCCTGAACTGGTTCGTGGCAAGTGCGGGCGGGTCTTTGGTCATCTACAGGGGCTGCTGACCATGATCAAGGGGCTGCCGCTGGCCTACAACAAGGATTTTCAGGAAGACAAGGAAGCTCTTTTTGATGTGGTGAACACCAGCGTTCAGTGCATCGAGGCGATGACGATCCTGATCGAGGAAGGGTTGAGCTTTCGTCCTGATCGGCTGGAAGCCGCTGTCGGTTCAGATTTTTCCAATGCCACCGATGTGGCCGATTATCTGGTGGCCCGACAGGTCCCATTCCGCGAGGCGTATCAGATCGTTGGTTCAGTGGTGAAGCAGTGTTTAAGCGATGGACTGTTGCTGCGTGATCTGAGCCTTGAACGTTGGCAGCAGTTTCATCCCTCCATTGATGCTGACCTTTTTGATGCTCTCGCGCCCCGTCAGGTTGTTGCCGCTCGCCTAAGCGAGGGCGGCACTGGGTTTGAGCGTGTCGAGGAGCAGCTGGCGCTCTGGAGCGAGCGGCTTGAGTTAGCGAATCAATGATCATTTCGCGAGACCGGGTCTACGCTGAGTAAGCCAGAGGTCATTGACCCTTTTATGGATCGTGAACCGATGGCTTGTCTGATCCGATTGGGTCCTTTCTCTTCAGGTCCAGCAGTCAAGTGAGCATTTTTGTCGGCAATCTGCCCTTCCGCGCTGAGCAGGAAGACGTAATCGAACTGTTTGCAGCTCATGGAGAGGTCACGAACTGTGCCCTTCCTCTTGAGCGTGACACCGGTCGCAAACGTGGTTTCGCCTTCGTGGAGATGGTCGATGAAGCGGCGGAGGCCGCGGCGATCGAAGCTCTCCAGGGCGCTGAGTTAATGGGTCGTCCCCTTCGCATCAACAAAGCTGAGCCCCGCGGAAGTGCACCACGTCGTGGCGGTGGTGGCTACGGCGGCGGCGGCGGTGGTGGCTACGGCGGCGGCGGCGGTGGTGGCTACGGCGGCGGCGGCGGCGGCGATCGTCGTTCTGGTGCCCGTGGTTGGGAAGATCGCAGTTATGGAGGCGGTTCGTCCGGTGGCGGTTACAGCGGCGGTGGAGCTGCTGGCGCTGGCGACCAGTCAGGTTCTCCTTACGGAGGTGGTTTTGAAGAGGGTCGCCGCAGTCGTCGTCGTGGTGGTGCTTCCCAGAACGATGGCGGTGGTGGCTACGGCAGCGGCGACAATGGTGGAGATGACTACGGCGGTTATGGCGGTGCCGAAGGCTGAGTCACCAATTTGTCCAGTTCACCGCTTAGAGCCCGGCATCTGTGAGTTGCTGGGCTGAACGTTCCAACACTCTTAGGTCTGCCCCAGCACGCTGGGATTGCTCGCCTAGATCGCGCCGCCAGTGGCGAGCGCCGGGCACCCCTTCCACCAGTTGCACCAGGTGGCGGCAGAGATCCCACAGACGGCCACCCCGATCCAGATGACGTTCGGCATGGGGCATCAGGCCTGTGATCACGTCCGAGGCTTTCACGGTCCTTGGGGCATCGCCATAGATCAGGGCATCCATCGTTGACCAGCGCAGAGGATGGGCATAGGCGGCCCTGCCAACCATCGCGCCGTCGCAATGATTCAGAGCCAACAGGCACTGCTCCGGGGTGTCGAGTCCCCCGTTCAGTTCAATCATGAGCTCAGGTCTTCGTTGTTTGAGCGCGATCACCCGCTCGTGCTGTAACGGAGGGATCGTGCGGTTCTGTTTGGGATCGAGGCCATCCAGCCAAGCTTTGCGTGCATGCACGCTGAAGCGGGTGGCACCAGCCGCCGCCACCTGATCCACAAAAGCAGTGAGCAGGGTGTCGCTATCGAGATCATCAATACCAACACGGTGTTTCACCGTCACCGGCAGGCCAGTGGCGGATACCATCGCTTCCACACAGCGAGCCACTCGTTCGGGTTCTGCCATCAAACAGGCGCCGAAATTGCCGGCCTGAACCCGAGGGCTTGGGCAGCCCACATTGAGGTTGATTTCGTCATAGCCCCAGTCCGCTGCCATGCGAGCGGCCTCTGCGAGCAGTTGTGGCTGATCACCGCCAATTTGCAGGGCGATCGGATGCTCCTCCATATCGAAGTCGAGCAGGCGTTCCCTTCGCTTGGTGTAGTGAAGCGCCTGGGCCACCACCATTTCGCTATACAGCAGTGCATGACAGCTGATCTGGCGCATCAGCTGGCGAAAATGCCGGTCTGTGCAGTCCAGCATTGGAGCGATGCTGAAGCGCCAGCAAGGTTCCCGATCTGTTCTGGTGAGGGAATCCATCCCTCCATGCTGCCTGGTTCCTGGTTCCGAGTTGTCTAGAACGGTTTGAGCAATAACGCGCTATCAGTGATGCCCTCCACCATCGAAAAGTGGCTGTTGAGCAGACGCTCCATGCTGGTTGCCACGGTTTCAGGTCTGGTTGGTGTTTTCCGGGCTCCGAAGCAGGTTTCTGCGGCCTCTGATGCGTCGGATTCCCAGTGGAATCTCTCCGATCAGGAGTGGAAGAAACGTTTATCTCCAGAGTCGTATCAGGTGCTTCGCAGGGAAGGGACCGAGCCCCCGTTCACCAGTGCGCTCAACAGCGAGAAGAGATCGGGTGTTTACCACTGTGCTGGTTGCGATCTTTCGCTGTTCTCATCGCAGGCCAAGTACGACAGTGGCACTGGCTGGCCAAGCTTCTGGCAGCCCCTGGCAGGTGCCATCGACACGAAAGTAGATTTCAAGATGATTGTTCCGCGCACGGAATACCACTGCAGCCGCTGCGGCGGCCATCAGGGTCATGTGTTCAATGACGGTCCCAGGCCCACCGGCAAGCGCTACTGCAACAACGGCGTCGCACTGCGCTTCCAGGCCGCTTGACCTGATTGTGATCGGCGGTGGTCCTGCCGGCTACATGGCAGCGATCACCGCTGCAGAGCAGGGTCTGCGCCAGGTTGTGGTTCTTGAAGCCACACCGGAGCCACTTCAGAAGGTGCGTATCAGTGGTGGAGGCCGCTGCAATGTCACCCATGCCTGCTGGGATCCGGCGGAACTTTCCAGCCATTACCCCCGTGGCAGTCGGCCCTTGCGGGGCCCATTCAGTCGTTTTGCCTGTGGTGATGCGATTGCCTGGTTTGATGAGCATGGCCTCACCCTTGTTGAGGAACCTGACGGACGCATGTTTCCGCAGCAGAACCGTTCGGAGGCGGTGATCCACTGCTTACAGAACGCTGCGACTGCGGTGGGTGTGCAGCTGCGGACCAAAGTGATGGTGCAGCAGGTTGCAGCGCAGACGGATGGCGGTTTTGTGGTTGAAGGGCGTGGGCTGGAGCAGCCATTGAAGGCTCGCAAGCTGATGCTGGCCACCGGTGGTCATCCCAGTGGTCGACAGATTGCGGAGTCCCTCGGTCATCAAGTCGTTCCGCCGGTTCCCTCTTTGTTCAGCCTGTCGCTGCGTACCAAAGCACTTGCTGCCTGCAGCGGTATTGCCATTGATGACGTGAGCCTCGATCTGAAGCTCGGGGATCAGCGCTTCCGGCAGACCGGCCGGGTGCTGATCACTCATCGTGGAATCAGTGGTCCCGCAACTCTGCGTCTCTCCGCTTTTGCTGCCAGGGCGCTTCATCAAAGCCACTACAAGGGCGAACTGAAGGTGGACTGGAGTGGCGGGCTTGGCCGCCAGGGTGTGGAGCAGAGGCTGCGGCAGTGGCGGTTGGACAAGGCTCGACGCAGTTTGATTGCGGCCAATCCGTTTGAACACTTGCCGCGTCGCTTGTGGCAGGCCTTTCTGTCTTCCGTTGATCTAAATGGTGAGCGCCGTTGGGCGGATCTGCCCTCGAAGGCAGAGCGTCATCTGGTCGACATTCTCTGCGCTCAGCGGCTGCTGATTCAGGGTCGGGGCCCATTTGGTGAGGAGTTCGTCACTGCTGGTGGAGTGGCCCTAGGTGAAGTGAACCTGGCCACGATGGAAAGTCGTCGCTGTCCAGGGCTCTATGTCGCAGGCGAACTGCTGGATGTGGATGGTGTCACCGGTGGATTTAACTTTCAGGCCTGCTGGAGCGGCGGCTGGCTGGCGGGACAGGCGATTGCGGCTGTCGAAACCCCAGAAGCTCGCTACTGAATCTGATCAAACACACTGAACATCGGCAAATACATCGCCAGCAGGATCGAGCCCACAATGCCTCCTACCACCACGATCATTGCCGGTTCAAGCATCGATGTGAGTGCCTTAACGGATGTGGCCACCTCGTCTTCGTAGAAGTCGGCCACCTTGCTAAGCATCCGGTCCATTTCGCCGGTCTCCTCGCCGATCGAGAGCATGCTCAGGGCCATGTCCGGCAGAACCTTCTGCCGCGTCAGTGCCGCGCTCAGCAGAACGCCTTCCTGAACCATTGCTCTGGAGTCGAGGATGGCATCGGAAATAATCGAATTTCCCGCTGTTTCACTGGAGATTTCCAGTGACATCAGGATCGGAACACCGGCTTTGGTCAGTGAGCTGAAGATCCGGCAGAACTGGGCGGTTGCGGTTTTCATGATCAGATCACCGAACAGCGGCAGCTTCAGCGTCAAGCGATCCACAACGCGTCGGCCCTTATCAGTCGCGTAGTAGCGGCTGAACAACCAGCCAGCTATGAGCAGGCCACCGGCGAAAACGAGGGCCGCTGAAGAACGCAGAAGCTTGCTTAGATCCACCATCAGCTGGGTGAACAGAGGCAGCTCTGCGCCCAGATCTTCAAAGATACCGGCAAAGGTCGGGATCAGAAAAATGGTCATGCCCAGGAACACCAGAATCGCGATCACTAGCACCGCCACTGGGTAGCCCATTGCACCTTTGATCTGGTTCTGCAGCCGTGCGTTGTCTTCCAGGAGTTTGGACAGCCGTTTCAGGGATTCATCGAGCACCCCGCCAGCTTCTCCAGCTTCCACCATGGCCACCGTCAGCTGATCGAACACCTTCGGCCACTGGCGCATCGCTGCTCCCATGGCTGTTCCCTGGTTCACCTCGATGCCCACAGCGATGAGCGCTTTCTTGAACATCGGCAGCTTCTGTTGCGTGGCCATCAGATCAAGACTGCGCACGATCGGCACCCCTGCATCCACAAGCGCCGCCAGCTTGCTAGCCCAGACAGCTTTATCCTTCACTCCCGGAGGTTTCTGGAAGGCTTCTCCCAGATCCATGGAGAGAAAGCCCCCGCCGGATGTCCCATCGGTATTGGCAGCAGTTCCCTTCTTTCTGTTTCGTCTGGAACTGCTTTCGTTGGCACGCAACTCTGTGGCTTTGATGCCTCGTCGCCTCAACTGACGCTTCGCTTTGGTTACATCGTTGGCTTTGACCGTCACGGTCCGCTCCTGACCGGTCGCGGAGGTGTAGGTGGCAGTGAACGTGGCCATGGTGGGGCTTGACCTCTCAGCTGCTCACAAGTCGCTCAAGTTCAGCAGGTTTGCTGGCTTTGGCTAGTGCTTCCTGGAGGTTGATGTCCCCGCGAGTTACCAGATTGGCCAGCGCCTTTTCCAAGGTCTGCATCCCCTGTTCGCCTCCGGTCTGAATCTGTGAATAAAGCTGAGCGGTTTTGCCTTCGCGGATCAGGTTGGCGATGGCCGGAGTGTTGATCATGATTTCCTGCGCCATCACCCGGCCGAACTGTCCAGGCTCGGGATTGCTGCGACGACAGAGCGTCTGCGAGAAGACGGCCACCAAACTTCCGGACAGTTGCACGCGGATCTGAGTCTGCTGTGCGGGCGGGAACACATCCACCATGCGGTCGACCGTCTGGGCTGCGGAACTGGTATGCAGAGTTCCAAACACCAGACGACCTGTTTCGGCGGCGGTGATCGCCAGTTGAATGGTCTCCAGGTCACGCATCTCACCCACCAGAATCACGTCAGGGTCTTCCCGAAGTGCTGCCCTGAGCGCATTGCCAAAGCTGCGGGTGTCTTCATTGAGCTGGCGCTGGTGTACCAGGCTTCGGTCGCTTCTGTAGACGAACTCGATTGGGTCCTCGATCGTGAGGATATGCTCGGCGCGAGAGTGATTGATGTGATCCAGAAGTGCGGCCAGGGTGGTCGTCTTGCCTGAGCCTGTGGGTCCGGTGACCAGCACCAGACCCCTTGGTCGCTTGCTGGTTTCAACCACCACCGGTGGCAGGTTTAGCATTTCAATGCTTGGGATTGAGCTGCCGAGCGCTCTCAGACAGGCCGCATAGCTGCCTTTCTGGCGATAAACATTCACTCTGAATCGGGCCACACCCTTCAGGCCGTAGGCGCAGTCGAGTTCCCATGTCTGTTCCAGTGTCTTGCGCTGGCTGTTGTTGAGCATTGAGAAGATCAGCCGGTTGCAGCTCTCCTCCAGCAGGTTTTCATCACGCATCGCCCGTAATTGCCCACTGAATCGTCCGTAGGGCGGCTGGCCACTGGCGATGTGCAAATCACTGCCTCCGCCTTTCACCAGCTCTTCCATCAGGTCTTCGATCATCAGCTCCATTGCTTGCTCCTCAGTGACGTGGGGTCAGGCAGTAAGGACATTCCAGCCAACCTTCCTGGAGTCCGCCACCACAGCCGCTGCAGGTGAGTGTGCTCAGGGCTCTGGCCCGTCGCTCTGATTCCAGTCCAGAATCGGTGAGCACCATGCGGCCCACTTCCTCCAGGGTGGTGTGTCCTTCCCTGACCAGATCGAGGCTGTAGCCAAGGAGTGTTTTCATGCCTCCTTCAAGTGCCAGTTGGCGGACCATGTCGGTGGTGGCGCCTTTGGCCACGGTTGTCGCCAGCGACTCATTCATGCGAAGCACTTCGTAGACCCCCACGCGTCCTTTGTAACCACTGCCCTGACACATGGGGCAGGGATTGGTCTCGCCTTCATGGTGGTTGGCTCGGAAGAAACTGACGTTTGCCTCGTTGCTTGCCATCAGGCCAAAGCGACCAAGTTCCTCGGGATCAGGCCGGTAGGCGATTCGGCACTTGGAGCAGACCCGCCGAAGTAGACGCTGGGAGACGATACCGATCAATGAAGCACTGACCATGAACGGCTCCACGCCCATCTCGTCGAGGCGGGCGATGGCGCTTGGAGCGTCATTGCAATGAAGGGTGGTCAACACCAGGTGACCCGTGAGTGCTGCTTCGATGGCTGTTTTCGCAGTTTCCAGATCACGCGTTTCGCCCACCAGCAGCACGTCAGGGTCCTGACGCATGAAGGCCCTCAGTGCCTGGCTGAAATCGAAGCCTTTTTCACGGTTCACCTGGCATTGGGTGATCCCCGGTAGGGCGTATTCGATCGGATCCTCCACAGTGGAGATATTGATGCCCGGATCGTTGCGTTCCGCCAGTAGGGAGTACAGCGTCGTGGACTTCCCTGATCCGGTCGGTCCGGTGACCAGAATCATTCCGAAGGGTTTGGACCCCAAAGTGCGCACGAGCTTCAGGGCTTCTGGATTGGAAATCAGCTTGTCGAGACCCAGCTGAGTGGCGGAGCTGTCCAGAAGTCTCAGAACAATCTTTTCCCCATAGCGACTGGGCAGAGTGTTGACTCGGAAATCCACGGTTCTGTTCTGGAAGCGGCGTCGGATGCGGCCATCCTGGGGGACGCGGCGTTCGGCGATATCCAGCTCCGCCATGATTTTGAACCTGGAGGTCACGGCCGGCACCAGCCGGCTCGGAAGCGGTTCGATCTGGCTCTGCAGCACTCCATCCTGACGGAAGCGCAGTTGAAGTCCGGCCTGCTGAGGCTCCACATGGATGTCGCTGGCTCCCAGATCAAGGGCCTGCATCAGGATGCGATCCACCAGATCGATCACCGGTGAGCGTTCTGCATCGTTGAGCCCGGATTCAAGATCGACCGGTCTCGAGGAGTCGGCGTCCGCCTCATCGGGGTCGGCCTCCAGCACTCCGTTGACGCTGAAATCCTTGAGGTAGGAGGTGGCGGTCTCCGCCACGGTTTCGGTTTCTGAATTTTCCGGAGCCGTGGGCTGGCGGTTGGTCGCCACGTCAGCGTTGGATTGCTGCGATGTTTCCGTGATTGCCGGTTCCTGGTGGGGCGCAGCAGCTTCATCGCTGACAGCGGGTTTCCTGCTGAGCAGCTCCGTGAGGCTCTCCGCAAGCGCGGCATGACGAACGGGGTCAAATCCCATTGTCTCCAGTTCTTCGAGTAGAACCGGTTCATCAGCGATGCCGAGATTGCCTGGAAGAGTCCTCTGAAGTAGCAATTCCAGTTCCAGAGGCCGGCTTTTGTCGCTCACGGATCAAATTCGCAGAAAGGTGCGGGCTTCCCCCGCTTGTGGGAGGACTGCCTCACCTATCAACATGTCTAGACGTGAATTCGCAACCGGTCAGCATGAGTGGCGATGCTTCCACCCCAGCGCAGGATCCGTCATCGGCTGGTTCCGACGGCCAGCAACCTGCCGTGAATCCAAACGAATCTCTGCACACGACATCAGTCGTGGATGAGGCATCGGCCGCTGAAGGCGTAGCCGAATCGGAGTCAGCTTCCCAGTCCGTGGATAACGAGGCCCGTCTTGAGCAGCTCGAGAAGGAACACTCCGCGCTCAGAGAGGAGCATGAGGTGTTGCGTGGTCAATACGTGCGCATTGCCGCGGACTTCGACAACTTCCGCAAGCGTCAGAGTCGTGACCAGGACGACCTCAAGCTTCAGCTCATCTGCAGCACTCTCAGTGAAATCCTTCCCGTTGTGGATAATTTCGAGCGTGCTCGTCAGCAGCTTGATCCTCAGACGGAAGAAGCCCAGGGGCTTCACCGCAGCTATCAGGGGCTCTACAAACAGCTGGTTGAGGTGCTCAAACAGCTTGGTGTTGCTCCGATGAGAGTGGTCGGCCAGGAGTTTGATCCAACCCTGCACGAGGCGGTGTTGCGCGAGCCCAGTGAGGAGCATCCAGAAGACGTCGTAATCGAGGAGTTGCAGCGCGGCTATCACCTCGATGGCCGCGTCCTGCGTCACGCCATGGTCAAGGTGTCGATGGGGCCAGGCCCACAACAGGCTGCCGACAGCGAGACGTCCAGCTCTGATGCCGAAGTCGCTTCTGAGGGGGAGGCTTCGGGAGATGCCAACCGTTGATCAGACCCCTGCTTTTACTGTGATCTTCGGGACGTCCAGCTGATGGCCGATTATTACGAGTTGCTCGGTGTCAGCAGGGATGCCGATGCCGACACCCTCAAACGGGCCTATCGGCGACTGGCTCGCCAGTACCACCCGGACATCAACAAGGATCCCGGCGCAGAAGATCGCTTCAAGGAGATCGGTCGCGCCTACGAAGTTCTCAGCGATCCCCAGACCCGAGGTCGCTACGACCAATTCGGTGAGGCTGGGCTTGGCGGTGCTGCTGGCATGCCCGATATGGGCGACATGGGTGGCTTCGCCGATATTTTTGAAACCTTCTTCAGCGGGTTCGGTGGGGCCGGCGGTGGTGGTCGTCAGCAACGTCGTCGAGGTCCTCAGCAGGGGGATGACCTTCGTTACGACCTCACGATCGATTTCGAGCAGGGAGTGTTCGGACAGGAGCGCGAGATTCGTGTTCCTCATCTGGAGACCTGCAGTACATGCTCCGGTAGTGGTGCCAAAAGCGGCAGTGGTCCGACCACCTGCTCCACCTGTGGTGGAGTCGGTCAGGTGCGCCGGGCAACTCGGACCCCTTTTGGTAGTTTCACCCAGGTGGCTGAATGTCCCAGCTGCAATGGCAGTGGTCAGGTGATTGCTGATCCTTGCAATGCCTGTGGCGGTCAGGGCGTGACTCAGGTCCGCAAGAAGCTGCGCATCAACATTCCGGCCGGTGTTGATACCGGTACCCGTCTGAGGGTGACTGGTGAGGGCAATGCGGGTCTTCGCGGAGGCCCATCTGGCGACTTGTACGTGTTTTTGACTGTTAAATCGCACCCCTCCTTACAGAGGGATGGACTGACGGTTCATTCCGAGGTGAAGGTCAGCTACCTCCAGGCGATTCTTGGGGACACCATCGAAGTGGACACCGTGGATGGTCCAACCAGCCTTGAGATTCCTGCTGGAACTCAACCCAATGCTGTTCTGACTTTGGAGAACAAGGGCATTCCCAAGCTGGGTAATCCTGTGGCCCGCGGCAATCAGCGCATCAGGGTCAATGTAAAGCTCCCCACCCGTCTTAATCATGAAGAAAGGGGATTGCTCGAGGAGCTGGCTGGTCATCACTCCGCCAGGGGAGAGCAGCATCATCACCACAAGAGCGGTCTGTTTGCACGTCTGTTTGGACAGCGTTGACCATGATGGAACGTCTCCCCGATCGTCAGCTCGATCTCTGTGGGACGCCCTGTCCGCTCAATTTCATTCGCTGTCGGCTCACTCTTGAGACCATGGCTTCCGGCCAGTGCCTTCAGGTGGATCTTGATCCTGGCGAGCCTGAAGAGATGGTGGTATCGGGACTGCGTCGTGATGGCCATCAGGTCCATGTGGAGCGCCTCTCCGATGCTCAGGTGCGGTTGAAGGTGATCTGTGCCGGTAATTAGCCAAGAGCTGCATCCGGGCATGGTTGTTGCACTTCAGGCCAACTACCTCGAGGTGGAGCTTGAGGCCCCGCCTGTCGATGTTCCTTCTCGTCTTCTCTGCACACGCCGCACCCGACTGAACCATCGTGGTGCTGCGGTCCATGTGGGTGATCGTGTTCTGGTGGAAGCCATTGACTGTGATCACGCCAGGGCCGTGGTTGCGGATGTGGAACCTCGCAGCAGTTTTTTGGTTCGTCCTCCCGTGGCCAATGCCTCCTGCATCTTGGTGGCAGTTGCCGTTGAGCAACCCACTCTTGATGCTGATCAGGTCAGCAGGTTTCTGCTCACGGCTGAGAAGACCGGGTTGCAGGTTCTGCTCGTGCTGACCAAGTGCGATCTGCTAAATGCCAATGCTCTGTCACAACTACGCAAACGTCTGCAGGGATGGGGCTATGACCCGATTCTTGTTTCCACGCGTTCTGGAATGGGGCTTGAGCAACTGCGCGCGCAATTGGCGACCATTCCAATCTCTGTGCTTTGCGGCCCCTCGGGGGTGGGTAAGAGTTCTTTGCTGAATTGTCTTCTGCCCGGACTGCAGTTACGTGTGGGTGAGGTTTCAGGTCGCCTGCAGAGGGGGCGTCACACCACACGTCATGTGGAATTGCATGCCTTCTCCCCTGGCTCCAGGGTTGCCGACACTCCAGGGTTTAACCGCCCAGAATTACCAGATGATGTCTCTAATCTCGAGGTGCTGTTTCCAGAGCTGCGTGTCCAGCTTGACCAACATCCCTGCCGTTTCCGTGACTGCCTGCACCGGGATGAACCGGGCTGTGGTGTGAGACGCGACTGGGAGCGTTATCCCATGTATCGCAAAGCTGTGGAGGAACTTCTTGAGATCAGCCGCCCATTCCGGGCAGGTTGAGATCGAGGCCGCCGGTGAGCTCCTGCATCCGCTCCTTCATGGTGCCAGTTGAGCGTTCGTAGGCCGATTGAAGTGCTGCGAGTGTGGCGGCTTCAGCAGCTTCCTGTCCCTCACTCAGCAGGCTCGGGTCCAATTTCACACGTAGGGGTTGCTGGTTGCCGGAAAGCCAGATGCACGCTCGTCCGTCCTCGCTACTGCCTTCGATCTCCATGGCATCGAGTTCTTCTTGCAGTTTCTGAGCGTCT
This sequence comes from Synechococcus sp. UW179A, assembly GCF_900473965.1. Classification (NCBI taxonomy): domain Bacteria; kingdom Bacillati; phylum Cyanobacteriota; class Cyanophyceae; order Synechococcales; family Synechococcaceae; genus Synechococcus; species Synechococcus sp. UW179A. The sequence continues at coordinate 103,589 of NZ_UCNJ01000002.1, read as the reverse complement.
TGCTGGATCTGCTGTGCCTTGCGGAAGGCTTCGGTGAGCTGTCCAAAATTGGGAAGTCCGAACCCGGCCATGGCATCGCTGAAGGAACAGAAAGGTTAGGCCGCAATCTCGAATCCCAGTCGTTTCACCTCAGGCTGGAGCTGGATGCCGTGGGCATCGGCCACCTCTTGTTGCACCATGCCGATCAGGTTGCGGATATCGGCAGCGCAGGCTCCGCCAGTGTTCACAATGAAATTGGCATGCATTTCAGAGACCTGCGCACCACCGACCCGGCGGCCTTTCAGGCCAAGACCCTCGATCAACCGACCGGCCTTTGCAGGTTCTGGATTGCGAAAGACGCTGCCGCAGCTTGGTTGCTTGTAGGGCTGGGTGCTGGTGCGGTGGTTGAGGTTTCCGCTGGTGCGTTGCTGCAGCTCGGCCGGATCATGACCTGCTTCAAGTTGAAATTCAGCGGCCACCACTAGTAGAGGTTGGGTTTGCAGAGCACTGTGGCGGTAAGCGAAATCGAGCGATTTCCACTCAAGCCTGCGGATGCCGAAATCGTTGCCTTGCAGAGGAACGACATCCACGCTGATTAATCGTTCAGCCGTGCAGCCACCCTGAGCACCGGCGTTCATCACAGCGGCTCCGCCCACCGTCCCAGGGATGCCCACGGCCCACTCCAGCCCCTGCAATCCTTTTCTCGCGGCGCGTCTTGCCAGGGTTGGGATCGGTTCCCCAGAGCTTGCACGCACTCTGCCGGTCTGGGCATCCAAATCAAGTCCCTGCAACCGTCGCAGACAGAGGGTGAGTCCTGGAAGCCCTGCATCAGCAATCAGCAGATTGGATCCTGCACCGATCACGCGGACGGGTAAACCCTCATTTGCTGCCCAATGGAGCAGGGTGGGAATTTGCTCGGCATCAGTAGGTTCGGCTAGCCATTGCGCCGGTCCACCCACTCGCCAAGTTGTGTAGTGGGCCAGGGAAACCCGCTCCTGCAGGATTCCATGGTCCTTCAGGTCTCTCAAGCTGTCAGGCTCGACTGACATGACGTTTGCTCCTGCAATGCATTCGGCGACAGCCGTGACCAGAGACTGTTCACATCACCGGCTCCCATCGCCAAGACGAGGTCATCAGCACAGCTGTGCTCACGAACAAGATCAGTCAGTTCGTCCATGCTGTTGGCCACCAGAACCGTCTGATCAGCACTGTGTTGCTGAATGCACGACGCCAGGCCTGCGCTGCTGACACCGGGAATTGGGGCTTCACCAGCTGAGAACACTGGAGCCAAGACCACGATGTCGACGTTGGAGAGCGCCATCGCGAACTCATTCTGAAATTCCTGCGTGCGGCTGTATCGATGCGGTTGAAACACCGCCATCAGTCGTTTCGGGCTGCGCGGTAGCGGGCTTCGTCCACTGGACACCATGAGAGCGGCCATTGCCAGGGTCGCAGCCACCTCACTGGGATGATGGGCGTAGTCGTCGACCACCAAACGTCCCTGCCAGTCGCCGCGATAGTCGAAGCGGCGACCGGGTGTCTTGAGTTCGTTGAGGTGCGTGACCAGACGCTCGAGAGGGATTCCCTCCAAACGGCAAGCAGCGATAGCTCCCAGGGCATTGCTGAGGTTGTGCAGCCCTGGCAGCGGCAACGTGATGCGGCCGACGTACTCAGATTGTTCGTAGAGATCTGCAACTGTGTGATCGCCTTCGAGGGCTACAGGCAGGGCCGCGAAATCAACGTTGTCGCTGCGTTGCACTGACCACCAGGCATCAGCCTGAAAGTGTTCGCTAAGGATCGGGTCGTCCTGATTGGCAAGCAGTCGACCGCAACCGGCTGCGAAGCGCCGCATTGTGGTGATCAGATCATCCAGATCCCTGTAGTGATCCGTGTGATCCAGTTCCAGATTGGTAATCACCCCCAGGGTTGCGTTGAATTTCACCAGGGAGCCGTCGGATTCATCGGCTTCTGCCACCAGCAGACGGCCTGAACCGGCATGTCCGTTGCTTCCAAAGCAGGGAACGATGCCACCGATGACAGCGGTGGGATCTTCCCCAGCACTGTGAAGCAGTGAGGTGACAACTGTGCTCGTGGTGGTTTTGCCATGACTGCCCGCTACCGCGATTGAAGGCTGTTGATCGATCAGGGCAGCCAGCAGATCGGAGCGGTGCCAAATAGTCAGTTGCAATTGGCGGGCTGCGGTCAGCTCAGGATTGCTGTCCGGGATGGCGCTGCTGATCACCACTAACGGCGCTGCTAGACCTCCTTTTTTAAGTTCATCAAAATTCTCTGCCGTCTGGGAGGCGAAAGCCACCATCCCAAGCGACTGCAGGGCTTCCATTGCTGGAGACATCTTGCGGTCGGAGCCACTCACTCTGTGACCACGCTTGAGCAGAATCCGCGCCAGGGCAGACATGCCGATTCCGCCTGCACCGATGAAGTGCACTGAAGAAGGGCTGTCAAGCGATCTGCTCAAGAACAAATGCCATGGACGCGCACCATAAATCAGCATTTCCTGCTGACCACCAATTGGCGCAGACTGTCGCGCTAGCTCCCCTCAACAATTCGATGGAGAGGCTCATTCATTAGAAATTAGCGATTTCTGTATGATCAGCGGCCATTCCCTGCGGGTTGTCCGCTCCCAATATGACTCTGCGCGTTGCGATCAATGGATTCGGCCGAATCGGTCGCAATGTGATGCGGGGTTGGATCAGCCGTGGCGCAGACACCGATATCGAGATTGTGGGCGTGAATGCCACCTCGGACCCCAAGACCAGTGCTCACCTGCTGACCTACGACTCCATCCTGGGCAAGCTGGATCCCAGCGTGAAGATCGAAACCACGGACGACTCGATGATCGTCAATGGCAAGCAGGTCAAATTCTTCTCCGATCGCAATCCCCTGAATTGCCCTTGGAAGGACTGGGGCGTGGATCTTGTTCTGGAGTCGACCGGTGTCTTCAATACCGACGAGAAGGCCAGCATGCATATTCAGGCCGGCGCCAAGAAGGTGATTCTCACCGCTCCGGGTAAAGGCCCCAAGGTCGGCACATTCGTGGTGGGAGTGAATGAGGATCAATACCGTCATGAAGATTTCGACATCCTCAGCAATGCGAGTTGCACCACTAATTGCCTCGCCCCCCTGGTGAAAGTGATCGATCAGTCGATCGGCATCAACCGTGGCCTGATGACCACTATTCACAGCTATACAGGCGACCAGCGGATTCTCGATAACAACCATCGAGATCTGCGCCGAGCTCGTGCAGCTGCTGTGAACATGGTTCCCACCTCCACCGGTGCAGCCCAAGCCGTAGCTCTTGTCTACCCCGCTGTGAAGGGCAAATTCACTGGTATCGCGATGCGCGTGCCCACTCCGAACGTCTCAGCCGTTGACCTGGTCTTCGAGTCCAACCGTGCCTCCTCCGTGGATGAGATCAAGTCGATCCTCAAGGCAGCTGCGGATGGCCCCATGAGCAAGATCATCAAATACGGCGATCTCCCCTTGGTGTCCAGCGACTACGCCGGCACCAATCAGTCGACCATCTTTGATGCGGATCTGACCCTGGCCATGGGTGACAACTTCTTCAAGATCGTTGCCTGGTACGACAACGAGTGGGGCTACAGCCAGCGGGTTGTGGACCTTGCCGAGGTTGTGGCCAGGAACTGGAAATAATCAGGATCAGAGCTGATCTTCAATCCCTCCCACCGGGAGGGATTTTTTTTGCTCATGCGTTCTGAAGCCCAGAGCTGAAGTGATCAAATCCATCACTGGCAACAGGAACTCTGCTGTCAGTCCACACAATCTCATTGATTTGAGCGGTGATGCTGCCAATGCGGCGGCTGTTGGGTTGGTGTTCAAGCCAGCGCTGCGCCCAGACGGCTGGGAGACTCAGCACCAGTTCAAAATCTTCGCCGCCGTTCAGACACCATTGATCCCAGAGCTCTCCAGCAGGCCATCCTTCTGCCCGCGGAAGCCAGTCATAGGTCAGTTGAGCTCCGCATTGACTGCTGTTGCAAACAGCCTTCACCGCCGCCAAAAGCCCGTCACTGCTGTCCGTGCCGGCTGCTCTCCAGGGCAAGTCCTCAGGTTTGTGCTCGAGCAGGGTGGTCAAGGCATCTAGCCGGGGTCTGGGGCGACGATGTTGGCTGATGGCCTGGTGTTGAAGGCCGTCTGCTAGTACAAAATTGCTATCCAAAGTCGGATCACCTTGAAGCAGTGCTAGCCCTAAACGGCTCAGACCATGGGCGCCACTGGTCACGAGCCAGTCGCCTGGACAGGCATTAGCGCGGTGCAGGTGGAGAGGCCCCAGTCGACCGAGCGCGGTGATCGAGATCAGTCTTTGACTGCCTGCGGAGCAATCCCCTCCCAGCAGGATGCCTCCGTAGCAGTTGAGAGCTTCGCTGATCCCGCAGTAAAGATCCTCCACCCAGTTCCATGGGGTGTTTCCCGGTGCCACCAGAGCCACCGTGATCCCCTCCACAGCAACGGCACCGCTAGCTGCTAGATCCGACAGGTTGGTCGCAACGGCCCGCCAGCCCACATCCGCTGGGCTAGTGGTGCGCTCACTGAAGTGAATGTCTTCCACCAGAACATCAGTGTTCACCAGCAGTTGCCTGGGGTCGGGGGCCAGGGTGGCTGTGTCATCAGCCATCTGGCCCGGTGGAGCGAAGCAGGCCAGCCGCCTGAGTAGCTCCTCTTCACCCAGCTTCGCCAGTGTGACAGTCACTCAGCTCAGGCGTGCTGCTGGAGTCGATCTGCACCTTCGACCACTTTGATCTTTTTGATCTCATCGTTGACGCCCAGTTCCTCGAGCACATCGAACCCGTCCACGACATAACCGAAGGCTGCATTGCGCCCATCCACCAGATTCAGCCCTGCAGGCGTCAGCTCCGCTTCGTAGAGAAACAGAAAGAACTGGGATGAGCCGTCATCGAGGGCCTGATCGGAGTGCGCCCAACCCAACGTTCCCAGGGTGGCGAAGGGAAGAACTGGTGTGGCTTTGAACAGACCCACGTCTTCGAAGGTCTGGTTGTAAAGGGTTTCCGGCTCATCGGGAACACGGATTTCCAGGGGCACGTGACGTTCTTGCTTGGTTTTTGGATCCACGTAACCAATGTCAGGTCCTTTGGGATCGCCGCTCTGCAGGATGTAGAAATCCTCCGCACGGTTGAACGGCAAACCGTCATAAAAGCCTTTCAGGCTGAGATCAATGAATGCCCCTGCGGTGAGCGGTGCGTTGTAACCGTCCACTACGGCAGTGAGATCGCCTTCTGTGGTTTCGATCACCACGGTGGCTCGACCTGCCAGCCTTGGCAGGTCATCGAATTCTGACGGGATGTCAGGCAGCCGGTCATCAATCAGCAATGCTTCCAGATCACCGATCTGGCTGAGGGCCTGGCGCCGTGACTGAATAAATCCCAATTTGTCTTTGTCTTCAATGCGTTCTTGGAGAAGGTTCAGGTCATCAGCTACCGCATCAAGGATCTGTTCAGCCTTTGATTGATCGTCGCTGGGCATCGCGGCGATGATTGCGCTCTTCCTATCGCTCAGTAGGGATTGGGTGCGCTTGAGGCCGCGTCCAAGAGCACTCCAGCGCTTGGCACGCAGGTCGTCACTGGTGCCTTCAAGTTGATGTTGAAGATCGCGTAGGTCCTGCTGATTCATGGGTAATGAATCGCGCAGGATCGCCGCTGGATCCTGCACGGCGTTTCCTTGGGGCAGTCCCGCCCAGGCCGCAGGGGTCCAGGCCACCCCAACCAGCATCAGCAGGCTGATAAGCCATGCGCTCAAGCGCTGAAATCCCAACCGAATCGCCAAGGAGAACCCCAGGTGCTGAAAGGACTTTGGCACAGCCGTATGATCCCCTGAACCGTTCGGCGGGAATGATCTCCAGCAACGACTTTCGCACCGGCACCACGATTGAGCTCGACGGTGCCGTTTGGCGCGTGGTCGAGTTCCTGCATGTGAAGCCTGGCAAAGGTTCGGCCTTCGTTCGCACCAAGCTCAAGGCTGTCCAGACCGGCAGCGTTGTTGACAAAACCTTTCGCGCCGGAGAGATGGTGCCTCAGGCTTTGCTGGAGAAAGCCACCCTCCAGCACACCTATATGGAAGGTGAGGACTTTGTCTTTATGGATATGTCGAGCTATGAGGAGACCCGGCTCACCGCTCAGCAGATTGGTGAAAGCCGCAAATACCTCAAGGAAGGCATGGAAGTGAGTGTGGTCTCGTGGAACGAGAAGCCCCTTGAAGTTGAATTGCCCAACTCCGTTGTGTTGGAGATCACCCAGACCGACCCTGGCGTGAAAGGTGACACTGCCACTGGTGGGACCAAGCCTGCGATCCTCGAAACCGGTGCTCAGGTGATGGTTCCTCTGTTCCTCTCAATTGGCGAGAAGATCAAGGTGGACACGCGCAACGATTCCTACTTGGGTCGGGAGAGCAGCTGATCATGCAACTCGATCACGATCAGCTTCACAAGCTTCTGGACGCCCTGGGTGAGAGTGATATCCAGGAGTTCCGCCTTGAAGGCGACGACTTTCGCCTGGAGGTTCGTCGCAACCTGCCGGTCACAGCTGTGGCTGCTCCGGTGGCCCCTGTTGTCCAGCCTGTGCCCCCTGCCCCTGTCGTTGATGTCCCTGCTCAGGGGGAGACAGCTTCAGCGGCCCCACCGCCTGCGGCGGGTTCCCGTTCTGATCTGGTTGATGTCACGGCACCGATGGTCGGTACCTTTTACACCGCTCCTGCTCCAGGGGAAGCTCCCTTCGTGGAGATCGGTAATCGGATCAATGCCGGTCAGACGATCTGCATTCTTGAAGCGATGAAGCTCATGAACGAGCTGGAAGCAGAAGTTGCCGGCGAGGTGGTGGAAATCCTTGTAGATAACGGCACTCCGGTGGAATTCGGTCAGGTGCTGATGCGCGTCAAGCCCGGCTGAGTTCCCAGGCCGCCTGGATGGCGGCCAGCATGCTTGCTCCCCTTGCCACTCCTTGTCCGGCAATATCAAAGCCTGTGCCGTGATCTGGAGAGGTTCGCAGAAAAGACAAGCCCAGAGTGGTGTTCACGGCCTGATCGAAGGCCAGCAACTTCACGGGAATTAGGCCCTGATCGTGATAAAGGGCCAGGATTCCATCAGGTCCGTTTTGACCAGAATCATGGCTCCAGGCCTTAGCTGCACTCAGCCAGCAGGTGTCTGGCGGTAAGGGGCCTTTTAGCTGAACGCAAGGATGCTCGCTCGTCCACCTCTCCAGTAGTGGGTTCAACCACAGTTGCTCTTCTTCTCCGAGTTGCCCCTGCTCTCCGGCATGTGGATTGAGGCCAGCCACCAGCAATTGAGGAGCAGGATTGAAGCGCAGGCAGAACCCTGCCAGTTCATCGAGCTTGCGTTCAACCAGATTGGCCGTGAGAACCTCTGGAACCTGTCCAAGCGGGATGTGTGTGGTGGCCAGCAGTGTGTTCAGCCTCCATCCGGTTGCTGGGGAGACAGCCGTGAACAGCATGGAGGCGGTTTTGCGTCCATCCAGTTCCGCCAGACGCTCTGTCTGACCGGGATAGCGATGTCCGGCTTGATGCCAAGCATGTTTCGCGATCGGTGCGGTCACCAGTGCTCGTGCTTGGTGCTGTTTGACCAGCTCCACAGCTCTGCTCAGCCAACGGAACCCGGCTTCTCCGCTTCTGACTCCTGCTTCGCCGGGAGGGAGAGGCCCTCCAGGTACCGGTAGATCCTCAATCGTCAGTGCCTCTGGATCCGCGATGGGATCCTGTGTGTGCAGTCTCAGGTGGTCAGCGGTCTGTTGCAGGCTGGCCCTGCAGCCCACAAGTAGAGGCATCGGCATGTCCGCTGGTCGCCTGGGATCAGCCAGGGCTTTCAGCGTGACTTCCATGCCAATTCCAGCAGGATCACCAAGTGCGATCACAAGGCGCTGTTTAGCGTCATGGCATTCGATGAATGTGGTCATGCTGCGTTGGCTGGTGATTGGCCTGTTGCTCTTCGGTTTGGGAACGGCGCTTCGGGAGGGCTGGTTGGAAGTTCAGTGGAGTCGCATGCTGAATGATGCAGGTCTGACCTTTATCGATCCTGATCAGCCCTTAAGGCTGCATGAGATTCCTTTGTTCAGTCCGGAGCGCTCCGAGTCGGATCCTCCATGAGTCTTTCCTCGACCAGACAGTGGGAGAGTCCGCTGCGGAAGTTGGGATGCACCATGGTGTAGCCAAGTGTCTTGCAAAGAAGATCGTTGCTGACTCTGCGGTTTTCGGCCCAGAAGCTACGGGCCATGGCACTCATCTCAGCCTCAGCATCCACGTAACGGCGAGCCTCCGGTAGGTCGCAGTCCAAAAGGTCTGCGGCATGACGCTGCATCACATGACTCGGAGCTGGCTCGTGATCGCAGATGTTCACGACTGGAGGGTGCTGCCCTGCGGCAGAGCAGTGCATCAGGTGCAGGCATGCCGCGGCAATGTCGTCGACGTGCACCCGGCAGAACACCTGCCCAGGCTTGTGCACGGGTTTCAGGGTGCCAGCCTTCACAGCGGCCAGAGGTGAGCGACCCGGTCCGTAGATCCCAGGTAACCGCAGAATCTGTACGGGTAGTCCGCTGTTCAGCCACTCTTGTTCGCAGATCAAACGTCTGCGGCTGCGATCCAGGCTTGGTCGTGGTGCATCCGCTTCACTCACCCAGGCCCCTCCTGTGTCGCCGTAGATGCCGGTTGTGGAGAGATAGCCGGCCCAGCGAAGGGGCAGTTGACTGAGCTGAGACCTCATTGTCCGCAAAACAGGGTCGGTTTGATCACGGCCTGGGGGAATGGTGCTTAGCAGATGGGTGACGCCACGCAGCTCCGAGTCTGTTGGTACCACGTTTTGATCAGTGTCAAAGCGCAGAGCTCTGCTCTCGGGATCGGGGTTTCTGCGAGTGGTGAGCACCCTGATGTTCAGGGCTTCAGCCAGAGCAGCGACCCGACGTCCACTGAAGCCAGCTCCAAGGATGCACAGCGTGGATCCAGCGGGCAGCGATCGGCAACGGTTGACAAGTGATTCCGGCATGAGTACAAACGTATCAGTGGCAATGCAGCCGTGACCAGTTCCTGTCTTCCTCTGATGTCCTCTCCGGCACCCATGCTGCCTCGAAGTGCGGATAATCGCAGGATTGTGATCTCGACTGGCGAGAGTGCTGCGCTGCGTCGCTTGGCAGCGACCCTGTTTGCCTCGGTCTTGGTGAGCGCGGCCTTTGTGCTGGCACCTGAGCAGCCTCAACAGCAGGCCTCAATCTGTGAGCAGCATCACTCAGCAGAGGCTTGCAGAGTTTGGTGATCAGGGATCGGGCTGCCTTGGTTCAAGCAGCCTCAAGCCCCCAGTCGTGATGCCTCTGATTGTTGAGGGATGCGTCGGCTGCCATCGATGCACTAGTGGTTTGATTCAGTTCAGGTTGTGCCCATTGCAGAAGCCTCAGTGCAAGGCGCAAATCACCATCCATCCAGGCACGAATCGCCATGGCTCGGCGCGGATCGTAAAAGCGTTGGCGCCGATACCAGTCAAAAACGTCGGAATCTGATTTGTGTCCATTGCATGAGAGACAGGCTGGAACACAATTTTCTGTAATGCTTAAACCACCTTTAGCTCTTGGAAGAATATGATCAATTGATTCTGATTGTTTACCGCAGTAAATACAGCTTTTGCCTGTGTAAGTGTGTAGCGATTGACGCCATCTTCGGACTCTCAGTTTAGGGCATAGATCTTCGAGGAAAACCGCGTCCCTGTTATGCATCCGAATGGTTCGGTTGTGATAATTCTGTCGCTTTCGCTGGGTTCGTCAATGTGTTCTTCGCTGCATTTTTGGCACTTTTTCAAGTGTGATATTTGAGCTTCAAGGCCCTTGTGGTGATCAGAAGAAGCAATACAATTACATTTGCTTTGCTGAGTTGTTGTTACGGCTTCATCAACGTCCTGCTGCAGCCTTGGGCTGACCCCTTCAGGACTTGTGAGGGTCAGCTATCCCTTTGATGCCGTGACCCATGCGCAGATGGGCCGGATCAGGCCTCGGGGACTCTGGAGAGGCTCGCAGCATGGCTGGGAATTTCCACTGGCCGCGGCCGAGTGCCTTCTCGACCGTTTGGGCTCACGTTTTCGGGTTGACGAGGAACTGGAGCGTTGGCTGGATTGGCACCGTCATCCACTGCCGCCTCTTCCTCATCACCGGGAGCTGATGGCCACTGCTGACCTGGATCAGCCACTTGCTGATGGTCGTACACCGCTTCCTCATCAACGTTCAGGTGCTCGCTGGCTGCTGGCACGTCGTGGTGCCTTGCTGGCTGATGAGATGGGGTTGGGAAAGACGCTCACATCCCTTCTGGCGGCTCGTGCGTTGCTGCGTGTGGTGCCTCTGCGCCTGATGGTGATCGCTCCTGTGGGACTTCATACGCACTGGCAGCGCGAAGCGGAATCTCTTGATCTCGAGTGCACACTGCACAGCTGGGCCCGCTTGCCGGGCGACCTTCCGGAAGCGGGAACCCTTTTAGTGGTTGATGAAGCCCATTACGCCCAGTCACTTCAGGCTCAGCGGACCCAGGCCCTATTGCGCTTGGCCCGTCATCCGCGGCTGCGTGCGGTGTGGATGCTCACGGGCACACCCGTCCGCAATGGTCGACCGATTCAGTTTTTTCCGCTACTGGCGGCCATGGATCATCCACTGGCGCGCGATCAGCGTTCATTTGAGGAGATTTTTTGCCAGGGACACTGGAGTGAGCAAGGTGGTCGGCGCCGCTGGCGTGCCGATGGTGCAAGTCGTCTGAAGGAGTTGCGGCGCCTCACCCGACCATTGGTTCTGCATCGACGCAAGCAGCATGTGCTTGGTCTTCCTGCCAAGCAGCGACGCTGCCATGGCATTTCATTGGCTGCTGATCAGGCGCTTGGATTCGATCACCGTCTGCGTCTTGTGGTGGAGGACTATCGCCGTCGTGTGCAGCTCGGTGAAGTGCGTTCGGATGCTGAATCACTTGCCCTGCTCACCTCCCTACGCATGATTGCGGCGGAATTCAAGCTTCCAGCTGCTCAGGCTTTGGTGGAGCAGTTGCGTGCTGATGGTCAGGCGATCGTGCTGTTTAGCTCCTTCGTGTCTCCGTTGCAGCTCCTGCAGCAGCGGCTGGGTGGTGAACTCTTAACCGGTCGGCAAAAACCGGAACAGCGACAGGCTGCTGTGGATCATTTTCAGGCTGGTGGAACGGATCTGCTTTTGGCGACCTATGGCTGCGGAGGGTTGGGATTCACACTGCATCGGGCACGTCAGATTGTGCTTCTGGAGAGGCCCTGGACCCCAGGTGATGTTGACCAGGCGGAGGATCGTTGCCACCGCATCGGCATGGATGGTGGGCTGACCAGCCATTGGCTTCAGCTTGGTCTGGCCGATCAGCTTGTGGATGGTCTTGTGGCTAGCAAGGCTGACAAGATCGAGTTGTTACTGGGCCCACGTCGTATCAGCGTGGATCGTCAGCCATTGCCGGTCATGGTGGCCCGTTGTTTGCAGGATTGCTGACGCACATCCAGCTCGTGCTCGAGTAGAGGATCTCTGGATTTGTTCTGGTCTTTGAGCAGGGATATGGCCTGGCTTACATCAGCGCAGGCCTCGTCATCACGCCCCATCAGTGTTTGGATCAGTGACCTGTCGGTCAGCGGCACTGGATCGCCAGGGTGGCTCACCACAACCGCATTGCAACGCTCCAGGGCTTGGTCCACTCGCTGCAGATTGAGATCTTCAAGGCAGCTGGATGCTTTCAACTGGGGATCGGGCGACACAGCTTGAGGACTCTTGGCGTTCTTGCAGGCCTGGATCGTGAGTAGCAGAACACCGATCAGGAGAACCGACTTTGGCCATGTGGTCCGCCAATCGGCTCGCGTAGGCCTATGCAATGTCAAAAGTTTCAGTAGCTGTATCGATCATCAGCATCCCAGTCCGTTGAGGTCGCACCGTTGGAGCTGCTGTTCGTGATTGTGCTCGCACTGGTAGCGCTTGAGGACTTCTTGGAGGTTTTGCCTCCGAACAGATCCCCCAGATAACGACCGCAATCCGGATAGCTGCCGGGTTCCTCCACCACTGTTTCGGTGATCATCACAGCCGCATGCTCTGGAGATGTCTTGAACACTCCACTGCTCTGTCGTTTGATCAGGGCATAGGAGGCCTTGAAGCTCACGGAGTGATCATTGCCATTGCTGCGCATGTAGCAGTACACCTGAGCGCCCTTTTTGGAGTCGGCGCTTGCTGCCTCAACAGGTGCAGCTGCGAGCAGCATCCCCGCCAGTGGCAGCAGGACGGCAAGTCGGGTGCGGAGGCTGGCCATTGATGGACAGAGAAGGCGATCTGCGTCAACGTATCGGCTCGTGTTTGGCTGTCCAGAGGGGAATCAGGAATTGCCCAGTCCGAGAGGTGTAAGCAGTTTCACCACCAGTGGCAGGACCAGAAGCACGGTGATCAGTCGTACTGCGTGCAGTGCTGCGACAGCGGCGCCAACGCCGTAATCCTCTCCGACCAGGCTCATGCCACTGATTCCGCCAGGCGCTGCTCCGAGCAGGGTGATCAGTGGATCGACTCCAAGCAGACGACTGGCCCAGAGACCAACCACCAGACCTGTCATGACCAATGTGAGAGTGATCAGCACTGCTGGCTTCCAGAGATTTTGTAACTGCTCGAGAGATGTTTGCGTTAGTCCGGTGCCGATCACAGTTCCGATTCCGATCTGAAGAGCGGTGCGTGTACCGGGCGGCCATTCGGCAACCTCAAGACGCCCGCTCATGCTCACCACCGCAGCACCGATCAATGCGCCCGCAAGCGGTGCGGCTGGAATCCCAGTTCTCAGGGCGAGTAGTCCCATACCAGTTCCGGCTAGGGCATACACCAGCAGGATCATCAGAGAAGGCATGGAACCCGCAGGCAGCAGATCTCTTAGTTTGAATCCACAGCGGGAACGCTTTGTCGCACAGCTCTTGAGAGTTGGTCACCCATGTGTTGTCATCAGGCCAGCACTCGCCCGTCTTCGGATGACTCAGTCCGTGTCCTTCCGCATCACTCGTACGGCGGAAGATGTCGCTCAGATGCTCAACGCCCTGTCGCAGCGTCTGGTCAGGCTTGAACAGCGCCTGGAAAGCCTGGAGCTGCAAGTGCGTCAGCAGCGCAGCGAGGCCGAAACCATGCCTGCTGAACAGCGGCAGCGTCTGGATGACGTGGATCAACTGCTGCTCGATTGCCAGGAGTTGTTGAACAGCACTGAGCTTTGCTCGGATGCGGCTACAGATTCAGCTGGAATGTTGTCTCAGCCTTCAACGAGTGAGTCTGAAGGCGAGGCTGTGGCTGCATGAGGCTGGCCGGAGGTGGCAAAATGAAAAGAAAGCTGACCATGGCTCCCACAACTGTCTCAACCTCTGGTCCTCGCAATACCGGCAAGAACCGTTGCTCCCTCGCTCAAGGCTCATCGGGATTGTCGTCTTCAGGTTCCAGCGGGTACATCGAGGGTGGTCATCAGCTTGAAAAGCTTGAATTCGCCTTGGCCGTAGCAATCACCCGCGGCGATCGAGCCAGGTCCGATCAGTTGCGTGCTCAGATTGCAGAGCTGGGCGGCAACATCGAAGAACCAGGCACCTGAGGTGTCATTTGATCGTTGAATGGAACGTTATAAAAATGCATGCTTGAGGTCTCATAATTCTTATATGAGCTTTTTTGTGGATTGATATTTTCCGCGGTCATTTGTTAATATCAATGCAATGGTTTATTTGTCGCTGTGACGGCGTTGTTGAAATCTCCTGTACCCCTTCAATCCGTGGAGCCTGACCGAGAGCAACTGCTCAGTCGAGCACGACAATGGTTTGAACAGGCTCGCACCCAGGCAAGTGAAGGAAACACCGCTGGATCAGCCCAACTGATCTTGAAGGCACTTAATCACGAACGCAGAGCGGGGAGTGTTGGCCCACAGGTTATTCAACTGATTAAACCCAGGGCTTCAACCTCAAGCTGGGGTAATCGAAGTTGATATTTGATTGATCAATCAATTCAAGCGGGTGACCGGATTTGAACCGGCGACGTTCAGCTTGGGAAGCTGACATTCTACCGCTGAATTACACCCGCATATTCACAATCTTATCCCATCTTCGTAGTTTCTCAACAGTTATTCTGGCGTCTCACCGACTCAGGATTTCCGAGGCTGCGCTCAATCCAGCACCCATGGATCCCTTGTGCAGGCCGAGCGAGTGCAGAACTGATTCGATTGCTGCTACTGCCATCAGTAAATCTCGGTCGCAGACAAATCCAAGATGTCCGATGCGGAACACCTTGCCTTTGAGATGGTCTTGGCCACCAGCGAGCAGAATGTGATATCGCTCTTTCACAGCTTTACGCAACTGTTCGGCATCGATGCCATCAGGTGCTACGGCAGTGATGGCAGGACTGCTGTGGCCTTCTGCAGCGAACAGCGGCAAACCCATGGCCTTCATGGCTGCCAAGGTGGCATTGCTGTGTTTTGCATGCCTAGAAATAATTGATTCCAGACCTTCGGCTTGCATCATCTCCAATGCTGCTTCCAGAGCGAAATAGAGATTCACTGCTGGGGTGAAGGGATTGCTGTTTTTGGCGGCCGTTTTCCTGTAGGGGCCAAGGTCTAGATAGAACTTCGGGAGATCGGAACGTTCGTAGGCCTTCCAGGCTCGTTCGCTCATGGCAACGAAGCTCAGTCCGGGGGGCATCATGTAGCCCTTTTGGGATCCGGAGGCAATCACATCCAAGCCCCAGGTGTCCATCGGAACATTGGCAGCTCCAAGGCTGGTGACGCAGTCAGCAATGGTGAGAGCCGTGCCGTGGGCTCTTACATGGCTACTGATGGTCTCAAGGTCATTGATGACTCCGGTGGAGGTTTCGGAGTGGGTGAGGATCACGGCCTTGATCGATTTGGCAGTGTCAGCTTCCAACGCGCTGCGAAATGCGTCGGGATCAAGGGGTTGCCCCCACTCGGCTTGGATCACGTCCACATCCAGGCCGTAGGCCTGTGCCACTTTCACCCAGCGTTCACCGAACTTGCCGTTGTCACCGCAGAGCACCTTGTCTCCACGGCTGAGTGTGTTGATGATGCCCGCCTCCATGGCGGCCGTGCCGCTACCGGTGATCACGAGCACATCGCTGCTGGTTTGATGCAGCCAGCGCAGCTGCGCATTGGTGCGTTCCACCACGGCCTGAAATTCGCCGCTGCGATGGCCGATCGGGTGGCGGCCCATCGCCTTTAGCACTGTTTCAGGCACCGGGGTGGGTCCCGGGATCATCAGGGTGAGCTTGTCCTGCACGGGCTCAAGGGGTGCCAATCGTTCATCCTAAAAAATGATCTGCATGGCCTCCCATCGCCACACCATCTGCCTTTTCAGGAACCGGGTTGACTCTGCCTGTCTGGGTGGGGGCGGCGGCGCGTGCTGCGGCCCTTGTTTTGAGTGGGTCTGCGGTACCCAGGAGCGTTGACCTCAGGATCCCTTCTGAGCAAGGTCTTCGTCGGGTGGAGGTGCATGCGGCATCGCTGCTGGATGGTGGTCAAAAGGCACTGGCGATCAGCATCTGCGATCCCGGCACTGGATTGGATCTCACTCGCGGCCTGGAGATCTGGGTGCTTGTGAGCCGTAGCTCCTCCAAGAAGCGATTGCAGATCCACGCCGGCGAGGGCGTTGGCCGGCTGGAGGACGACGGTTCACTCTGTATCTCAGGTTTCGCTCGCGAGTTGCTCGAGCTCAATCTCAGCGATCTGTTGTCGGTTTTGGGTGGCCTGGACGTGGAGGTGGTGTTGCCGCGTGGGCGAGAGTTGGCACTGCGAACCAGCAATTCCGCTTTTGGTGTGGTCGAAGGACTCGCCTTGATTGGCACCCAGGCGGAGGTGCAGACCAGTGCTTCTCCTGATCAGCTGCAGTTGGCTCTTGACCGGTTGCGCGAGCTCACTGCTCAGTCTGGTTTCGCGGGTCGGCTGACGCTTGTTATTGGTGAAAACGGCTTGAATCTGGCTGAGCAGCTGGGACTCTCCGATCAGCAGCCGCTGCTCAAGTCAGGAAACTGGATCGGGCCCCTCTTGGTGGCTGCTGCCGAATCCGGAGTCAGGCAGCTGCTTGTGCTCGGATATCACGGAAAACTGATCAAATTGGCGGGGGGAATCTTTCATACCCATCACCACCTTGCTGATGCACGTTTGGAAGTGTTAGCTGCTCTGGCCGTGCAGCAGGGGCTCCGTCTGGAATCCATTCGAGCTCTGCTTGAAACCGCTTCGATGGAAGAGGCTTGGAGTTGGCTGCAAGTCCATGATCTGGAGCAGGCCATGGGTCTCTGGATGGCCATGGCTGAGACGGTTGAAGGGCGGAGTGAGGCTTATCTGAAGCGCTATGGCTGCACCGGGATGCGCGTGGGTGCAGCCCTGTTTAACCGGGATCGTCAGCTGCGTTGGGCCGGACCTGAAGGACTGCTGATGCTTCGCCATTGCGGCCTTCAACTGCAGCCGGTGGTTTCTAATTCAGGTCAAGGCCCTTCTCTACGCTGATGAATTGGCGGCCGATTTCCGCGGCCTTCCGTTTCACGGCTTACGTGCGAGATGTCCCAGGTTCCGATTGAAGGTCAGCGTCAGCCGGCCATCGTCATTCTTGATTTTGGCTCCCAGTATTCCGAATTGATTGCTCGCAGGGTGCGAGAAACTGAGGTGTTCTCCGTGGTGTTGGGGTACAGCACAGCTGTTGAAGAGCTGCGCAAACTGGAGCCCAAGGGGATCATCCTCAGCGGCGGCCCCAATTCGGTGTACGCCGACGGTGCTCCTCTTTGCGATCCAGAGATCTGGTCGATGGGGATTCCGGTTCTCGGCGTTTGCTACGGGATGCAGCTGATGGTGCAGCAGCTGGGCGGACGTGTGGTGGCAGCCACCGGTAAGGCGGAGTACGGCAAAGCACCGCTTGAGGTGGATGATCCCACTGACTTGCTCACCAATGTGGACAACGGCTCAACAATGTGGATGAGTCATGGGGATTCCGTGGAGGCTCTGCCGGAGGGCTTCGTGCGTCTAGCCCATACGGCCAATACCCCTGAGGCGGCCGTCGCTCACCATGAGCGCCAGTTGTATGGCGTGCAGTTTCATCCCGAGGTGGTGCACTCCACTTGCGGCATGGCGATGATCCGCAATTTCGTTTATCACGTCTGTGGCTGTGAGCCTGACTGGACGACAGCAACGTTCATTGAGGAAGCTGTTAAACAGATTCGCGATCAGGTCGGTGAGAAGAGTGTGTTGCTTGCTCTCTCAGGTGGCGTGGATTCCTCAACCTTGGCCTTTCTGCTCAAGAAGGCTATTGGTGATCAGCTCACCTGCATGTTCATTGATCAGGGCTTCATGCGGAAGGGCGAGCCTGAGTTCCTGATGGACTTCTTTGACCGCAAGTTCAATATTCACGTTGAGTACATCAAGGCCCGGCAACGGTTCCTGACCAAACTCAAGGACGTCACCGATCCGGAGCAGAAGCGCAAGATCATCGGTACCGAATTCATCCGTGTGTTTGAAGAGGAGAGCCGTCGCCTCGGTCCTTTTGATTATCTGGCCCAGGGCACGCTGTATCCCGATGTGATCGAGAGTGCTGGAACCAATGTCGATCCCAAAACAGGCGAGCGGGTGGCCGTGAAGATCAAGAGCCACCACAACGTGGGTGGTCTTCCCAAGGATCTTCAGTTCAAATTGGTGGAACCGCTGCGCAAGTTGTTCAAAGACGAAGTGCGCAAGGTCGGTCGATCGCTCGGACTTCCTGAGGAGATCGTGCGTCGACATCCCTTCCCTGGGCCAGGTCTGGCCATTCGTATCCTTGGTGAGGTCACAGCTGAGAAACTTGATTGTCTGCGTGATGCGGACCTCATCGTGCGTGAAGAGGTGAAAGAAGCCGGCCTGTATCACGACATTTGGCAGGCCTTTGCGGTTCTGTTGCCTGTGCGCTCAGTCGGGGTCATGGGTGACAAGCGCACCTATGCCTGGCCGATTGTGCTCCGTTGCGTGTCCAGTGAAGACGGTATGACCGCTGACTGGTCACGGTTGCCTTACGACCTGATGGAGACCATTTCCAATCGCATTGTCAATGAGGTGAAAGGTGTGAACCGTGTGGTTCTAGACATCACCAGCAAACCGCCTGGAACGATTGAGTGGGAATAGTGCCGAACTTCTAGAAAATCCTTCTTTGAATATTTGATTCATGCCGTCCCCAGGCCTTAACGTTCGAAGGATATTTTGATCTGAGGATCAATTCCCGAATCCTATCTTGTCAGAATTTACTCTCCGATTGGATTGATATTTGCTTGCTCTACAACTTCACTTCTAGTCAAAATAAGGATCAAATGTATCAAATTGATATTGATCGAGGGCTTGTTGATACACTCTGGCCTGCCTCTAAGTTGATGTAGTTTTTTTTACTTGTCATGGGTTGGCCTTATGCCTACGTTCAGGTTGAAATTGCTTTTTGTAATGCTTTTTGGTATGAATTACTTGAAGAACATTCGCCTTATTTCGACTTCTGCGGCTTTCGTCGCCGGAGGCCTTCTGGCAACATCAATCGCCACAAATACGCATGCGGCGAAAGCGGCTGTTGAGGATTACGAAATCAACGCAGCCACCATCTCTGGAGATCAGCAAAATACCGACTTTATTAATCGGGTCGGTGCAAAGCAGCTTGCCAATGATCTACGCCGAGGCGGCTATGTTGTTTATCTCCGTCATGCAAGAACCAATAAGGACTGGGGTGATCAGGTCAGTCCAAACTTGAACCTCGCTGAGTGCAGTACGCAGCGTCGATTGAGTCCTGATGGCAAAAAAGAGGCTATGCAGATTGGCAAAGGCATTAAGGCTGCAAGAATTCCTGTTGGTGATGTGATCTCTAGCGACTATTGCCGTGCTTACAACACTGCACAACTGGCATTTGGAAAATATACGAAAAATTCAAATCTGAACTTCCTGCCTTGTGTGGATTGCACCCCACAGGATTACAAGGAATATGCCAATAGGGTGTCTCCGCTTTTGTCGGCAATGCCAGCTTCAGGCACCAATACTTTTCTCGTTGGTCATGATGATCCCTTCCAGGGAGTGACCATGGGGGTGGTGCCGCCCGATGGAATTTATCCTGATCCGATGGGCGTTGCCTATGTGGTGAAGCCGATGGGTAATGGCCAGTTTGAACTGGTGGCCAAACTTCTTCCCACGCAGTGGAGAGCATTGGCTCAATTCTGATTCAGGTTGTTCGTTGACTTGATTCGGTTTTGCGTTGGTTCTGTCAAAAGAGCCAACGCTTTTTGATGCCGTTCAACCTTGGGGGGAGATTGGAGTGTCAATGAGTCCCTTCAGGGGGCTGGTAGGTCGCTGCCAGCGCCGATATCCTTGGCCCCCGGCTTCAAGGATGTGACCGCTGCCCAACAGCAGGACCAGCAACTGCAGCGCCGTCTCCAGCAGGACAGCATCCAGCTTGCTGGTAAGACCATCTACATCAACCCTTTCCTCTACTGGCGACGCTTTGACAGCAACACGGATCGTTGGCTGCGAGAGCCCGGACAGCTGAATGAGGATCAGATCCAGCAGAACCGTGGTCGTTTCTATCCAGAGCTGGAGTGGTCTCTGCTGGATCCCACAGATCAGGAGATCAAGGATGGCGCCGTGGAGATGTTCCTTAAAAGCCTGGAGCTGATCGGAACCTTTCATCCTGAGCTCACTTCCGGCCAACTGCTTGAGGTCGAGCGCAAGATGGCGATCACCAAAAAGCGCTCCTTCGAACGTTGGGTGGAGAAGTCGTACCGAAGGCGGTCTCGACTTCAAACCCGGGAGAAACGGCGTTTTGCGCGCGATCGCTTCTGGCGCGGCTGGTCCGAGTGGATTTCTCTTGAAACCACGCATCATGCTTTGGCACCGATCGTGGCGCTTGTCGTGCTGTCCGGTGTGATCGGCTGGTCATTGGGATCCTCTCGTTCAGCCTGTCCGACACTTGTTCTCCCTTCGGAGCAGACTGGGCTTCGTTGAATCATCAGGCTCGCCTCTATGGCCGATAGCCAACCACTCGATTCGCTGCGCTTGGCGCTGATGCAAGAGGTTCTGCCGATGGGACTGGCGTTTGTCGATCGCGTCCGCACCGAGGGTCCTGCCAAGGCGGTGGAGTCTGTTGCCAGGGGCGATGATCCTCTCGGTGATCTGCGACAGCAGGGTGAAGCAGCGGCACGGGAGGTCCGTGAACGTCTTGATCAGATCAGCCCTGGGCTGGGTAATCCTGTGATGACGGTGCAGGTGGAGGTGGATGAGCCTATGGAGGCGCAGGTCCGGTTGGACTCGGATCAGGGTGACTCTTTGCAGTTGCAGGAAGTCTTGACAAGGATTGATGGGCGTCTGCAGCGGTTGGATGCGCTGATCAACAAGGTGAGTTGACAAGGATGGCGGGTTCCGATTTCTCGCAACGCGATGGTCAGCGCCAGAGCGGTTTGCGTCAGCAGCCACTGGTGCTTTTGGCGCTCGTCCTGCTGGTGAGTGCGGCGATGGTCTCCCGCCTGGTGTGGCTTCAGGTACTTGAGGGGTCCCGCTATCGCCAACTGGCTGATGAAAATCGCATTCGACTCGTTCCTCGTTCACCGACACGAGGACGGCTGTTGGATCGCAAAGGGCGGGTGTTGGCCTCCAGCAAATTGACCTACTCCCTCTATGTCGAGCCACGATTGGTGGATGATGCCAGCTGGCCCGACCTGCGCGATCGTCTGGCCCGCTTGCTCAGCCTTGATGCGGCCGTACTGGATCAGCGCCGTGGCAGTGGACAGGCACGGGACGGTTATCGCATCAATCTGGCTACTGACCTAAAGCCTGAACAGGTACTGCGTTTCCGTGAGCAGTCGCTGGGATTGAAGGGAGCCCAGGTGGATGTGGACATCCTGCGCTTCTACCCCCACGGAACCCTGGCAGCCCATGCCCTCGGTTACACCCAGCCGATCACTGAGGAGGAATACAAGACTCTTGCCGAAAAGGGGTACAAAATTCGAGATCGCATTGGGCGCATCGGTGTAGAGGCGGCCTATGAAAGTCATCTCCGCGGTGCCTGGGGGGGGCAGATGCTGGAGGTGAATGCCATGGGCGAGGTGCAGCGTCATCTCGGCGATCGTCCTTCGGTTGCTGGTAAGGACCTCAAGCTCACTCTCGATCTGGATCTTCAGAAGGCTGCGGAGCAGGCTTTGGCTGACAAGCCTGGTGGCGCGATCGTTGCCATGGACCCCAGCAATGGCGCCATTCTTGCTCTGGCCAGTAAACCAACGTTCGATCCCAATTTTTTTTCCAAGCTCGTCACCACTCAGAAGGAGTACGACGCACTGTTTTCCAATCCGAAAAAGCCACTGCTCAGCCGGTCCATGAATGCCTATGACCCCGGCAGCACCTGGAAGGCCGTAACGGCGATGGCCGGCATGGAGTCAGGCAAGTTTCCTGCCGATACCAAACTCAACACCACCGCCTGCATCACCTACGGAGGTCATTGCTTCCCTGATCACAACGGTGCAGGCTTCGGTCGTATCGGCTACGCCGATGCCCTGCGTTTTTCCAGCAACACCTTCTTCTACCAAGTGGGTGTTGGCTCGGGATCCCTGGCGCTGAAGAAAGCCGCGGATGCGCTTGGTTTCCAACAGAAGACCGGAATCGAGATTGGCTGGGAGGAAAGTGTTGGGTTGGTGGGTGATGAGGAATGGGCGGCGGCTGGCCGCGGCTGGGCCGACCCCGGAACGACTCCCTGGATTCCTGAGGACATGGCCAGTGCCTCCATCGGCCAGTCGGTGGTGCAGATCACTCCCCTGCAGTTGGCCAGGGCTTATGCGGTGTTCGCGAATGGTGGCTGGCTGGTTACACCTCATCTGGCTGATCAAGGGCTGGACTGGACTGACCCTGCCAGGCGCTCAAAGGTGGAGATCAAACCCTCGACCCTGAACAAGATCCGCGAGGGTTTGCGCAAGGTGGTGTCAGATGGCACCGGATATGGATTGAATGGGCCTGGCATTCCACCGGCCGGGGGCAAGACGGGTACCGCTGAGGACAGCACCGGCGGACCGGACCATGCTTGGTTTGCCACCTATGCGCCCTATCCGGAGGGGAAGATCGTGATCGTGGCGTTCGCCCAGAACACACCTGGCGGAGGATCAGTGCACGCCCTGCCGATGGCCAAAAAGGTAATGGAGGTCTGGAACCGCACGCGCGGCAAGCAATGATTCAGGCGGCAGCGCTCAGTTGCTGCTTCTGGAGAACGTTGCGGTAATAACCGCGCAGCTGTTCAGTTGCTCCTGCCCAGCCCCAGCGTTCAGCCTCGTCCCGGGCAGCTCTTCGCAGGGACTGGCGTTCGATGTCGTTGCCGAGTAGGCGACGGGTGGCCGTGATCAGGCTGGCAGCACCTCCATCGTTGCCGTCGGGTTCATACAGACAGCCATTCACGCCGTCGGTGATGATGTCGGGAATGCCGCCACGGTTGGCTCCAACCACCGGGCAACCGGCAGCCATCGCCTCCAGCAGCACCAGTCCGAGAGTTTCCGTACTGGAGGGGAAGAGGAAGGCATCACCGCTTGCATAGGCACTTGCCAGCTCTTCACCGGCGAGGTAGCCCACAAATGTGGTAGCCGTGCCTTCGAAATGCTTTTCCAGTTGCTGGCGGTGGGGTCCGTCGCCGACCAACGCCAGACGAGCATCGGGAAGTGCTTCGAGCACAGGTTTGATGCGCTCGATCTGCTTCTCGGCGGAGAGCCGGCCCACGTAAAGCAGTAGAGCACCGCGGTCGTCATGATCGCCTGTAAGGCGTTGCCGCATGGCATTGCTGCGCAGCTCAGGACTGAACAGTTCGGTATCTACCCCTCGCTGCCAGAGATCCGTGTGCTGAATGCCCTTGTCACTCAGCTCCTGAACCATGGCGGTGGAGGTGCACAGATTCAAAAGCGCCTGGTTATGGGCGGCTTTCAGGAGTTCCCACAGCAGTGGTTCGAGCATGCCCATGCCGTAGTGCTCGAGGTACTTGGGTAGATGGGTGTGATAGCTGGCAACCAGAGGGATGGATTTGGTCTTGGCCAGCCAGATTCCCCCGAGCCCCAGCACCGCTGGATTGACAACGTGAATGAGATCAGGTTGGAAGTTGTCGATCGCCTCGGATACAGCCGGCCGCGGCAGAGCCAGCTTCAGCTCGGGATAGAGCGGCAGAGGCATCGCGGGCACACCGATCAGGCGTGCCCCCATGTACTCCTCTGGACAGCCTTCTGGGCAGAACACCATCACCTCATCGCCGGCGTCCACAAGATGCTTCACCGTTTTGGTGAGGCGGGTCACGATGCCGTCGACCTTGGGCAGGAAGGTTTCGGTGAAGAAGGCGATTTTCAAAGGAAGGGCCTGATTCAGGAGGCGGAGACGATGGCTTGTGCCTGGGTTTTGGTCCAGGCAGAGGTGCAGAGGATGCGGTTGCGATCGCAGCGATCGGCGTATCGAGTGGCGATTTCCACCACTTCTTTCAACAGACCGTCATCAAGGGTTGTGGGGTTGAGCCCCAGTTCAATGAAACAACGATTGTCCACGATCAGGTCGTTTTCAACAGCTTCATTGCGAGGGTTGGGCAGGTTGTTCACCTTGGCTCCGGTGAGGGCGGCCACTTTCTTGGCCAGTTCGCCCACCTGATGGCTTTCGGTCATTTGGTTGAAGATCTTGACCCGTTCGCCTTGGTCGGGGGGATTGTCTAGGGCCAGCTGGACGCAGCGCACGGAGTCGCGGATGTGGATGAAAGCGCGGGTCTGGCCTCCTGTGCCGTGCACGGTGAGTGGATAGCCAATGGCCGCTTGCATCAGGAAGCGGTTAAGCACTGTTCCGTAGTCGCCGTCGTAATCGAAACGGTTGGTTAGCCGTGGGTCTCGATCCGTCGCCTCTGTGTTCGTGCCCCAGACGATGCCCTGATGCAGGTCCGTGATGCGGACCTTGTCGTTCTTGTTGTAGTAGAGGAAAAGGAGCTGATCCAGCGTCTTGGTCATGTGATAGACGCTGCCAGGGCTGGCTGGGTGAAGGATCTCTTCTTCAAAGCGACTGCCATCGGGCTGGGGGACCTCCACTTTCAGATAGCCCTCAGGGATGGTGGCGCCTCTGTGGGAGCCGTAGCCATAGACGCCCATCGTGCCCAGGTGGACCACATGAATGTCTTGGCCGGATTCGACGATGGCGGCCAGCAGGTTGTGGGTGCCATTGACGTTGTTGTCGACGGTGTAGCACTTGGTGGCGCTGCTTTTCATCGAATAGGGAGCTGCGCGCTGCTCCGCAAAGTGCACCACAGCTTCAGGCTTTTCCTGATTAAGCAGGTTCACCAGCCGCTCATATTCATGCGCGATATCCATATGGACGAAGCGCATGGGCTTGCCGCCTGTCTCCTCCCAGGCTTTGAGGCGATCACCGATGTTCGCAATGGGTGTGAGCGATTCAACTTCCAGATCGATGTCGATTTTGCGCCGGCTCAGGTTGTCCACGATCACAACATCGTGGCCTTGATCCGCCAGATTCACGGCGCAGGGCCAGCCGCAGAAGCCGTCACCACCGAGAACGAGAACTTTCACCCCAAACTCCTGCTGAAGCGTGCGAGCCGCCAATGAGGTGCAAGCTACTACAGGGTTTTCAGCTGATCGCCACGGTCAGGGCCATCAGTGCCACCACCAGCACTGAGCCGCTGATAATCAACACTCTGGAGGCACTGCTGCGGCTGGTTTCCTTAGCCATCACCTCCATGCGCGGCTCCTTGGCGAAGGCATTCAGACGTCCACCGTCTTCGGTTGTGACCTGCATGGGTCCTTTGTGACTGGACGGACCTTATGAGTGCAATTGCTTAACGACCTCTTTTATGACGCTTGCTTCATGTCACTTCACCACTCTTTACTTGACCAGGCCTGTGGTGGGAGAGCTGGCACTGGCTTGTTCGAGTTTCGGGAGTCGTCCTGAAAGGTAAGCAGTTCGCCCCGCTTGAACGGCCTGACCCATCGCTTCAGCCATTGATGCAGGGTCGCCCGCCAGGGCAATGGCGCTGTTCACTAAGACGGCATCAGCACCCATTTCTAGGGCTGCGGCGGCTTCACTTGGCACCCCGATCCCTGCATCAACCACAACTGGAACACCAGCGTTTTCGATGATCAGAGCAATGTTGGATGCGTTGCGCAGCCCCTGCCCGGATCCGATCGGTGAGCCCAGAGGCATCACAGTTGCACAGCCCACCTCCTCCAGCCGTTGCGCAAGTAGCGGATCGGCATTGATGTAAGGGAGCACTGTGAATCCTTCCTTCACAAGCTGTTCGGCAGCCTCAAGAGTTCCGAAGGGGTCGGGTAAAAGGTGACGGCTGTCGGGAATCACCTCCAGCTTCACAAAGGTGTTGTCTTCTTGACCTGCCAGCTTGGCCAGCTCGCGGCCCAACCTGGCGACACGCACGGCTTCATCAGCATTGGCACAGCCTGCGGTGTTGGGCAGCATCCAGATCCGTGTCCAGTCGATGGCCTCCATTAGGCCTGCGTGTCCTGCTGCCACGGTCTGAACCCGTCTTACGGCCACAGTCACCATGTCGCAATCGGAGCGAACGAGGCTTTGCTGCATCGCTTCCAGATTCGGATATTTGCCCGTGCCGGTGAACAACCTGCTGTTGAATTGCCGACCACCGATCAGAAGTGGGTCAGTGCTGGACGGGGTCGAAGCCATTGAAGGAGCTGCGGACTGGTGTGGAACCGGATGGGAAGTCGAACAGGCCAGGGTTGAGGGACCTACCCTGCGGCCATCATCCGTTCTCGTCATGCCCATCACTATGGACATGAACGCGCCGATCGAGATTCCGGCGACGTTCGAACCGTCCTTGCCTCTTGATTCCTCCGCCTTGGAAGATCCACTTGAGCTTGAAGGTTCGGTTCAGCGTTTTGATCCGATTGCCCGGGCTGCCAATATCGCAACGTCGATGCCGAGAGAGTGGTGCGGCAGTTACATGTCGTTCACAAGCGGCAACAGCGTGAATGTGAAACTCACCTTGGCGAGCGTTCAGCCCATCGGACAGATGGTTGATCTGAGGGGAAGTATGCAGATCGGCGAGATCAGCACGCCGGTGCAGGGCAACCTCAATGCCTCATCTGACCAAGTTGATTTATTGCCTCTTTCTAGCCAGCTCACGGATGAACTCGAGCCGGGTGGCAGTTACTTGGGTCTTCAAGGGATGACTCTCTCAAGTTGGCAGGCTCCACGCATCACCAATCGCGGTGGCAGCCTCAGTTTGGCTCCAAGCTGCCCTGGTTCAGAAGCCCCTGCCGTCAGGGCTCTCTGGTGAGTTCTTCTGAGATTCAATCAATGAGCTGGTGGTTCGACCTCCTGCTGACCGCTCTAAACGTTTGAGTCGGCTTTTTGCTGTTTTGTTCGAGGGCTCAAGTGTTAGTACTTTGCGGTAGAGCTCCGCTGCCTCTTCTCTATTAAGAAGTCGCTCCTGAGCAAAGGCGAGATTGTTGAGGGCCACGGGATAGTCCTGCTTTGCCTGCAAAGCGAATTTGTAATGACGCACAGCTCCAGCAAAATCCTTCTGAGCAGCCAGGGAAAATCCCAGCGCGTTCTGGATGAGGGCCCGTGCTTCCTGAGGTTCTTGGTTGAGGCGTTTCACGGCCTGACGCAATGTGGCTGTGGCCTTCGGGTACAGACGTTTGCGTAATTGGACACAGGCGAGCTCATAAAGATCACCGGCATCCTTAGAGGATCCAGCTTCGGACTGCTCGAGACGAATGAGCTCTAATTCATCCCGACGCACTCGCAGAAGCTGACGACCTGCAATGACGGCAGCAATTGTGAGCAATCCGATCAGTCCAAGCAGGTAGGTCTGCGGCAGAAAGGAATTCATGAAAGCCGGTTGAGCTCCCGTGAAGGGACGCTATTCAACCCTGAGTTGCATTCACCACATTGGCGAAGCTGGAGGGGTCCACCACTGCCATTTGTGCCAGCATTTTGCGGTTTAGACGCACATCCGCTTTTTTGAGGCCACCGATCAAACGGCTGTAACTGACCCCATTCAAGCGAGCTGCAGCGTTGATTCTGGCAATCCACAAACGACGAAAATCACGCTTGCGCCGGCGCCTGTCGCGGTAGGCGTTGCACAAAGCCTTCATGACCCGCTGATTGGCGGTGCGGAAGAGGGTTCCGTTGCTGCCGCGAAAGCCACGTGCCAGGCGAAGGATCTTGTTGCGACGCTTACGGGCGACGTTGCCTCTTTTAACGCGTGCCATGGGTCTTGAGAAAGGGAATTAAGGAAGATGTGATCAGATCCGTCACTGCTCGGAAAGCGAGCCAGGACTCAGGCGTAGGGCATCATCAGGGCCACACGCTCTTCGTCGGTGCGATCAACGACAGCTTTGGTTTTCAGGTGTCGCTTCAATTTCGGACTTTTGTGATCCAGGAGGTGATTGTGGAATGCGCGACGTCGCAGGAATTTGCCTGTGCCTGTTGCTTTGAACCGCTTGGCGGCTGCTTTGCGGGTCTTGAGCTTGGGCATTTCTCTGGCGGCGCGTCGCACAAACGACAAACATAGAACCTCACCCCCCCTTCAGCCAAACCCTTTGCCCAGGAACATGCTCAGATCAGCTGTCGAGTCCGCTGCAATGTCCCGTTCCGCTCCAGATGCAGTGTTCAGGCTTCTCCCCTGGATCTGGCTTCCGGTCATGACGGCCTTGGGCTGTCAGGCCGAGGTCATTGAGCAGCAGGTCATCGAGCCGCCTTCGCCCCAGTCTGAGCTTGTTGCGGTTCCGACGCATCGACGCGTTCCCTTGCCGCCGTTGGCCAGGAATTCCGTTCTCTGGGTATCACTCGACGATCATCTCGGGGCAGGAACAGGGTCTGATCGATCGGCTGCTCAATTGACGTTGATCAGCGCGGGAGCTGCTCCTCTACAACTGCGAGATCGGACCGGGAAGCTTGTGTTGTCGGCTGACCAGCTGCGCTTCAGCTGGCGACGGGTTGCTCTTCCGGAACCTCTCGATGTGGCCCGGCGTGTTGCGGGACCCTTCGCGAGTTTCGAGTCAGCGGATCAGATCGCCCAGCGATGGCGTGCTCAGGGGGTGAAGGCTCAGGTGGCCCATCCAGGCGAATGGGAGGTTTGGGCACCTGCTGATGCGCTTGATCTTGCAGGTGTGACATTGAGCGATGTCAGTGAGCGCATTAGCAGTGTTGTGATGCCCGTACTCGAGGGGCCCACAGGTGGTCGCACCCTCGAGGGGCCTCTGCAGGTGCAGGCTTCCGACGGCATGCGTTGGAAGGGTGGTGTTTTGCCTGGACCGTTCCGTCTTCAGGCGGATGCCTATGGCAGCTGGACGTTGCTGGAGAAGCTTCCGCTCGAGCGTTATCTCGAGGGTGTGGTGCCCCATGAGATCGGAGCCGGATCTCCAGCGGCTGCGTTGCAGGCCCAGGCCGTGCTGGCCCGCACCTGGGCTTTGGCTAACAGTCATCGCTTTGCTCTGGATGGGTATCACCTCTGCAGTGATACCCAATGCCAGGTGTACAGCGATCCACGGATGGCCAGCCCATCCGTGCGACAGGCCATCCGTGCCACATCCGGTGAGGTTTTGTTGTGGGATGGACAGCCGATTCATGCGGTGTATCACGCCACCAATGGCGGAGTCAGTGCGCATGCTGAGGAGGCTTGGGATATGGAGCCACTGCCCTACGTAAGGGCGCAGCCGGATGGTGCGACCGCCTGGGGTCAGTCGATTTCCATGCCTCTGCTTAGTAACCAGGATGTGCAGTCTCTGCTGAACGGCGGGGATGGTGCTTATGGAGCAGGTCATCCCCGTTTTCGCTGGAGTCGCGTTTACACCGCCGGACAGCTTGGTCAGGCACTTGCCGCTGCCGGTCAGGGGAATGCTGCTCCGACATCGATGAGCGTGAAGAGGCGCGGCCCCAGCGGTCGGGTCCTCTCCCTTGAAATTGACCGCGATCGTGGAGCGGCGCCTGTGGTGTTGAAACTGGACGCTATCCGGCGCACCCTTCGCCGTTTGCCCAGCACCTTATTCGTTGTTGAAGCTGAGGGGGCGGGGGCCTGGCGCTTCCGAGGCGGAGGGTTTGGCCATGGAGTGGGGCTGTCCCAAGCAGGTGCAATCGATTTGGCCGATCGCGGTTGGAGTGCTGAGCGGATCCTTCAGCACTATTACCCCGGAACCCAGCTGGGGCCCTTCACAGTGCCCGCCGAGTCCGTACCTGCTGAGGCCCCCTAAAGTCCATATGTTTAGTTGTGGTCGGAGAGCTGTGGCCGCAGGGACTGGAGATCACCGACGCGGCAAGACGGTCTTCTTCCTGGCGGCCTGTGGCTGGGCCGGCGCAGCGCCCCATTGGCTGGATCCATCCCGGAGCTTGATCCCTGCCTTCACTCTTGCAATGCTGCTAGGGGGGTATGCCCTGCGCACTTTGATGCGAGGTCATGCTCAGCAGTTCACCCAGAACAACGGCAGCGATTCCGACGATTCTGCGGCCATAGCAGAGGAGTTATTCCCCACAGTGGATGTGGTGGTTGCTGCCCGCGATGAAGAATCGGTTGTCACCCGGCTCGTAGAACGCCTCAGTGCGTTGCGCTACCCCGATGGTCGTCTGAGCTTGTGTGTGGTGGATGACGGCAGCGAAGATCGCACTCCCGACCGCCTCGCAGAGCTTCAGATTCGTTTCCCGTCCTTACGAGTGATCAGCCGGCCTCGCAATGCCGGTGGAGGAAAGTCCGGTGCTCTCAATGCCGCTCTGGCTCAGACCAAGGGTGAATGGCTGCTGATTCTTGATGCGGATGCACAGCTGGGTGCGGATCAGCTGGAACGGTTGATGCCCTTCGCAACCACTGGAGACTGGTCAGCTGTCCAGATGCGCAAAGCGGTTACCAATGCAAGCAGCAACTGGCTAACCCGTGCTCAGGCCATGGAGATGGCCTTTGATGCCCAGGTTCAGGATGGACGGCTTGCCGGTGGTGGAGTGGCTGAACTTCGTGGCAATGGTGAACTGTTGCGTCGCGATCTGTTGGAGGCCTGCGGTGGTTTCAACGAGGACACCGTCACGGACGATCTGGATCTGAGTTTTCGTTTGATCTTGCAGGGAGCTCGGATCGGCATCCTCTGGGATCCACCTGTACAGGAAGAGGCCGTTGAGTCGCTTCAGGCACTCTGGAAGCAGCGTCAGCGTTGGGCCGAAGGAGGCCTGCAACGCTTTCTCGACTACTGGCCTGGCTTGATTTCGTCGCGTCTGACCCCTGCCCAGCGCAGGGATGTGGCTTGCTTTTTCTTGCTTCAGTACGCCCTTCCCGTGGTCTCCTGGGCGGATCTGCTCACGAGTGTGATCAGCCGCACTACGCCGGCTTACTGGCCTTTGTCGATCGTGGCCTTCAGCGTGTCCGGTGTTGCCTACTGGCGAGGCTGTCGACGCCCTAGCGAAGGACCTGATCTTCCTTCCCCAGGTTTGTTCAATCTATTGCTTGGTATCGCCTATCTCAGTCACTGGTTCCTCGTGATCCCCTGGGTCACCCTGCGCATGGCATTTCTTCCCAAACGACTGGTCTGGGCCAAGACCACTCACAGCGGAGAGGAAGAGGAAGAGACACTTCAGGCTTCAGAGCCTGGGATTTAGCTGTTGAGGTCCACATCCAGAACCTGACCGTTGAAGAAGTCAGCGAAGCGTTTCACCTTTTCATCCATGGCTGAAGGCTCAGGGCGGACTGGCGGGGCCGTTGTTGCTTGAGAAGAAACTGTCGTATTGCCTGTCTGAACCGAGGCAGCCTGGCTTCTCGCAATCGAGGGAGCTGGAGTTGCAGGCGTTGGCTGGGCAGGAGCCGTTGCTGATGGGGGTGCTGGAGAGGCTGCATTGTTCGGAACCAAAGCGGCCGACTTAGAGGCTGAAGGCAGCTGAACGCCATTGCTGGGAGCTGATGGCGGCGCTGGTGCGGGTTTGGGTGCAGGTGCGCTCGGCATGGCAGCCATTGGTGCCGCGCCTCCATGGTTTTCGAGCACCAGTTGACGGTTGCCGCCCATGGCACTTGCAATCGCTTTCTCCAGCAAGGCTGCGCGGCTCTGCACCATGCCCATCCAGTTTCCGGAGACCTGCACCACAGCGCGCTGGTTGTCGATCCGTGTCAGTCGGGCTTGCTGCGAGAGCAACATTCGCGTGGAGGGAAGCTCCAGGCTGGCCAGGATTTGCTGCCAGAGCTCGCCGAGGTCTTGGCTTGCAGCAGGAGTCGTTTCAGTGTCTTGAGCCGGCGGTTCCGATGCAGTAATGGACTGGGTTGGTAGCGAAGGGGTGGTGGATGTGTCGGGAAGGCTCACCGCTGGCAGGGCTGTTGCTTCAGCCGCTTTTGAAGCAACAGCTGGACCCGGGGCAGCAGCTGGTGGTGGAACAGCTGATGAGGAGAGAGGAGCTGCAGAGCTTGAGCGCGTTGCTGCCGGTGCTGGGATAGCTGTGACTGTCGCGGCGGTTGGTTCAGCCAGCAGACCGAGCAGCAGCACCTCCAGCCAGAGGCGAGGCTGCATACTCTGACGCAGCTGTTGTTCAGCACCGCGTAATTGACCCTGCCATTGCAGCAGTCGCGTCCGGCCAATGGATTTGGCAAGGGGAGGCAGTTGATCGCGGAACTGCGGAGAGACACCCGTGAGTTCTGGCCGATCTGGAGCAGCGGCCATCAGCACGAGATCCCGCAGGATCCCTGCCATTCCCTGCAGCACCGATCCGGCATCTCGGCCGCGGTCAAGCAGTTGTCGGCTGGCTTCCAGCAGTGTCACTGGCTCGCTGGTGCTCATGGCTTGCACCAGCTCCAGTAACTCTTGTTCAGGTACTGCTCCCAACAGATCCCACACCGCACCGGCTTCGATCGGTCCGGGCAGCAGGCTGAGCTGATCCAGCAAGCTTTCTGCATCGCGCAGGCCGCCCTGGGCTCGTTGCGCCACCACATGCAGGGCTTCCGGTTGGATCGGAATCGATTCCTCTGAAGCAATCCACCGGAGGTGCTGCTCGAGTGCATCGAGGGGGATGCGCCGAAAGTCAAACCGCTGGCAGCGGCTGAGAATGGTTGGCAAAACCCGCTGTGGGTCGGTTGTGGCCAGCACAAACACCACCTGTGGAGGCGGTTCCTCCAAGGTCTTGAGCAGCGCGTTGAATGCGGCTGTGGACAGCATGTGGCATTCGTCGACCACATAGACCTTCCAGCGCGCCTGCACAGGTGCGAACCTTGAGCGCTCGATCAGGTCGCGGATGTTGTCGACGCCGGTGTTGGAGGCGGCATCAATCTCAATCACATCCAGTGCAGTGCCTGCGGCGATTGAGTTGCACAGTTCGCAGTTGCCACAGGGTTCCGGCGTCGGCCCGTCGTTGCTCAGGCAGTTGAGTGACCGGGCAAGGATGCGGGCACTGGAGGTCTTACCCGTTCCGCGAGGTCCGCTGAAGAGATAAGCCGGTGCGATGCGTCC
This sequence comes from Synechococcus sp. UW179A, assembly GCF_900473965.1. Classification (NCBI taxonomy): domain Bacteria; kingdom Bacillati; phylum Cyanobacteriota; class Cyanophyceae; order Synechococcales; family Synechococcaceae; genus Synechococcus; species Synechococcus sp. UW179A. The sequence continues at coordinate 71,148 of NZ_UCNJ01000002.1, read as the reverse complement.
GGTGCGCAGTGCATGTCCGAGGGTGGCCGCAATCGCTTCCTGACCCACCAGCTGATTAAGCCGTTGGGGCCGGTACTTGTGATGCAGTGGCTGGTACGGCTGGCTCATGCACTGCCGGCAGGATGCTGAGGCTACCGAGGTTCTGGTCCTGAAACTGTGTCTTCTTCTCGAGAGGTCTCATCCAACAGTGAATGCAGCTTGTCTTCCATGTCTTCGACGGCCGCAAGTTCATCGGCGATGCTCCGGCCCGTGAGCAGCAGCTGCCGACTGCGTCGATCGACCCGTTCATCGGCCCCCTGACCAGGCATGCCCTGCATCCAGATCTCCGCCTGCTCGAGGGTGCTATCCAATTTCTGCATCAGGCGTATTCGCAGTTTCTGCAGTTCTGCCAGGGCTCGCCGGGCGCGTTGGCGTGACTGCTCATCAATCAATCCCTTACGCAGCAACACACCCAGCCCGGTGAGCAGAGCCGCAGGCATCAGTTGGCCGAATGCGAGTGCACCGAGGCTGCCTGTATGGAGCCAGTCCTCCACTTGACCGCTCCTGTGCCGGCCTGTTTTGCACCAGTTGGCGAAGTGCTCGCAGTTGTTGAACAGAAGGTTGTAATTCTGTTCGCCAATCCTGCTCATGGCCCTTCTCAGGGTCACCCCCGCTGGTGATGCCTGTTCATGGTTAACCATGCTCAACTCCTGACCGCGGCTGAAATCCTCCAGGGAGCTGCGCAGGATTTCCCGACCCTCGAGGTAATGGGCGACCGTGCCATCGCCCAGATCGATCCCATGGTGCAGAAACAAACCGTGCTGACGAGGAACCCTCAGATGGTCAGCGGTGGCCATGGCCGTGATGAAGGGCTCGCTCGAGTCTGTCGCTTAGTTCCCCCTCAGGAAGAGGGGGGCTTCCGAACCGCAGTGGTTGGGTCTGGATACGTCTTTCTCAGCACCATCAAGGGTGCGCCATTCCGATCAGGCTGATTCCTGCTGGCGATCCTGGCCGGGCAGAGACAGCACCTTGCCGCCTGTGTGTTCCTCCACCATGGCGCGGGTGATGGTGAAGTCCGGCACGTTTTTGCGAGAGGGCAGCTCGTACATGAGATCGAGCATCAGCTCTTCAACAATGCCGCGCAAGGCTCTTGCACCGGTCTTGCGACGATGGGCCTCCTGAGCGATGGCTTCGATGGCTCCTGCTTCGAAGTCAAGTTTCACGTTGTCCATGCTCAACAGCGTTCGGAACTGCTTAACCAGGGCATCCCTGGGTTCGGTGAGGATGGACTCGAGGGCATGTTCGTCCAGTGGATCCAGGACAGCGCTCACGGGCATCCGGCCGATGAACTCGGGGATCAGTCCGTACTTCACTAGATCATCCGGCTCGAGGTGACGCAGCACCTGTGATGCTTGGAGATCGCGCGTGGCCTTGCCGCGCCCGCGGCTGTCGCTGGGCACGAAGCCAATGGCGTTCCGACCCATGCGTTTCTGCACCACATCGTCCAAACCCACGAAGGCACCACCACAGATGAACAGGATCTGGCTGGTGTCGATCTGGATGCAGTCCTGATAAGGATGCTTGCGGCCGCCCTGGGGCGGAACGTTGGCCACAGTGCCTTCAAGCATCTTGAGCAGTGCCTGCTGCACACCTTCACCGGAGACATCCCTGGTGATCGAGGGGTTTTCGCTCTTGCGGGCGATTTTGTCGATTTCGTCGATGTAGATGATCCCCCGTTGAGCAAGATCCACATCCATGTCGGCCTTCTGCAGCAGCCTCAGCAGGATGTTCTCCACGTCTTCACCGACGTAGCCCGCTTCCGTAAGGGTGGTGGCGTCGGCCACGGCGAAGGGCACATCCAGCATCTCCGCAAGGGTTTGGGCAAGCAGCGTTTTGCCACAGCCCGTTGGGCCGATCAAAAGAATGTTGGATTTGTGCAACCTGGTGGCGGTCTGTTCGGTTTCCCCTTTGCCGTCTCCCTGCCAGGCCAGGCGCTTGTAGTGGTTGTAAACCGCCACCGACATCACTTTCTTGGCAGCGTCCTGTCCCACGACTTGCTGGTCCAGGAAACCCTTGATTTCCTGGGGTTTGGGAATGGAGGCGAGGGTTGGTGCAGGTTTGGTGGTCTTGCGGGGCTGGTTTGAGCCGCTCTTTCTCGTTGGCTCATTGCCCTGCCGACCACCACCCTGAGCGTCGATCAGTTCCTCATCCAGGATCTCATTGCAGAGATCGATGCACTCATCGCAGATGTAGACGCCAGGGCCGGCAATCAGCTTGCGAACTTGCTCCTGGGACTTTCCGCAGAAGGAGCACTTCAGATGGGCGTCGAACTTGGCCATCGGGCGCTTCGCAGGTCAGTCGGAACACAGATCTGGATCGGAAAATCTCAACCCAGATACTGAGGATCGCGACAGATCGGGCTGATGTCAGCCCTCCGTAACGATTTCTCCGTCTCCGAAACTGTCCACGACGCGATCGATCAGGCCGTAATCGACGGCTTCAGCGGGAGACATGAAGTTGTCACGGTCAGTGTCTTCAGCAATCTTGTCCAGTGGCTGTCCGGTGTGATCGGCCATGAGACCGTTGAGGGTTTGCTTAAGGAACAGGATCTCCTTGGCCTGGATTTCAATGTCCACTGCTTGTCCCTGGGCACCACCAAGGGGTTGGTGGATCATGATTCGAGCATTGGGAAGAGCCAGTCGCTTCCCCTTGGCACCTCCTGACAGCAGGAAGGCTCCCATGGACGCTGCCAGGCCGTAGCAGATGGTGACGATGTCGGGTGCCACCTGCTGCATGGTGTCGTAGATCGCCAGACCGGCGGTCACTGATCCGCCTGGGGAGTTGATGTAGATCTGAATATCCTTCTCGGGATCTTCCGCCTCCAGGAACAGCAGCTGAGCCACAAGGGCATCTGCCACCTGATCGTCCACACCAGTGCCTAGAAAGATGATCCGCTCCCGCAGCAATCTGGAATAGATGTCGAAGGCGCGGTCACCTCGACCGGACTGTTCAACCACTGTGGGCAGCACCCCTGGAGCTGCCTGAGGATGCTGCGAGACAGGCTGAATCCCCCGCCAGCGGTTCTGAATCGGATGGTGACTGCGGTCGTCGATCACTCGGCGGCTGGCGGGCTTTGCATGCAATCTATGGCTGCAGATCAGGCTTCGGTGCCATAACCGTCAGTCTTGGCGCTTTTTGCCTTGGTTGTTTTTTTCTTTGTAGCGGCTTTCCCGCTCTTGGCTGCGGCCTTCTTGGCTGCTCCCTTGTCGTCTTTCCCAGAGTCTTCTGGAACCTTGTCTGTGATGGTGCTGTTCTCTTCCAGCCAGCCGAGGAGCTTCTCTTGAAGCAAATCGTCCAGCACAGCCTGACGCAGACGTTGGGGGTCGATGTCGCGCTCTCCGGATAGCTGTTGCTTCACATCCTCGAGTTTGGCGTCAATGTCGCTGTCCTCGACAGTGAGCTTTTCACTCTCTGCCAGGGCTGTTAGAGCAAGGCTTCGGCGTAGGCGCTCCTCGGCTTCAGGGCGTGAGGAGTCCATCAGGTTGCGGACCAGTTCGGGAGTGAACAGCGATTTCACATCCATTCCCTGCTGAGCGAATTGTCCAGCGGTCTGTTCCACCAGATTGCGAACCTCCTGCTGGATCAGGCTTTCAGGAAGTTCAACGTCCAGCTGTTCCACCAGTGCGGCCAGCAGGGCGTCGTGGCGGTTGCTGCGTGCGCGGCGTTCGGCGTCATCCTTGAGACGTTGTTCAAGGTCGCTGCGCAGATCAGCCAAGGATTCCTGTTCGCTGGCTTGCTTCGCGAACTCATCGTTCAGTTCAGGCAGCTCGCGAGTCTTGAGGTCTTTCAGCTCGATATCAAAGCTGGCCTTGCGTCCACGTGCATCCTCCTTGGGATAGTCCTCGGGAAATGTGCAGTCCACGGTCTTGCTGTCTCCGACCGCCATGCCCACCACGCCCTCAATGAAGCCGGGGATCATGCGGCCATGCTCGAGATCAACATCCATGGAATCGGCACTGCCGCCCTCGATCTCACTGCCGTCATCGCTAAAGATGCCCTTAAAACCCACAACAGCAATATCTCCCTTCTCCGCCTTGCGTCCTTCAACGGGAACCACGGTGGCTAGTTGTCGGCGTGAGTCCTCGAGCATCTCCTCCACGCGTGCCGGGTCGTAGCTAACGCCCTCGGCTTCGGCCTTCAATCCCTTCGTGCTCTTCAGTTTTGGTGTTGGGGCCACGTCGGTTTCCAAGGTCAGCGTGAGGCCTTCTCCCGGCTTGAAGCTCTCCAGCAGTTCATCGAAGCCGCCGCTCAGTTCGGGCTGGCCGAGAGCCTCAATCGTTTCCTGTTCGAGGGCATCGCGCCAAACGCTGTCAACCAGTGTTTCCAGTGCTGTGGCGCGGATCCGCAGAGCACCCAGCTGCTGCACCAGAACGGTGCGGGGCACTTTGCCCTTGCGGAAGCCCGGCAGATTGACACTGCGGCTCAGCCGTTTGATTGCTTCCTCATAACTGGCCTCACAGCGTTCTGCAGGAATAGCGACCTCCACTGCCAGTCGGCTACCGGGACGGGAGGAGGTGGAAACCTTCAGGCTGGCGGCACTCATCGGCTGGGTCGCAGGTACAAGCAGCCCAACACATTAATTAAGTGCCTGACCATCACCTCCGCGTAAGCTGCTTTGTAGGAAAAGCCACACCCTGTCTTCAAGTGTTCAGGGTCGTTGCAGCTGGTGGATGCACCACCTGCCCGTCTTTATTGAGTCTCCGTCCATTTGACCCCTGTTAACCAGTTACCGAATCGACCTCTGACGGTGGCCGTCCTCGGTGCCAGTGGTGCGGTGGGGCAGGAGTTGCTCCAGCTGCTTCAGGAACGCAATTTCCCAGTAGCTGAGCTGCGTTTACTGGCCTCTGCCCGTTCAGCAGGGCAAGTCTGTCGATGGAACGGACAGACGATCACGGTTCAGGAAGTCTCTGAGTCCTCATTTAAGGAGGTTGATCTGGTGCTGGCATCCGCTGGCGGCTCGGTGTCGCGCCAATGGCGCGAAGCGATTGTTTCCGCCGGTGCCGTGATGGTGGATAACTCCAGTGCCTTCCGCATGGAGGAAGGAGTTCCCCTGGTGGTTCCTGAGGTGAATCCGGAGGCTGCTGCTGAGCACAAGGGGGTGATCGCCAACCCCAACTGCACCACGATCATCCTCACGCTGGCTTTGGCCCCTCTTGCTGCCAAGCGTCCGATGCACAGGGTGGTCGTGAGCACCTATCAGTCAGCCAGTGGCGCCGGGGCCAGGGCCATGGAGGAACTGAAGGATCTCTCCCGTGTGGTGCTCGATGGCGGCACCCCCAAAAGTGAGGTGCTTCCCCACTCATTGGCCTTCAATCTCTTTCTGCACAACTCACCGCTGCAGTCCAACAGTTACTGCGAAGAGGAAATGAAGATGGTCCATGAAACTCGCAAGATCATGGGTTTGCCGAAGCTTCGCTTCACCGCAACCTGTGTGCGAGTGCCTGTCCTTCGTGCCCATTCAGAGGCGGTCAATGTGGAATTCACTGAGCCCTTTTCCGTGACGGAAGCCAGGGAGTTGCTCGCTGCTGCGCCGGGTGTGGAACTGCTTGAAGACCCTGCCAGCAATCGTTTTCCCATGCCCACGGACGTGACTGGCCGTGATCCCGTTGTTGTGGGGAGGATCCGACAGGACATCAGTGAAGAGAAAGCGCTCGAATTCTGGTTGTGCGGAGATCAGATCCGTAAAGGTGCGGCGCTCAACGCCATCCAGATCGCCGAACTGCTGTTGCCCGCCGCCTGAACGTTATGAGCACCGCTGCAGAACTCTCTCCAACTCCTTTCGGTCGTTTGCTGACGGCCATGGTCACCCCTTTCGATGCAGAAGGCGGGGTGGATCTGGCGCTTGCAGGTCGTCTGGCCCGTTACCTGGTGGATGAGGGATCGGAAGGTCTTGTGGTGTGTGGAACTACCGGTGAGTCCCCCACGCTCAGCTGGAGTGAGCAACTGAAGATGTTCGAGGCCGTGCGGCAGGCCGTTGGTCCTGGTGTGCATGTGTTGGCAGGAACCGGCAGTAATTGCACCCGGGAGGCGGTTGAGGCCACCCGCGAGGCTGCGGCAGCTGGTGCCAATGGTGCTCTAGTGGTGGTTCCCTACTACAACAAACCCCCTCAGGACGGGATGGAGGCTCATTTCCGTGCCATCGCGGAGGCTGCTTCTGACCTGCCGCTGATGCTCTACAACATTCCTGGCAGGACAGGTTGCAGTATGCAACCGAACTCAGTTGCCAGGCTGATGAATTGCGCCAATGTAGTGAGCTTCAAGGCTGCTAGTGGAACCACGGAAGAAGTGTCCCAGTTACGACAGGCCTGTGGTCATCGCCTGGCGATCTACAGCGGTGATGATGCCCTCACACTGCCGATGCTGTCGGTGGGAGCTGTGGGCGTCGTGAGTGTGGCCAGCCATCTGGTGGGGCGTCGACTGCGCAACATGATCGAGGCCTATATGGCTGGCCAGAACGCAGTCGCTCTTCTACATCACGAGCAGTTACTGCCCTTGTTCAAAGCCCTTTTCGCCACCACCAATCCCATTCCGGTCAAAGCCGCTCTCCAGCTAGATGGTTGGCCGGTGGGTGCTCCCCGACTTCCCCTCGTTCCGCTGGAGCCTGTTATGCGCGCTGCCCTCTCCGAAGCCCTTGATGCCCTGCGTCAGACCTGACGCCAAGGCTGTTGACCAGCGCTGACGTGCGCCTTCCTGATTGATTTTCTCCATACGCAAGCGATCCCATGACTGTCACAACTGCCCAGACCAAGCAACCAACCCTGAGAGTGATCCCTCTTGGAGGACTGCATGAAATTGGTAAGAACACCTGTGTTTTCGAATACGGCGATGACCTGATGCTGGTTGACGCCGGCCTCGCCTTCCCCAGCGATGGCATGCACGGCGTGAACGTGGTTCTGCCTGATACCAGCTTTCTGCGCGAGAACCAGAAGCGCATCCGCGGCATGATCGTCACTCATGGTCATGAGGATCACATCGGTGGCATTGCTCACCATCTCAAGCACTTCAACATCCCGGTGATCTACGGGCCGCGACTGGCTCTCTCGATGCTCACCGGAAAGATGGATGAGGCGGGCGTCGCTGATCGCACCACCTTGCAGACCGTCGGACCTCGCGACGTGGTGAAGGTGGGTCAGCACTTCTCAGTGGAGTTCATCCGTAACACCCACTCGATGGCCGACAGCTTTTCGTTAGCCATCTCCACACCGGTGGGAACCATCATTTTCACGGGTGACTTCAAGTTCGATCACACCCCTGTTGACGGTGAACACTTCGATCTGGCGCGTCTGGCTCACCATGGCGATAAGGGAGTGCTCTGTTTGTTCAGCGATTCCACCAATGCCGAGGTGCCGGGTTTCTGTCCTCCCGAGCGGTCCGTGTTCTCCAACCTTGACCGTCACATCGCCGAGGCCGATGGGCGAGTGATCGTCACCACCTTTGCCAGTTCAATCCATCGTGTATCGATGATCCTTGAGCTCGCCCTCAAGAACGGCCGCAAGGTTGGCCTGTTGGGTCGCTCCATGCTCAACGTGATCGCCAAGGCCCGTGAACTGGGTTACATGCGTGCCCCTGATGAACTTTTTGTGCCGATCAAGCAGATCAACAATGTTTCCGATCGCGAAACCCTGCTGCTGATGACCGGCAGTCAGGGTGAGCCTCTGGCAGCTCTGAGCCGTATCTCCCGTGGTGAACACCCGCAAGTGAGAGTCAAGAGCTCCGACACGATCATCTTTTCGGCGAGTCCGATTCCTGGAAACACCATTTCCGTGGTGAACACGATCGACCGGCTGATGATGCTCGGAGCCAAGGTGGTCTACGGCAAAGGCGAAGGCATTCATGTTTCTGGCCATGGCTTCCAGGAGGACCAGAAACTGATGCTGGCGCTCACCCGTCCAAAATTTTTCGTGCCCGTGCACGGTGAGCACCGCATGCTGGTGCGCCATGCCAGAACCGGTCATTCCATGGGCGTTCCTGAGAACAACACGTTGATCATTGATAACGGCGATGTTGTTGAGCTCACCGCAGACTCAATCACCAAGTCGGACCCGGTGAAGGCTGGTATTGAGCTGCTCGATCAGTCGCGTAATGGCATTGTCGATGCCCGCGTTCTGAAGGAACGTCAGCAACTGGCAGAAGATGGCATCGTTACGATCCTTGCTGCGATTAGCACCGACGGGGCCATGGTTGCCCCGCCTCGCGTGAATCTTCGCGGTGTTGTTACCACTGCCGATGCCCGCAAGATGTCGCTGTGGACGGAACGTGAAATCAAGTGGGTGCTTGAGAATCGCTGGAAGCAGCTCACCCGAAACACCGGTGGCAAGGCCCCGGACGTCGACTGGATGGGTGTACAGCGGGAGGTAGAGGTCGGCCTCAGCCGCCGCATGCGCCGTGAACTTCAGGTGGAGCCTTTGATTCTCTGTCTGGTGCAGCCGGCACCGGCAGGCACACCTGTGTACAAGGGTCGTGCGGACTCCGAGCCCGACGATCGTCCAGCGCCCCGTGGACGTGGTGGTCGCCACGGCGGTGGTCATGGAGCTGGTCGGCATGGTGGTGGTGGTCGAGACCGCAACCGCGAAGGAACTCCAGCGCGGGTGATCACGACAGCTCGTTCAGCTGCTGTTGAGGCCAAGTCGGCTGTAGTGAAGCAACCTGTGGCTGCAGCTTCGAAAGCCCCCGCACCCGCCAAGGAGCCTGCGCCCGCTGCACCCGCCTCTGCAGCGCCAGCAGTCGATCAAGACATGCCAGCTGGCCGCACCCGTCGTCGCCGCTCAGCTGCGGCGTAGGGCTTTTTGTAGCCACGACCATCGGCTTTGGACTTGGTCGCCCTCCGAGCTCTGCTTGGGGGGCTCCAACGCTGTATCCGGGAGCTTCACCAGCAAACTGCCCGCTTCCAGCCGTTGCTTGATTGCCTCGTTGGTCTCGGTATCGGCTAAGGCCTTGGTTGCGATGGTCACGGCTTCAATCGTTGCTCCATCGGAGAGCTCAGCGCTGGGTTCAGGTTCGGATCCAGGCTCAGGTTCCTTTTCACTGATCGGCTGACAGTCGGATTCAGGCTCAGCTACAGCGTTGATGTCGATGGAGAGCGTTTGGTCGTGATCGCCGTCTGATTGTTCGTCGTTGAGCTTGGTGATCACTGATGTTGTCTCAGGTTCAGGTTCTCCTTCATTGATGGGCTGAGGTTCAGTTTCGGGCTCAGGTTCAGCTACGGCGTTGATGGCGATGGAGAGCGTGTGGTCATCACCATCGTCTGATTGTTCGTTGTTGTTCAGCCAGGGCATCGCGGTTGTGACGACGCTTGACTGCACAGAGTCCACTGCGGGGGATGCTCCGTTAATAAAGGGGTCAGCCACTAAGGCAAGGGAGCCCTTGGTCGTCAGAGACTCCGTGAATCGATCCTCAGCGGGATCAGTCGCCTGCGTTGATCTGGTCACCGACTCACGATCGCTCCTGATCCGTTCCAGGCCCTGCTCCGCCAGTTCCCGCAGTGTGTCTTGCGGGTTACTGGCTAACACCAGCTTGTAATGCGCCTCAGCTTGATCAGGGGCTTGAAAGCCATAGAGGTCGATGTGGCCCGCTAATAGAGCCACGAAGGCTCGCCAAGCCAGAACCGCGTCCTGTTCAGCGCCCTTTTCCGGTATCGGCTCCAGCTGATTGAGCAGTTCAACAGTGATGGATTGCGCAGTCTCAAAGTCACCAGTGCCGTAGGCCTGTTCAGCGGCGAGATAGTTGCTCTGAAAGTCGCCGTCCAAGTGAGTTCAGTTCCTGTCTTCCAGTTGTACCCAGTCCCGGCACCAGTGGAGTCGCTTCCCACCTGTCAGATGACGCTCACCAGGCGGTTGGCTTGGGCCGATGGCAGTGCTCAGTTCTTCAAGCTGTCGGGCCGAGAGTGCTGGCATGCCTTGGGCCTGCAGCCATCCATGCAAGAGCAGTCGTCTTGCTGAACCGGGGAGTTGTTGCAGTGGCGCTCGTTTCAAGGCGCCGTCCTGTCGTTTCAGGTTGTCCAGACTCAGCGTCACCAGTGCGCTCTGGGTGTCCTGCAGCTGGGACACTCGCTCGCTCAGTTCAGCCATCCGCCTGCTGCAGCCAGGGTGTAGGGCCTCCAGCACCGGTAGGACCTCCTGACGGATGCGGTTGCGATCGAAGCGTGGATCATCGTTGCTCGGGTCTGTCCAGATTGGCAGTTGCAGGTCCTGGCAGATGGCGGCCGTGTCGTCACGGCTGAAGTGCAGCAGTGGACGCACCAGGCGAATCTCATTCGTTGCCGTGGCATTGAGGGTCCGCTGCCAACGCAGGTTGCCCAGCCCGGCCAGATCTGTTCCCCGGCTGAGTTGCAAAAGCAGTGATTCAGCGCGGTCACTGGCGGTGTGCGCGGTCACGACCGTGCGGCAAGGGTTGGCAGGGCTGTTGAGGTTGAGTTGCTCACAGGCCTGATGCAGCTCGGTGTAACGCCATGCACGGGCTTTAGCTTCGCTGCCGGTGGTGCCGAAGCTGCTGGTGCTGATCAGCAGTGGCAGCTGTTGCGTTTGGCACCAGCTGGCCAAATCGCTGGCAATGCGTGCGGATCCTGGATGCCAGCCGTGGTCTCCATGCCAAAGCTGCAGAGTCCATTGATGTCGATTGGACAAATCCCTCAGCAGCCCCAGCAGAGCCATCGAGTCCTGACCGCCGGAAACCGCCAGCAACAGAGTTGTCCCTTTGGGCAGCAGCTGGGGATTCTGTAGAAGTTGGCGGTGCAGTCTGTCGTGCCAGTTCAGCCAAGGCTCGCCGGCTTTCATCGCTTTGGGTGAGTGTGGCTTCGATCCTGCCCGTTCGTGCGGTGGGAGAATGCATTCATCTGATGTCTGCTTGATGTCCCGCCTTTCTCTGCTGCCAGCTGCCCTACGCCGCAGCCTTGAACAGCGTTCCGCGCTGAAGGTGATCGCCGGTCTGATGAACTTCAACGCGGACTCTGTCGCCCGCGTGTCGCGCGCAGCTGGACTGGGTGGGGCCGATCTAATCGATGTGGCCTGTGATGCCGAACTGGTGAAGCTGGCGGTTGAGGCATCCGCTGGCCTTCCGGTCTGCGTCTCGTCTGTTGAGCCCGAGCAGTTTCCCGCTGCTGTAGCTGCAGGAGCAACGATGGTGGAGATCGGTAATTTCGATTCCTTCTACCCCCAGGGGCGCATCTTCGGAGCTGATGAGGTGCTGGAACTCACACGCCGTACTCGCAGCTTGCTGCCTGAGGTGGTGCTGAGCGTCACCGTTGCCCATGTGTTGCCAATGGATCAGCAGGAACAGCTGGCCGTGGATCTGGTGGCGGCCGGTGCCGATTTGATCCAGACCGAGGGTGGCACCAGTGCCAAACCCTTCAGTGCTGGCAACCTTGGTCTGATTGAGAAGGCAGCTCCCACGCTGGCCGCAGCTCACAGCATCAGCGCTGCTCTGCAAAATGCTGGTGTGACGGTACCAGTGCTTTGTGCATCGGGTCTTTCAGCTGTCACAGTGCCGATGGCGATCGCAGCTGGTGCAGCGGGTGTGGGCGTTGGCTCGGCGGTGAATCGCCTCGATGATGAGTTGGCCATGGTCGCTGTGGTGCGCGGTCTGCGTGAAGCCTTAGGTCGCGAGGTCACCAGCCGGGTCTGATTGCTGCGGACACGCGCGCGCTAATGGGGCCCGTAACGTGGACGCCCCATTCAGGGCTTACAGCGCGAGGACCATGCCTGCCTACGACCTGACTGCGCCCTACACCCCCAAAGGTGATCAGCCGACGGCAATCACTCAATTGGTGGAGGGTGTGAATGGTGGACGCCGTTATCAGACTCTTCTGGGTGCAACCGGTACGGGCAAAACGTTCACGATGGCCAATGTCATCGCTCAGACGGGTCGTCCTGCCTTGGTGTTGGCTCACAACAAGACCCTCGCGGCACAGCTTTGCAATGAGCTGAGGGAATTCTTTCCTAACAATGCTGTGGAGTACTTCATCTCCTATTACGACTATTACCAGCCGGAAGCGTATGTGCCGGTCAGTGATACCTATATCGCCAAAACCGCTTCAATCAATGAAGAGATCGACATGCTGCGTCACTCGGCGACGCGATCTTTATTTGAACGACGTGATGTGATTGTCGTGGCTTCAATCAGTTGCATCTACGGCTTGGGAATTCCCAGCGAATACCTGAAGGCATCGGTGCAGTTTCGGGTGGGTGAGTCTCTTGATCTACGGGGCTCCTTGCGCGAACTGGTGAATAACCAGTACAGCCGCAATGACATGGACATCACCCGCGGCCGCTTTCGCGTGAAAGGCGATGTACTGGAAATCGGGCCTGCTTATGAAGACCGTTTAGTGAGGGTGGAGCTGTTCGGTGATGAGGTGGAAGCGATCCGCTATGTCGACCCCACAACCGGCGAAATCCTGCAGAGCCTTGAAACCATCAACATCTATCCGGCAAAACACTTTGTGACCCCGAAGGATCGTTTGGATTCGGCGGTGAAGGATATCCGCCATGAGCTCAAAGATCGGTTGGAATTCCTGCAAACCGAAGGCAAGTTGCTGGAAGCCCAGCGACTGGAGCAACGCACCACCTATGACCTGGAAATGTTGCAGCAGGTGGGCTACTGCAACGGAGTTGAAAACTACGCCCGTCATCTGGCCGGACGTGAACCGGGTTCCGCGCCGGAATGCCTGATCGATTACTTCCCCGAAGACTGGCTGCTGATTGTTGATGAAAGCCATGTGACCTGTTCACAACTTCAGGCCATGTACAACGGCGACCAGGCTCGCAAGAAGGTGTTGATTGATCACGGCTTCCGTCTGCCAAGTGCAGCCGACAACCGGCCGCTGAAAGGCGAAGAGTTTTGGACCAAGGCACGACAGACCGTATTTGTGAGTGCCACGCCCGGTGACTGGGAGGTGAAGGTGAGCGATGGTCAGGTGGCCGAGCAGGTCATCCGTCCCACGGGAGTGCTGGACCCTGTTGTGGAGGTGAGGCCGACAACGGGTCAGATCGACGACTTGCTGGGAGAGATCCGCACTCGGGCCAAGAAGCAGCAGCGCGTGTTAGTGACAACGCTCACCAAGCGCATGGCGGAAGACCTCACGGACTATCTGGCCGAGAACAAGGTTCGGGTGCGCTATTTGCACTCCGAGATCCATTCGATTGAACGGATCGAGATCATTCAGGACCTGCGCCTGGGTGAGTACGACGTGCTGGTGGGTGTGAATCTGCTGCGTGAAGGCCTCGATCTGCCCGAAGTCAGCCTTGTGGCAATCCTCGATGCTGACAAGGAGGGCTTCCTGCGAGCCCAGCGTTCACTGATTCAGACGATTGGCCGGGCTGCACGGCATGTGGAGGGGGTTGCGCTGCTGTATGCCGACAACATGACGGATTCGATGGCCAAGGCGATCGAGGAGACCGAACGGCGGCGCAAGATTCAACAGCTCCACAATGAAAAGCATGGAATTGTGCCGACGGCAGCCGGTAAAAAGGCCAGCAATTCGATCCTGTCGTTTCTGGAGCTCTCCCGCAAACTCAAGACCGATGGCCCCGATGCTGACCTGGTGCAGGTGGCCGGAAAGGCTGTTCAGGCCTTGGAAAATGACTCCGATGGCATGGCTCTCGATGCCTTGCCCGAGTTGATCGATCAGCTCGAGGTCAAGATGAAGGACGCGGCTAAGAAGCTTGACTTTGAGGAGGCTGCGAATCTTCGCGACCGGATCAAGAAGCTCCGTCAGAAGCTGGTGGGTCAGAGCTGAGTTAACGAGGAACAGCTAGGCCACCAGTGGTGATTCGGTTCCCTCGGCTTCGTGGCGAGTGCTGCCTCCCAGTTTGAAACCGGCATGCACGGCTTGAAGAGCTCTAACACCATCGGCTTCAGCAACCACGCAGCTGGTGCGGATCTCACTGGTGGCGATCATTTCAATATTCACTCCTGCTTCTGCCAGGTAACGGAACATGCGACCAGCCGTACCTGCCGTGGCAGGCATGCCCGCGCCCACGGCACTGACCCTGGCAATGGCTGGACCGTCTTCGAGCAGGGCTCCAGGCCACTGAGCCAGCAGAGCGCTGAGGGCGCGATCTGCGGCACTGCGGTCGTCGCGTTTGAGCGTGAAACTGATATCGCGGCTCCCGTCCGCATGCTGGCGTTCCGACTGGACGATGGCATCGAGGCTGATGCCCGCGTCGGCTAAGGCATTGCAGAGTGCTCCTGCGGTTCCGGGTTTGTCGGGAACATTGCGCACGCTCACCTGGGCCTGGTCACGATCGAGGGCCACGCCGCGTACTTCTGGCTCACCATCGCCACTCGCGCAGGGATTCAGGCTGATCTGACCGGGTTCCAGTTCGAAGGCTTCCTGGGTGGCCTGCAGGGCTTTGCTGCCAACGTCGGCGTTGATCACACAGCTGACCTTCACTTCACTGGTTGCGATCACACGCAGGTTGATGCCCACCCGGGAGAGGGTCTGAAATAAACCGGCGGCAATGCCAGGGCGGCCCATGATGCCGGCGCCGCTGATGCTCAGCTTGCTCATCCCGGACTGGGCGACCAGCTCACCGCCCAGCTTCTGGATCAGGGATTCACAGATGCTGCGAGCCCTCTCCAGATCAGTTTCAGCAACGGTGAAGGTGATGTCGTTGCTGTTGCCGTCGTGGGTGGCCTGGATGATCAGGTCCACATTCACGCCACCCTCAGACAGGCTTTCGAACAGCTGGGCGGCAACGCCGGGTTGATCGGACACACGGGAGAGAGCCAACACGGCCTGGTGTTCCACAAGTTCGGCTCCGTCCACCGGCCTCCCCAATTCCAGACCTTCTCGGCCAATGGGCCGCGAGCTGCGGCTGGTGAGGGTTGTGCCGGGTTCATCACTCCAGCTAGAGCGCACCACCATCGTGACCCCGTAATTGCGGGCGATCTCCACGGCGCGGGGATGCAGCACGGCAGCGCCGAGGCTGGCCAGTTCGAGCATTTCGTCGCAGCTCACCTGAGGCATCAGCTGAGCGTCCTCCACTTTTCGCGGATCGGTGGTGAGTACCCCTGGCACATCGGTGTAGATCTCACAGGCCGCGGCACCCAGGGCTGCCGCCAGGGCGACGGCTGAGGTGTCGGAGCCTCCACGCCCCAAGGTGGTGATTTCAGCGGTGCCGCCGCTGCTCTGGCTTGTGCCCTGAAAACCGGCTACCACCACAACGCGGCCCTCGGCCAGTCGGCTGCGCAAACGATCGGTGCGCACGTCGAGGATGCGTGCCTTGCCATGGGCGGATTCGGTCACGATGCCCACCTGGGGGCCGGTCATGGAGATGGCCGGCACGCCCAGTTCATGCAGCGCCATGGACAGCAGCGCAATCGACACCTGTTCACCAGTGGCGAGCAGCATGTCCATTTCCCGTTGTGGTGGATTGCTGCTGAGAGCGTTGGCCTTGGCGGTGAGCTCATCGGTGGTGTGGCCCATGGCCGAGACCACAATCACCAGATCGTGTCCTTCCTCTTTGCAGTTGGCGATACGCCTTGCCACGGCCTGGATGCGCTCCACGCTGCCGACGGAGGTTCCGCCGAACTTCTGCACCAGCAGGGCCATCCATGCCGCCTCATTTCGCAGGCGATTGTCTCACTGTGCAGCTCCTAGCAGCCCATCGCGGAACGCATCCCCGGGCTGGGTGCCGCGTTTGAGAGCTGCTTCCACATCCAGCAGGCGGCCCAGCAGATTGAGGCAGCGCTGGGGTGAACGGCCCTGCAACTGTTTGCGCATCACGTAGATCCGCTTGGGGTTGCCGATTCCAGCCGCCTTGGCGATCACCCCGACGTCTCGCTCCCCCTGTTGTTCCAGCAACATCACCCAGAGCCATCCCCTGATCTGACCGGTCAGTGTGGCCACGATGCGCAGGGCCGGTTCGCCTGCATCGTTGAGGGCATCCAGCAAGGCAATCGCCTGGCCGGGATCCCCTGCTAGCAGCGCGTCCCCCACTTGCAGAGCGTTGGTGCTGAGGCCCTCGATGAGGCTGTCAACAGAGCTGGCGCTGATCCGGGTTTCTCCACTGCTTTCAGCATGGAGAGCCAGCTTCTGAAGCTCCATGGTGAGCCTTGCGCTGTCGTTGCCGATGGCATCAATTAAGGCATCCACTGCACTGGGCTCGAGCTTCAGGTTCAGCTCTTCAGCAGTGCGCTCCACCAGCTGGCGCTGGCCGGCTCCGTCCCAGACCGCCGGCAGCTTGAAGCTGCGCTCGCAGGCTTCTCCCGCCTTGATGCGTTTCATCAGGGCTTTTGTGGTCCGCAGACGACCGTCGGGTTTGGAGGGATGACACAGCAGCAGCTGGGTGCTTCCCGGGATGCCATCCAGAGCCGCTTCGAAGCGATCGGCCAGTTCGCTTGGGCAGGCGTTGCAGAAGGGAGACCGCTGCAGCAGAACCACCCTGGAGCCAGCACCGAAGGGCGGCGTGCGTGCTTCTTCCAGTGCCTGCCTGGCTTGTCCCGCCTCGCTGCCATCCAGTCGACTCACGTTGACGCTTGCCCAGCTCGGATCCACCTCCTGCTTGATCAAGGCCTGCACCGCCCGTTCCAGTGCGGCGGAATCATCGCCCCAGAACAACTGGATCGGCATTGAGGCGTGTCGTCGGACAATGTCGAAGTCTGCCCTGACTGGCAGCCCCGTCAGAGGAGTGTGCAGCAATGGCCGACCATCCGATCTTCACGGAAAGCATCCGTCGAATTCGGGCCTTGCTGGGGGAGACAGGACTCGATCCTCTGCAGCAGCAGGTGTTGGAGCGTCTGGTGCATAGCAGCGGCGATGTCGGTCTCGAGCCTTTGCTGCGTTTCAGCGAAGGGGCCTGTGAGCAAGGAATTGTTGCTTTGAAGGCTGGTGCGATGATCCTCACGGATACGGCCATGGCCGCGGCTGCCGTGTCGCCGATGGCCATGCGCACACTGGGCACGTCCGTGCGCTGCCTGCTCGACTGGGCTCCTGCGGCTTCGCCGCAAGAGTCCACCCGTTCCGCTGTGGCGATGCAGAGGGCCTGGCCAGAGCTCACACACGCTGCCAACGCGACCGGACAGCCCATGCCGTTGCTGCTGGTTGGCAGCGCCCCTACTGCTTTGGAGCAGTTGCTTGATCAGCTCGATGCCGGGGCTGCGGCCCCTTCGCTGGTGATCGGCATGCCGGTCGGTTTTGTGGGAGTGCCGGAAAGTAAACGTCGCCTGGCAGACACGGTGTTGGCTCAGATCCGCTTGGAGGGCACCCGTGGCGGAGCCGGACTGGTGGCTGCTGCTACGAATGCCCTGCTCCGAGCGGCTCAGGCCGCCAGCTGATCGAGCACCTGCCGGGCCCGTTGCACAACGCGTGCGGGCACCCCGGCCAGCCGGGCTGCTTCGATGCCGTAACTGCGGCTTGCACCGCCGATCTGAACCTGATGAAGGAACACGAGATCGTCGCCGGTTTCCTCCACCATCACCTGGAAATTGGCCACGTTGGTCCGTTCCTCTGCCAGGTTGTTCAGCTCGTGATAGTGGGTAGCGAACACCGTGCGCGCCTTGAGATCGCCGGCCAGATGCTCGCTCACGGCCCAGGCAATCGAGAGGCCGTCAAAGGTGGCCGTGCCGCGCCCGATTTCATCAAGAAGCACCAGCGAGCGGTCGCTGGCGTGGTGAAGGATGTTGGCGGTTTCAGCCATTTCCACCATGAAGGTGGACTGGCCTGCGGCCAGATCATCCACGGCTCCCACGCGCGTGAAGATGCGATCGGCTAGGCCGATCTGAGCAGAGGATGCGGGCACCCAGCTGCCGATCTGGGCCAACAGCTGGATCAGGCCGATCTGGCGTAGATAACAGCTTTTGCCACTGGCATTGGGTCCCGTCAGCACGATCAGGTCCGTTTCACGTCCAAGAGCCAGATCGTTCGGGGTGAAGGCCGCTTCCACCAGTAGCTGTTCCACCACCGGGTGACGGCCAGCGGTGATTGCAAGCTCTCGGTCATCGTTCAGTTGGGGAGCGCACCAGCCTGAGGTGGCGGCCGTGTCAGCCAGTGCAGCGAGTGCATCCAATCCGGCTGTGGCGCGGGCTGCTTCGCGGATTGGTGTTGCCATGCTCCCCACCTGATCGCGCAGCTGGCAGAACAGTTCCTACTCGCGCTGAAAGGCCCGCGCCCTTAGCTGGAAAATGCGGCCCTCCCGCTCCTTGAGTTCGGGGGTGATGAAGCGTTCTTCATTGGCCAGGGTCTGGCGCCGGATCCAGTGGTCGGGAACGGAGGACGCCTTCGCTTTGCTCACCGCCAGGAAGTACCCAAAGGTGCGGTGGTACTGCAGTCGCAGGTTGCTGATGCCACTGATCTCTTTCTCCAACCGCTCCTGCTCGGCCAGCCAGGCGTCCTGGTCATCGAGTTGATTGCGCAGGCCATCGAGCAGAGGGTCCACTCCGTCATGGAAGAGCCCGCCTTCGCTGAGGGAGAGCGGTGGAGCCTCCACCAAGGCATGGCGAACGGCGGAGGCCAGTTCAGCGAGCGTTGGATTAGGTGGCAGCAGCGCCATCAGCACCTGTGGCCATGTGTCCAGGGTTCCCTCCAGGCGACTGGCCAGGCGTGGCAGGCGTTCCAGCCCATCAGCGATAGCCACCAGGTCGCGGGCGCTGGCATGACCGGCGCCGGCCCGACCCGCCAGCCGTTCCAGATCGCCCATGGGCCTGAGCAGCCGTCGCAGGCTCTGGCGCAGGGGCCTCTGGTTCACCAGCAGGCTCACCACGCTTTGCCGTTCCCGGATGGCGTTGAGGTCCATCAGCGGCGCTTCCAGCCAGCGGCGCAGACATCGCCCACCCATGGCGGTGAGAGTCTGGTCGATGGCCCAGAGCAGTGAGCCCTGGAGTTGCCCGTCGCGTTGGGTGGCAGTTAGTTCCAAATTGCGGCGGGTCTGGGCATCGAGCACCAGGGCATCGCCAGCCTGCACGATCTCCGGCACGTCAAGGGGGACTCGCGTTGCCTCCTCGAGCGGTTGGGTGTCATTGACGTACTGCAGCAGCCCACCAAAGGCCCGCAGGGCTAGGGGTAGTTCCTGCAGGCCCAGCCCATCGAGCCCAGCTAGCCGGTAGTGCGTTTTCAGGGCCTGTTCGGCCTGAGGGCGGCTAAAAGGTGTGAGTGCCATCGGGCTGAGCATCAGCCGTTCAGGACACCAGGCAGGTCGTTGCGTGTTGGCGTCGTCCGAGGCTGCCCAGAGCAGTTCTGAGGCCTCCAGCTGGGCTAATTGCTGGTGCAGGGCATCGCTGCCGCTGCGTTCCAGCACCTGAACGTCGCCGGTGCTCACATCAGCGCTGGCCAGACCCCAGCGCAAGGGTTGCTTGCTGTTGGCAGGTTCCACCACCACCGCTGCCAACCAGTTGTTGCGGCGGGCAGCGAGCATGCCTTCCTCCAGCACCGTGCCTGGAGTGAGCACCCGGGTAATGCCCCGCTTGAGCAGAGCTCCCTTGGCCGGGGTGCTCTCTAGCTGGTCACACAGCGCCACGGAGTAACCACGACGGATGAGCTCAGCGCAGTAGCGCTCGGCGGCGTGATGGGGAATTCCCGCCATCGGCACGCGTCCGATCGCTTTGCCCCCTTCCTTGCCAGTGAGGGTGAGTTCCAGCACTCGCGAGAGCTCGACGGCGTCCTCGAAGAAGCACTCAAAGAAGTCACCCAGTCGGTACAGCAGCAGGCGCTCAGGGTGCTCCGCCTTGAGCTCCACGTAATGGCGCAACATTGGCGTCAGCAGGGTCTGATCCACTTGGCTGTGGTGGGCCCAGGCAGGGGCGTCGTCGTTATCTGAACTGCTTAGGTCGTCGACCTGGTTGGAGGCCTGGTCTGGATCACTGCTGCCCTGCCGCTGTCTTGGTCGAGAAGCTGCATCTGCACTGAGATTGGCGTCAGTCAGCTCAGCCAATGCATCCGCGGCTAAGGCGTCAGAAGCCCTGGCGGACGTGGCTGTGGGCCCATGGGTCGGCTCCGGAGCCCCGAACAGATTCCCCTGCAGTGACTGCTCCTCGGGCTGGGGGCAGGTGAGGGGCATGGGACATCCGGAAGTGGCTGGATCGTACCGATGGGGTTCAACACAAGCTGTGAAGCTTGATGCCGAGACAACGAAGACGGCTCGCCCCAACATGTGAGAATCCCCGGGAACGACCTGGCGTCGACCGATTCACCATGCAAATCCTTAATACCCTCACCGTTCTGGCATTGGTGGTGATGTCCTTTGCGCTAATTGTGGCCGTGCCTGTTCTTTACGCCTCGAATGAGGACAGCGGTCGCTCCAATCGCCTGATTCTGCTTGGTGGCATCGCCTGGGTGGCCCTGGTGCTCGTGAACTGGGGCATGAGCTTCTTCGTGGTCTGAAGCCAGGCCTACGAGCATCTTTTTTGTCCAGTTCACGTCGGCTGGGTGTGAACATGGAATGAACAGATCAAGGCGTCATGGCCACCTTTGAAGGACGGTTCACTGATGTGCAGGGCCTGCGCATCGCAGTTGTTATCGCTCGATTTAACGATCTAGTCACAGCCAAATTGTTGAGCGGCTGCCTTGACTGTCTTGGCCGCCATGGGATCGATACCAGTGCTGAGAGTCATCAACTCGATACGGCATGGGTGCCTGGTTCCTTTGAGTTGCCGCTGGTGGCCCAGCAGTTGGCTCGCAGTGGTCGCTACCAGGTGGTGATCACCCTTGGCGCTGTGATTCGGGGTGACACGCCCCATTTTGATGTGGTGGTGGCCGAAGCCAGCAAGGGGATTGCCACTGTGTCCCGTGACACCGGCGTGCCGGTGATTTTCGGTGTGCTGACAACCGACACAATGCAACAGGCCCTTGAGCGGGCAGGGATCAAGAGCAATTTGGGATGGAGCTATGCCCTGCAGGCTCTGGAAATGGGGTCTCTTGTTAAGGCATTGCCAGCGGCTTGAACGGTGGATTGACCAACTGCCCCTTGGTGGTGCATGCTTCTCGGGTCGTCAGGTGACATTCACCTGCTGGCCTGCGGATGTAGCTCAGTGGTAGAGCATCTCCTTGCCAAGGAGAGGGTCGAGAGTTCGAATCTCTTCATCCGCTTGTTAAGTCATTGTTTTCGGATCAGCAGGTGCTGAGAGGAAACAGTTCTGAATCCCATTTGTTCATAAAACCCGGTGCTGTTGGTGGTCATCAGATACACCCGTTCCACCTCACGCAGTTTTGGGGAAGCCAGCAGCGCTTCAACGACCCGACGCCCAAGCCCACGTCCCTGAAGGTCGCCCGCCACCACTACATCCCAGAGCACGGCCCTGTAAATCCCGTCGCTGCTGGCTCGGCCGAAGCCCACCATGCGTTTGCCGCGCCATAGGCTCACAACCACCTTGCTGCCTTTCAGCATTTCGCGCAGTTGTTGACGGCTGCGGCCCTGGGCCCAGAAGGCGTGTTTATTGAGCAAGTGCCGGAGTTTGAGCAGACCGCGCGTCGGACGTAGGTTTGGCCCCAGCCCCATCAGGCGCAGGCCTGGGGCTCCTGGTGCATGTTCAACCAGATGGATGCGGGCCATCGTCTTTTGATGCAGGCCTCATCATCCGTCTCACTGCGACCTCACTTGTTGTGTGCAACAAAATTCATTTGTTCCAAGGCATTGAGGCGCCGAGGTGATGACGTCAGTGCTTGGTGAACAGCGGCTTCCTGAACAGCGGCCCCAGACCATCGAGCAGTTGTTGCGCGAGTGGCCGCCGGGTTATGGCGGCGTTGAACGGGTGGCTCATGAATTGGCGATGGTCTGGGGAGGGGCGGTCTGGAGCCTGGATGCGCAGGACCGCAGCCTGAGCGAGCACGACGCCATCTCTGCCCACTATCCGCGAAGACGGCTTGCGCGGACGCCAGCCGTGGGACGTCTGGTTTTACCGCTGCCGTCGGCTGAATTGTGGTCTCTATTGCGTTCGGACCAGCCTCTGCATGGCCATTTGCCCTCCATCGGCGTACTTCTGGTGCTGCTGCTCGCCCGTTTGGGTCGCCCCCGGCGGCGTGTCACGGCTCACTGGCACTTTTTTTTCGAACCTGCGTCAGGATTCAAGGGGCGCTTTTTCGGCCTCTACCAGTGGCTGGCCCTCAGGGTTGTGTCATGGCTCTCCGGAGTAATCACCACTTCGCCGTTGCTGAAAGCGGAATTGGTGCGTTGCGGTTGTCGGCCTGAACGCGTTGCGGTTCTGAGCTGCTGCCTCAGCCACGACCAGGAAGCTGCGGCACTGGTGGCGACGCGATCGTTGTCCCAACCGCACGCCAATCGGCCCATGCGGGTGCTGTTCATCGGCCGCCTTGGCAGTTACAAAAGACTGGATTGGCTGTTGCACAGTCTTGCCAGTGTCGAGAGCTCCTGGTCGCTCGATATAGTCGGTGATGGGCCGCGGCGGGCTGAATTTGAAGCACTCAGTCGTGATCTGACTTCATCGCGTCGCGATGGGGCCGTGCGATTTCATGGCCGCTTGTCGGAGGCCGACAAGCTGAGTCAGCTTCTGCAGGCCGATCTGCTTGTTCTGCCCTCGGAAAGTTCGAATGAGGCGTTTGGCATCGTTCAACTCGAGGCCATGGCTGCTGGTTTGCCTGCTCTTGCCTTTCAGCGCTGGCGTTCGGGCATGGGTTGGGTCTGTCAGCTGGCTGATCTCGACTGGTCGCAGACGCCGGAGGATTTGTCGCTGGTGCTGCAAAAGCTTGCTGATGATCCGGCTCTGCTGTGCCGTCTCGGGGTGCAGGCGCGTCTTCGCTATGAGCAATTGTTCTCCCGGAGGATCTGGCTGGATCAGCTCAACCGTTGGAGCAAACCCATGAATCGTTCCCAGACCCCGGTAGGCTTTCGGGTCCGAGGGTAGTTGTCGACACCATGCTCAAGCTCCTGCTGGGTGACCCCAATGCCCGCAAGCTGAAGCGGTATCAGCCGATTGTTTCTGACATCAATCTGCTGGAGGAGGAGATCGCCCCGCTCACAGATGACGAGCTACGTGCCAAGACGACTGCGTTTCAGGAACGTCTGGCTGATGCCGGAAGCCTTGAGAATCAGCGCCCGATTCTTGACGAGATCCTGCCCGAGGCATTCGCTGTAGTGCGCGAAGCGGCCAAGCGGGTGCTGGGCATGCGTCATTTCGATGTGCAATTGATCGGCGGGATGGTCCTGCACGAGGGCCAGATCGGTGAAATGAAGACCGGTGAGGGCAAGACTCTGGTGGCCACTTTGCCCAGCTATTTGAATGCTTTAACGGGCCGTGGGGTTCACGTGGTAACCGTGAATGATTATCTGGCCCGCCGCGATGCCGAGTGGATGGGTCAGGTACACCGCTTCCTAGGACTCTCGGTAGGTCTGATCCAACAAGATATGGCTCCTGCAGAGCGTCGCATTAATTATGGCTGCGATATCACTTATGCCACCAATTCCGAGCTCGGCTTTGATTATCTGCGCGACAACATGGCCGCAGACATCAGTGAAGTGGTTCAACGCGAATTTCAGTATTGTGTGATTGACGAAGTTGATTCAATTCTGATTGATGAAGCTCGTACGCCTCTGATTATTTCCGGCCAGGTTGAACGTCCGCAGGAGAAATATCAGAAGGCTGCTGAGGTGGCATTCGCCTTGGTGCGTGCCGCTGAAATGGGCAAAGACGGCATTGATCCTGAGGGTGATTACGAGGTGGATGAGAAGCAGCGCAGCTGCACCCTCACCGATGAAGGCTTTGCCAAGGCCGAACAGATGACCGGTGTCAATGACCTGTATGACCCTCAGGATCCCTGGGCTCACTACATCACCAATGCCCTCAAGGCCAAGGATCTGTTCACGCGCGATGTGAATTACATCGTGCGTGATGGTGAAGCGGTGATTGTGGATGAATTCACCGGACGTGTGATGCCTGGTCGCCGCTGGAGTGATGGCCAGCATCAGGCGATTGAAGCCAAGGAAGAACTCCAGATCCAACCTGAAACCCAGACGTTGGCTTCAATCACTTATCAGAACTTCTTCCTGCTCTATCCGCGACTGGCGGGCATGACCGGTACGGCCAAGACGGAGGAAACCGAGTTCGAGAAGACTTACAAGCTTGAAACCACAATTGTCCCCACCAACCGGGTGCGCGCTCGTCAGGACTGGGTTGACCAGGTGTACAAAACCGAAGAGGCCAAATGGCGGGCGGTGGCTCAAGAGACCGCTGAGGTGCATCAGCAGGGCAGGCCCGTGTTGGTGGGCACCACGAGCGTTGAAAAAAGTGAGTTGTTGAGCTCCCTGCTGGCGGAACAGAACATTCCCCACAACCTGCTCAATGCCAAGCCGGAAAACGTGGAGCGGGAGGCCGAGATTGTGGCTCAGGCCGGTCGCTCCGGCGCCGTCACCATTGCCACCAATATGGCCGGTCGCGGTACCGACATCATTCTTGGTGGCAACAGCGATTACATGGCCCGTCTCAAGCTGCGGGAAGTGTTGTTGCCTCGGCTTGTGCGGCCGGAAGAGGGCCATCGCCCGCCGGTGCCGCTGCAGCGCAGCACTGATGGCGGCGATGGCTTTGCTGCAAAAGCAGCGCCAGCTTCCGGGCCCCATGGCAGTGCCCCTAGCGAAGCCAAAGCCATCGGTAGCCTTTACCCCTGCCAGCTCACGGATTCAACCGACCAGGCACTGGTTGAGCTGGCCAGGGATCTGGTTAAGGCCTGGGGCGACCGTGCTCTCACAGTGATCGAACTAGAAGATCGCATCGCAACAGCCGCTGAGAAGGCTCCCACCGACGATGCCCAAATTGCGGCTTTACGTGCTGCCATCGCCAAAGTGAAGGGCGAATACGACGAGGTGGTGAAGCAGGAAGAGGGTCGGGTGAGAGAGACGGGAGGCCTGCATGTGATCGGCACCGAGCGTCATGAATCTCGCCGTGTTGACAATCAGCTGCGCGGCCGCGCCGGTCGTCAGGGTGATCCAGGCTCCACCCGTTTTTTCCTCTCTCTGGGCGACAACCTGTTGCGCATCTTCGGCGGCGAGCGCGTGGCCGGTTTGATGAATGCCTTCCGTGTGGAGGAAGACATGCCGATTGAATCCGGCATGCTCACCCGTTCTCTGGAAGGGGCCCAGAAAAAGGTGGAGACCTACTACTACGACATTCGCAAGCAGGTGTTCGAGTACGACGAAGTGATGAACAATCAGCGCAAGGCGGTCTATTCAGAGCGCCGTCGCGTGCTCGATGGCCGCGAGCTTAAGAAGCAGGTGGTGGGCTATGGCGAGCGCACCATGAATGAGATTGTTGAGGCCTATGTGAATCCAGATCTACCGCCCGAGGAATGGGATGTGGCCCAGCTGGTGAGCAAAGTGCAAGAGTTCGTATATCTGCTTGAGGATCTCAAGGCAGATCAGTTGCAGGGACTCTCGATGGAGGAGCTCAAGGCCTTCTTGCAGGAACAGCTGCGCAACGCCTATGACCTCAAGGAGGGTCAGATCGAACAGCAAAGGCCTGGCCTGATGCGTGAAGCCGAGCGCTTCTTCATTCTTCAGCAGATTGACACGCTCTGGCGTGAACACTTGCAGGCCATGGACGCTTTGCGCGAGTCAGTCGGTCTGCGCGGCTATGGCCAGAAAGACCCCCTGATCGAATACAAGAACGAGGGGTACGACATGTTCCTGGACATGATGACCAACATGCGCCGCAACGTGATCTACTCCATGTTCATGTTCCAGCCGGCACCACCAGCTGCTCAGCAGACAGCCACCGCTTGAGGATGAGCGTCATGCGAGGCTTTCAAGGCTTCGAATGCATGTTTGTGTCGGCTTTCGGTGAGGGAGTGATCCTTTCGAGCTGTAGTCTCCGTCTCTCCTGATCAGGCTGGTTCGGGAGCATACTTATGGCGGCAGAAACTCTGAAAACCGTCTCTGGAGAATCGATTCAGGGGCCGTTGCTGATCACTCCCCAGATCTTTGGTGATCGCCGTGGCTATTTTTTTGAGAGCTGGAATGAGCGACGTTTCTGCGCCGAACTGATCGCTGCAGGCTGTTCTGAAGATGAGGTTCAGGCCCTCCGCTTCCGGCAAGACAACCACTCTCGCTCCAGTCGTGGTGTTTTGAGAGGCTTGCATTTTCAGTTACCTCCCGAGCCCCAGGGCAAGCTCGTGCGTTGCAGCTTTGGCCGCATTTTTGATGTGGCGGTTGACCTACGCATGCATTCCTCAACCTATGGGCAGTGGGTGGGAGCGACTCTCAGTGCCGAAAACCAGCAGCAGCTTTGGGTGCCAGTTGGTTTTGCCCATGGGTTTCTGACCCTCAGTGAGGTCGCTGAGGTGCAATACAAGGCCAGTGGTTTCTGGAACCGAGACTGTGAACGCTCTCTCCGCTGGGACGATCCAGCCCTGGCGATTCAGTGGCCTCTGGAACAGTTCTCTGGAGCTACACCGTCTCTCGCTGAAAAAGACGCCGAGGCTCCAACATTGAATGTCTTGGAAGCGGCAAACGAGGTGTTTGCTTGAAAGTTCTGCTCACGGGTGCGAGTGGTCAGCTCGGGCAGGCGTTGATTGCATCCAAGCCTCCTGGGGTGCAGTTGATCAGCACAAGCCGCAGTGGAGGCCAAGATCTGGAAGCTCTTGATCTGGCTGATCCCGATGCTTGCCAGCGAGCGGTGCATGCCCATCTCCCCGATTGGGTTCTCAATGCTGGCGCCTACACCGCTGTGGATCAAGCTGAATCGGAACCTGTGCTGGCGCAGGCGGTGAACGCTGATGCACCGCATGCTTTTTCGCAGGCTTTGGTCTCGTGTTGCCCAGGCGGTCGTCTGTTGCAGCTGAGCACGGATTTTGTCTTCAACGGTGAGCAAGGGCGTCCTTATCAAACGGATGAGCGCCCTGATCCTCTTGGGGTTTACGGGGCCACCAAGGCGTCTGGCGAACAGGTTGTGCGTGAGCTGCTGGGCACAGGAGTTGATGGCCGTGCTGCGATTTTGCGGACCAGTTGGGTGTATGGCCCGGTGGGAGGCAATTTTTTGCTGACGATGTTGCGTTTGCACCAGCTGAAGTCAGAAGCCAAGGAACCGCTTCGGGTTGTTGCTGATCAGGTGGGCTGTCCTACCGCCACCTTTGGCCTGGCCCAGACCTGCTGGACTGTCATCGCCCGGCAGGTCGCAGGAGTTCTGCATTGGAGTGATGCGGGTGCTGCCACGTGGTTTGACTTTGCTGTTGCGATTGGGGTTCGAGCCGCAGCACGGGGTCTGATCTCGGCGGCTGCTGAGGTGAAGCCGATTCGGACCATTGATTACCCCACCCCAGCCCATCGGCCTGCTTATTCCTTGCTCGATTGCACGTCGACTCACGAACGCCTGGGAGTGACCCCCCGCCATTGGCAATCCATGCTTGATGACGTGCTGGGCGACCTCAATGAATGATCCCCGCACGCTGCTCTTGCGTGCTGTGATGTTCGACTGGATCGGGCAGCTGCTGATTCTGGCGCTGGTGATGCTGTTCCCACGCCTGGCGGGGTTGCCGAGTGATGGCATCACGTTGCTCAGCCAGACAGGCTGGTTGCTGTTCATGGTGTTGCTCTATCCAGCCCTGGGATGGTTGTTTGGCAGCTACACCGTGTTGCGCTGGCGCAGGCTGACATTGCTGGTTTTGTTGCAACGTTTGCTGCTCACTGCTGCAGCGACACTGATGGTTGTTGCCATGGTTCGATGGCTTTTGAACCCTAGTGTTGAGGTCTGGCTCGTGCACCGGAGGGTGCAATTCCTGTGGATGACCGGGGTCAGTGGCTGGGCGTTTGCGGTTCGGTTGGCGATGCGCCGTGGATTGTTGTTACCGGAATCACCTCGTTTGTTTTTGTTGGCGGAGCCCGATGAAATCCCGCAAGTCATGCGGGCTTGGAAACGCGTGGCAGAGCGGCAGAGACTCTGGCCTATGCAGCCTGAAGTGTTACTCGAAAGGATGAAGCGAATGGACGAGCCTTTGCTGCTTGCGATCACTCCAGCGCTGCGTCAGCACGCTGAATTGCTTCCGTTACTGGAGTGCTCCGAGACCAGTGATCCCCGTGACATTCGGATGTTGTCTCTGCTCAGCTTGTTTCAACAGCAGCAGGAGCGTTTGCCTCCAGCCTTTATCGGCCAAGACGGTCTGGCTTATGACGACCTGCCCTGGGCTGCCACCTTCAGCGTGCAGGCCCAGCTCAAACGCATGGCCGACCTGCTTGTGGCAGCAGCCCTGCTGCTGATCACATTTCCTGTCGTTGCGATCTCCGCACTGTTGATCTGGATTGAAGATCAGGGGCCAGTGTTTTACACGCAGCAGCGTAGTGGCTGGTTGGGTCGCCCTTTCTGGGTGATCAAGTTGCGCACAATGACCGTTCAGCCCAGTCACGATCCGCCGTCGTGGACCAAGCCCGGAGACCATCGGATTACATCAGTGGGTGTTTGGTTGAGACGGTTTCGCATTGATGAACTGCCTCAACTGATCAATGTGCTTAAGGGAGAGATGAGTCTGATCGGTCCGCGACCTGAGCGACCAGAAATGGAGCAGGAGCTCGAACGACAAATCCCGCATTACCGAAAGCGCCATTGGATGCGACCGGGGTTGAGTGGTTGGGCTCAGGTCTGTGCTCCCTATGCCAGCAGTGTTGAAGACTCTGATCTCAAACTGTCCTATGACCTCTATTACCTTTTGAACTTCAGCACCTGGCTAGATCTTGTGATCCTGTTCCGCACGATTAAGACGGTTCTCAAAGCAGGAGGGCGCTGATCGCTCAGACGATTCTCAGTTTTCAATCATATTTGGGTTACATCCTGCTGAAATTGTTGGGCTAGGTTCAAGTTAGTGGAACTTTATATATAAATCTTCGTGTCAAGTTATTTCCATCAGCATCAGCTATTAGGGGATCAGGCAGTTCCCTCTCAATCAGCTGATCTTAGTCTTTTGAGTGGGCTTTCGATTGCTCCTGCACAGTTAATCGATGAGTTGAGTGCCAGGATCACTCGCCGGGCAGTCGCAAACGATGGCTTTCTTGATTTCTACATGCAGTCTGCGGGCGGCGCTGTCAGTGTCTCGGGCGGAACTCTTGGTGGGCAAGTAATTCAGTCTTTGCCCATTCCTTTGGTCGATCAAGAATTTGTTCGCTCGGTGATTACAAGGCTTGATGCGGTCATTGATCTGGATTTCCGTGTTGTCGATCGTGCCGCAGCCGCTGATATTGATCTTTTTTACGACACTGGCATTGATTTAGGCGATCAAGAAACAACACTTGGTTTGGCGGTCTCATCCGGCCGAGGTTGGGAGTTATTCGTTAATTACCTCCCACTCCAAGATGATGAAGCATATCGTCGTTATGTGTTTCTTCACGAACTCGGCCACGCCCTGGGATTGGAGCATGCCTTCGATTCTTCAGATGGTGATGTTACGAAAGGGATTACAGATCCATGGAGTAGTAACTATCCAGAAGAAACTGTGATGGCTTATCGATCTCCATTGTTTGGGCGATGGCCCGATTTCTTTACTGCCAATGACCTCAATGCACTGACAGCCATTTGGGGGCCTGAGCAGCAGCAATTATCAAGCTTGGGAGAAGTTCGAGAAGGAGGCGATTATTCAGAGGCCTTTCTTGGCGGTTCGGGTGGCGACATGATTCGCTCCAAGGACGGAGATGACAAAGTGAGCGGTGGTTTAGGCGTTGATGCTTTATTTGTTGGTGATGGTGATAACTGGATCAATGGTGATCAGGGAGATGATCGCCTTGATGGCCAGTTGGGTGATGATCTTATTCATGGTGGTATGGGCAATGATTGGTTGAATGGTGGATCAGGCAATGATTGGCTTTCAGGCGGTGATGGTGCGGATGCATTTGTTCTGTCTGAGGGTTTCGATGTGGTGACAGATTTTGATTTTTTCTCTGGAGATCGTGTGCTGATTGCTCCAGGATCCGAGTTCAGGATTCGTCAAGTAGGGTCTGATTTGCAAGTTTCTGCTGATTTTGGTTCTCTGAGCTTGCAAAATGTTGATGGATCTATGATTCCATTGTCTTCTCTGGTCCAGCAGGTTTGACTTAATTCTTGACTGATTGATTGGATAGTCTTGGACTCATAGATTGAGTTCTTCGACTTGTGGCTGCCCGGCCATTCTTTCAGTTTTAAATGATGCGAGAACTTGATGTGCAACGTGATTTCAGATTCAGTGCCTACACGTTGCCTTTGAGCAACTCTTGATATGAGTGATGGAACACGAGTTGGTTCCATGCATCAGAATTAAGCGCAGGTTTGTCTTGGCCTTCAATAGTTTTGAGAGCATTGTTGGCTCACTTCTCTGACGCATAAAAAGTGTGTGTCATTAACTTTCCAATCGATCCACTGATTTGTTTCTGGCTTCCATGTGGTTGTCGTTGTGGCAGTATTCATGCAGACAGGATGCATGAGTTGGCTCGGTCTCGAAAAGGCATCATTCTTGCGGGTGGTAGCGGCACCAGGTTGCATCCGATTACGAAGGCCGTCAGTAAGCAGTTATTGCCGGTCTACGACAAGCCCATGGTGTATTACCCATTGAGCACGTTGATGCTGGCAGAGATCAGGGACGTGTTGATAATCACGACCCCTTCAGATCAAGCGGCATTTCAGCGCTTGCTTGGTGATGGGCGTCAGTGGGGCATGCAGTTGAGCTATGCGGTCCAGCCCGATCCGGACGGTTTGGCTCAGGCTTTCTTGATTGGTGCTGATTTTTTGGACGGTCATCCAGCAGCATTGGTGCTCGGGGATAACCTTTTCCACGGCCAGGATCTTGTGCCTTCTGATTTAGATGATCAGGGAGCCACGGTTTTTGCTTATCCGGTGAGAGACCCTGAGCGCTATGGAGTGGTTGATTTTTCTGCTGATGGACGTGTTATCAGCATTGAGGAAAAGCCAGATCGACCCAAGTCTCGATATGCGGTAACAGGGCTCTATTTTTACGACAGTACTGTTGTTGATCGTGCCAAAAAGGTCAAACCCTCTGCCCGTGGTGAACTAGAGATCACTGACCTCAACCGCGATTATCTCAAGGATGGTTTGCTCAAGGTTGAGCTAATGGGTCGAGGCATGGCCTGGTTGGATACTGGAACCTGTGATTCTTTGCATGAAGCCTCTAGTTATATCCGCACACTTGAGCATCGACAGAGTTTGAAAGTGGGCTGCCCTGAAGAGGTGGCCTGGAGGCATGGCTGGATTTCTGATGATCAGCTACGGGCTTTGGCTGAACCTTTGAAAAAGAGTGGTTATGGCAATTATTTAATCCAGCTTTTGGAAAACGGATGCTGACTATCTTCAGTTGCAGGTCTCCTATGGGCTTGAGCTGAATATTCGCCACTGATATTCCCAAATCTTCTGATATTTTATCTACTTTTAGATAATTAAGCTCATCAGTAACTATTTGATTCTTTAAAAAAGGTGTGAGGCTATTGCATGATTGCCGACCGCTTTTTCAACTGTTGCCAGGAGACCTAGAGCAAAACTATTTGCCTGGTGTGCCGTCATTGTTTTGTTTGGCAGAGTCTTTGTCTTTTTAAGGACTTGCTTTTGCCATGCAAGTAGTGATAAAATTGTTCTTTAATATTTGATAAGCTTGTTTGGTGTTTGATCTTTCGATGCATTTGATGCTTGCCAAAGCTTGTCATTTGCCACGGGACATTTTGAGTATTTGAAGTTGTGTACAGGCTTTTTCAGGTTTTTCCACTCCTCTTCCGAATTTGAGTCGCGGCCTCTCCAGCTTGTGACGAAACTGTGCTGTGATTACCAGTTCAGCACTGCGCCCATTCGATCCATCTCTTGGGTGAACTGAGCTGTAAGCTTGGGGGGACTGAATCATCAACAGCATTTGGTCGTTGGTGTGGGCTGCCGTCGGAGATCAGTTAAAAATGCCGTGATGTCTGTTTTGCTGCTGATAGAAGCGAACTTGTTGTGCAGCTTGTTGTCGTGGGCAAGCTTCGGTGTGCCGAGAGTCTGCAGTTGTGTTTTCAACGGTTGATTGCCGTTTTCAATTGTGTGGCGGTGGTCGGGCAGTGTTAATCCGAGTAGATCCAGCACTTCAGAAAAAAGCGACTTGCGGAGCCGCTTAGTGAGAGCATTAGTCAGTCTTTGGGTTGAAAACATAAGCAGCGCCAAATCGATACTCTTCTTCGTTGTAGTCAGCTGCTCAGTGATCAGATGCAGTGCATGCACAGGGAATTGTTTGGAGTGCTGAGCGAACAGCACTTAGATTTGTATGTTACTGACTTGATCGGTCTTTAGCTCTCAGCTGCTTTTGTTTCCTCCGAGAGTTCTTGAAGGTATCGATCACCGTCTATTATACACACATTTTTAATAATGATATCTCGTATTTCGTTGACTGGAAGCCACATAAGAGTATCAAGTATAGACAAGTTTATGTGTTTTTCGTAATTGCCTTGACTATATTCTGCTGTTTCGGTACGAAGAAATTTTAATTCCAGATTTCTCTTCTTGAACTCTGAATCTTCAAACAACGATGCACCGCTGATGGGGTTTAGATAGCCTGTCGCATGTACACTTTGTGCGATAAAAGGAGCCCATCTCCCTGCATTCATATTTGCAGGATAACAAAGTTTGAGCTCTGAACTAAGCTGTGAATTAAACAATATTCCTAGATACTCACATGTCAGCGCAATTGATGCTCGGCATAACGAAGTAAGTGAATATTCAGGGTCAATATTCTTAAATGCCTCATCAATGAGATCGATAACAACAGAAAAGTTATTCGCCTCCTTTTTGTAATGTTCAAGTTTTCTGATTATTGTATCTTTTGTTTGCTTGGGATTAATTAGTTTTGCGTCTTTTGCTTTAATATTGCGGGATGAATTTGCAAGAGGCACAGTAAGGTATTGCCAACCCTTGCTTGGGTGAAGAATGCGATTTCTGTTCATCCAGCTTTTAGGTTTATATTGACATTCATCAAAAATTACCCACTTACCTGTATATGCAATCAGAGAGAAATGTCCCCAGTACGGGAAAAAATATGGTTGCATTATTCCACAGTATCCATTTAACTTACCCATGTCTTTTTATGGCCTCTGTATGCTGTCTAAATTTGGTTAATAATTCACATATTTGGAATATATTCTCTTGGCTGGTTCGCGCTCCTAGTGGCATTACAATGTTTCTACTTTGAAAATATTCAGTGTTTGGCAAGTTAATGGCTTTTTCGCCAGTGAACTGGCTTAGCTTGTGCAGCGATGGTAGAAAGTATCTACGAGCCAAAACACCCTCTGCATTAAGGGCTTTAACAACTAAATTCCTTGAGATTCCATACCTTTCCTCGTCGACAAGTATAACTATGCTTTGATGATTGGATTTGCTAACCCCAGTTTCACCCATCAATTCTATCCCTGGGATTGAATCAATTAGCATTTTATAGATAGTTCGGAGTGATAAATTATTTTCTATATACTCTTCTAGATGCTCCAGAGAGATGATGCCTATTGCCGCTTGCATTTCAGACATACGTGCGTTGGTCGTTCTAAGTACGTTTGTTTTTTTTCTCACACCATAACTGGAGCGAATATTTCTAAGCTTATGTGCCAAATCTTTGTTATTGGTCGTTATACACCCGCCCTCAGTTGTGCTTAATATTTTTGTAGCGTGAAAGCTGAAAACCTCTGCTTCTCCGTTACCCCCTATTTTTTTCTCTTTGACCTCGCATCCTACTGCTTGTGCTGAATCCCAATACACTTTGATTTTTTTATTTTTTGCCCACTGCTCTGTTTCTTTTATTGGTGCACAGCCACCCCATAGATTTACCCCTAGTACCGCAGAAGTGTCAGGGCGATATGCATTTTCCAATTCTTGCGGAGATGGGAAAATACTTTTTTTGTCTATATCGCAAAATACTGGTGTTAAGGAACATCGCTTGATGCTTAGAGCTGATGCTACGAATGTCAGAGCAGGTAAAATAACACTACCTTTAAGGTCAAGCGCTTCAGCCGTCATTATTAATCCCAAAGTATTATTTGTCACTGCGATGACCTCTTCAACCTCAAAATATGAGGCCAGTTTTCTTTCAAACTCGACCAATAATGGGCCACTATTTGTATAGTATTCACGTTCAAAAATTCCTTTCATTGCCAGAATATATTCCTGTTTTGTAGGGAAATATAGCTGTCCTACTGGAAGTTTTGTTCTGAATTCTGGATCTCCACCGATAATTGCAGGTTTGTTTATTGACATTGTTTATTTCAAGCTTCTAATAAGCTTACAGATGTCTGCTACATCCTTTGTTGTGCATTGATATCCTGAGGGTAATATGAGATGATTGAGTGAGCAAGATTCTGTATTGGGTAGTTTTACATCGGTCTTATTTTGAATATGAAGAGGTGGTGAGTAGTAAGACCTTGCAAGAAATGAATTTTGATTGAGATATTCTTCCAGCTGGTCTCTAGACAAGGGAAAAGAAGTATTTATTTTCACAACTATGTTTTTATAACTTGTTTTTTCGGATTCATTGAAATAGATTAATTCGATACCTGGAATATCAAACAGTTCGTTCTTGTAGCTCTGATATATCCTCCGATTATGTCTGACAAGACTTTCTATTGAATCTAAATTTGCCAAAGCCAAGGCTGCGTGCACCTCGTTTAATTTAGCATTTATACCATTTTCATATTTAAGGTTATCTGGTCCTTCAAACCCAAATCCTCTAAGGGAAGATAGCTTCTTATATATGTATTCTTCATTAGTTGTTGCATATCCACCTTCACCGCCATTAAGTAATTTACTGGCATGCATTGAAAACACTTCTACGGTTGCCTGTGCTCCTACTTTAGAACCGTTGTTCATTTCATATGCAGACTCTACACTATCCATGATAAAAGGAATTTTATGATTTTCACATAACTGCTTTATGGCATATGTTGGGAAACAATTAACTATTGGTTGCACCCCAAGAACTGCAGCTGTATTTTGAGTTAATTTTTCTTCTATGTGCTGTTTTTTCGCTGTAAGCGTATTGGGGTCGATGTCGTAATATACTGGTTTCAGCTCTGCCCAAGTAACCAAATCTGCCATCCTTCTATATGTTAGGGATGGAATCAATACTTCATTTCTATTGGCTAGTTTAAGGCAGTCTAGGGCTAATACTAGGCCCCAAAAACCATTCGAGAATGTGATGCAGTATTTGCATTTGTGAAATCGTGCCAGTCTTTTTTCTAGCAATTTAACGCAGGGACCATTGTTTGAATACTGGCCTTCTTCGATAAACAGATTTGAATAATGCAGAAACGCATCCAAGCTTGGCTTGGCAAGACTTGATGTACCTATAGTTTTCTTTTTAATTGTCATATTCTATATTTTACACATCTCTTGAAAGTATAACATCAAAACGATACGCACTGGCGTAGAACGCCTCAGGCATATCGATAATAGTAGCTTCCCAGTTATATTTCTCTGAAAGAGCTCTTATTTCTGACTTCGTCCACCATTTGCCTATTACACTTTTACAAGACGCGAGATCTGCATTTTGTGGTATTGAATCTTTGAAAAATACATCTGCCCTCGATCTGTCAGGTATATTTCCGATATAAAAACGGCTTATTGCTTTAAATTTTAGATTAAACTGATCTAGTATGTTGTCTATTATGGTTTGCTCTAAGTACGAAAAAGATCCGTAACATAGTGACTTGCTATATTTGGAGGCTTCCGTAGGTGTAGAAGAATTCAAAAAATCAATAATCTCTGAATGCATAAAACTGATATCTGGTGATTCTTCAAAAAACTCTTTTGCAATAGAGATGAGATACTCCGAGTTGTCAATCCCTTTCAGTTTGGATACACTATTTTTCAATCTCGATGACAATGCTCCATTCCCACAACAAAAATCGATAATGTTATCATTTCGTTCTAGTTTAAGCCCATTTGTGATTGCTTTTGTTATGAATTTTATTTGGTTTTCATCAGCAGGTTCTCCCCGCACTGTGCGTTTTATTTGCCCCCAAAAATCTTCCTTGGGTCGAGATCTTGCGTACGTGTCGTGATCAAAAAAGTTGTAATCGGTCATTGATTTAGATTTCAGACAATAAGTTTGCCAATTCTTCGGTGGCTCTGAAATTGGAAGATATTATTTTGTGAAATTTGCTTTTGATTTGAGATTTAAGATGCAACAACTTATTTTTGTTCGATGTTATTTCAATGCATAATGCTATGTAATCTGAGTTCGAATACGCAATCGGAGCATCTTTTATGTTCATTATTTGGTATAAACCATATACTAACCTGCTTCTTGCAAGCAATCCTGGTTTTGTGACGATTGGAATCCCCTTCGCCAAAGCCTCGTAGGCAGTAGTCCCACATCCTCGATGTAACGGGTCAAGCAACGCGTCACAGAATGAGATCAAGCTCAAATAATCGACTTTTGGCATTGGTTTCATGAATTTAGATTTTTCTAAAAGTGTTGGTGCATATTTTTCCCATCTTTCTGACAGCAAGCTGGAAGACCGCTCACTAAAGTCTAGGACTAGAAAAGTCGTGTTATAGCATTTTTGCGCCACTTCCTCTAGTATTTCATCCCAGTCTGGATGAAATTTTGCTGGATTATGCAATAAGCTCACTAAGTTTACATCTTTGGGTATCCCATAGATATCGCAAATGTCTTTGCGAACTTTGTGACTTTTAATTTCTATGCCAGTGGGTATTCCGTTAATTTTAATCAGTCTTTCTGTGTAATTTTCTTCTGAAGCATTTGTTTCAGTGTATTTGCTGGATATGAAGTAATCGACTGTTTTAATGCCGGTTGTTATTGAATTTCCTGGTAGTACCATTTGCACTTTTGCTAATCTGTTATGTGCCAAACAGTAAGGTGCATGAGATGAATGAATTTCCGTATATATGAGAACATCTAATTTTAGTTTTATGATCATTTCTACCGATCTTCTTAGATTATTTGGAAGTTGTATGGTCCTCGAGACGTAGTTCTCTAGCTCTTTACTGCTTTTGCTGGATGCCAAGGGACCTTTTATAAGCGCTACATCAATGTTCTCTTTATTGATGCTCTTGACCAAATTGAAGTAGTGCTGAAATATCACATGACCTTTATGTGGATTGTCAAAGTAAAACCCTATTCTCCTTTTTTGGTTGGCTTTTGAATCTGTTTCTCTGAAGTCTGCGACTGCCGATGTTTCATTTTTAGATTTTACCTCTAGCCACGGATGTACTATTTTGCCGATTTCCTGAAGTAGCTCCTTGTCATCTTTGCCATTTTGATAGGTTAACATGAATAAGGATAAGTCTATGAAGTTCTTGTCCGATTCCTTTACATTTCTCTCTCGAAAAATTTTTTTTATGTGTGACAGATAGTTATTTCTTTGTTCTTTTATTTCCCAGCTGCTCATGGCAATCCGTGGAAAGTGTAATTTGGACATGCATAAGTTGGGAACGCTTGGCTTAAGTTGTGCTGCTTTTTCGAAGCAATTTATTGCATCTTTTTCTTCCCCTTTTTCTAATAAAATTATACCCATATTCTTGTGTGTAATGGGGTTATCAGGCTGGAGCTCTAAGGACTTCAGTGTTGAGGCAAGTGCTTGATCGAGCTGTCCGAGCTCTTGGTAGATCCCGCCCAGGTTCCTGTGTGCATCGGGGTTATCAGGCTTGAGCTCTAAGGACTTCAGTGTTGAGGCAAGTGCTTGATCGAGCTGCCCGAGCTCTTGGTAGATCACGCCCAGGTTCCTGTGTGCATCGGGGTTATCAGGCTTGATCTCTAGGGTCTTCAGTGTTGAGGTAAGTGCTTGATCGAGCTGCCCAAGATCTAAATAGATCCCGCCCAGGTTGATGTGTGCATCGGGGTTATCAGGCTTGATCTCTAGGGTCTTCAGTGTTGAGGTAAGTGCTTGATCGAGCTGCCCAAGATCTAAATAGATCCCGCCCAGGTTGATGTGTGCATCGGGGTTATCAGGCTTGATCTCTAGGGTCTTCAGTGTTGAGGTAAGTGCTTGATCGAGCTGTCCGAGCTCTTGGTAGATCCCACCCAGGTTCAGATAGGCACTTTGATTATCAGGCTTGAGCTCTAAGGACCTCAGAGTTGCTGCAAGTGCTTGATCGAGCTGGCCGAGCGTTTTGTAGATCCCGCCCAGGTTGATGTGGGCATCGGGGTTATCAGGCTCGATCTCTAGGGTCTTCAGTGTTGAGGCAAGTGCTTGATCGAGCTGTCCGAGCTCTTTGTAGATCCCACCCAGGTTCAGATAGGCACCTGGGTTATCAGGCTTGAGCTCTAAGGACTTCAGCGTTGCTGCAAGTGCTTGATCGAGCTGTCCGAGCTCTTTGTAGATCCCACCCAGGTTCAGATAGGCACCTGGGTTATCAGGCTTGAGCTCTAAGGACTTCAGCGTTGAGGAAAGTGCTTGATCGAGCCGCCCAAGATCTAAATAGATCCCGCCCAGGTTGCTGTATGCATCAGGGTTATCAGGCTGGAGCTCTAAGGACTTTAGGGTTGCTGATAGGGCTTGATCGAGCTGACCGAGATTTTTATAGATCCCGCCTAGGCTCAGGTAGGCACCTTGTATATTAGGGTCTAATGCAAGAGCTTTATGTATTGCAGGCAGAGCTTCTTGTTGCCTCCCTTCATTCATCAGAGCATTCCCAATACTGGTCCATGCGGGAATGAACGACTCATCAAGCTGAATGACAATCTTAAACGCTTCTACAGCGTCAATATTGTTACCAGTGTTGAGCAAACAGAGCCCAAGATTGAATGGAATAATCTTGTTTTTAGATTGGTCAATATCCAACTTTCTGTACTCGACGATTGCTTCTTTGAATTGCCCGAGGTTTTGATAGGCCTGCGCCAAAAGAAGCGAACATTGCTCGCTTGGCGCTAGAGCTGAAGCCTTTGATAGTGATTTCGCCGCATCTGCAGCCTGTCCTTTTTGCAGGAGCAAAAGTCCTAAATTGAGAAATGAGTTGTCAGCTTTGGGATTGATTCCTAATTCCTTCTGATAGAACTCAACGGCTTGATCGGGCTTGTTTTTATTTTGAAAGATAATACCGAGGATTTCATTGATTCCAGGGGTGTTTTCGTTAATTGCGAGGGCTTGATGTGCGAATGATTCAGCTTGATCAATATCACCTATTGCCAGAAAACTCGCTGCTACGCCCACGTATGCTTGGATCAGTTTTGAGTCTGCATGAATGGCTCGCTTGAATAGATTGATTGCTTCTTGGGTGTTGCCTGATTGCCGCTTGAGGCTGGCAATATTATTAATGGCAGGAGCATAATTATTATTAATTTCTAGAGCTTTTTCGTACCATTCAAGGGCAGCAGCAGTATCGCTAAGATTCAAAAATATATTACCAATATCTTTGACTATTTCTGGATCGCTCCCATCGAGTTGATGAGCTTTTACTAGGTATTGCTGTGCTTTTTCGAATTGCCCTAAAGCGAGTAAGGACTTGCCTGCATATTTGTAGGCATAATAGACTTCTGGGTTGGTCTGCAAGGCATTTTGGCAAGCCTGTAGACATTCCTGATTGCGACCAGCAGCTGAGAGCTCTTGAATTGTGATCAAATCTGTCATGTCATCAATCATCTTTTAAAAGGTATTTTACTGGTGGTTTAGAGCTGCACACCAGGGAGATCAGAAACTTCTTAAACAATTCAAGCCTTGCCTTAACTTATGCCCACAGTAATCAGGTTTCAATAAGCAATGGGGAAATAAAGAGATCAGCTCCTTCGGCTCAACATATCTATTGATTTTGCTCACCACATTAAAGCAAATTTTGAATTATCATAAAAACTTATCTAGCCTTGGCGAACAATGTTATTCATCTTTCAGATTTAAAGATTACATTAGCATTTTTTGGAAGAGCCAGCGCTACCAGTCCAACGACGAGTCATGCCGCTTCAATCCGTCGCCCGTAAGTTTTTGCTAGATAGAAAGATCTTCAAGCAGTCCCGACACTTCGAGGGACCTCGCCCGGATGTTCATGTCACCTTCAATTCTATACATTGTAGGGAGCTATCGCTCTTGGAGGACGATGCAGGCTCCCAGGCGACGCCTGTGGATGCGTTCGATTATAGTTGGTGTCGCTTCAGCTTTTGCTCGATCCTAATTGGCGCAAGTGTGTGTGAGCTGCTCCCGGCGGAACCCCTTAAGCTGACGCTCGTAACAATCAAATTTGGCCTCGCTTCGCGTTTCTCAGTCCTTTTGAGGCATTACAGAGTCATAGCCAGCAGGGTGCTATATCCAATTCCATTCTTCCGCTCTTCGGTGGAGGGTCGATTCAGAACAACCAACAACATCTGCGGTTTGAGTGTACTGGCAACTAGGTCCGAAATCGCGATGCAACAAGAGTTGCTCAAATGCCCCGAAGGCTCACTGGGAAGTTAGAAGAAGGATGTCATTTGCTTTCCAACAAATCTGATATTTTATCTGCTTTTATAGAGTTGGCCTAAGCGAACAGTCATTTTTTTGAGTGGGCTTATGTTCGTCAATCCTTTGGGTCTCTTCTGATTTGAATCGTGCTTAGTTTCGATTACTCTCGCATGTGTGAGTTTATTGTGATAAATTTCATCCAAGTTATCATGCTCGATCCAGCTTGGATTATCGATTTGCTTTTCCATCAGATATAAATGTGTAGGATAAGGTTTGGGTCGGCGCAAATGACACTTTTCTTTTTGCTTTGCAGATTGTTGGCTTTAATTATCACGCTTAAGCGGAGGGAGGTGTTCTTTTCGGCCGTTCATTGGAACGACGTTTGATCGGTATTTGGGAAAAAATTCTGGCTTGTTTAGTGGCAGGCCTATTTGGGCGTTTGGGGTTTATCCTTCCAATAGAATTTGAATTGTGATGTCTTTTCCCCTGCCAGCTGATTCCCGCTTGTTGGTGACCGGGGGAGCTGGATTTATTGGGAGCTCCGTTGTGCGCAGGTTATTGCATCACTCAGATGTGCAGGTCTTCAATCTGGACAAAATTGGTTATGCCAGTGACCTCACAAGCATCGGTGACCATCCCAACCACCATTTACTTAGGATGGATCTAGCAAGTGCTGAGGCCACGGAGGAAGCGGTCCGAATCGCGGATCCGGATCTAGTGATGCATCTTGCTGCAGAAAGTCATGTCGATCGTTCAATCGACGGCCCAGGGGTTTTCATTGAAAGCAATATCCTTGGGACTTTTCATTTGCTTCAGTCTGTGCGTCGTCACTGGGAGCAGCTGGCGCCGCATCGTCGTGATCGTTTTCGCTTCCATCACATCAGTACGGACGAAGTGTTTGGTTCGCTGGGAGATCAGGGACGCTTTTCTGAAACCACTGCTTATGATCCTCGCAGTCCGTATTCTGCGAGTAAGGCGGCTAGTGATCACCTCGTCAATGCCTGGTATCACACTTTTGGTTTGCCCGTCGTTCTCACGAATTGCTCCAATAATTACGGTCCTTGGCAGTTTCCAGAGAAGTTGATTCCCGTTGTCATTCTCAAGGCCATTGCAGGTGAGTCCATTCCTCTTTATGGAGATGGTCTGAATATCCGCGATTGGTTGTATGTTGAAGACCATGTTGATGCGCTGTTATTGGCAGCAACGCGTGGGCGAATCGGTGGTCATTACTGTGTCGGAGGTGCTGGCGATCATGGCTCTGCGAGTGAGCGAAGTAATCGCGATGTAGTTGAAACGATCTGCTCAATTCTTGATCGACTGAGACCTCAGGATGAACCTTATGCACATTTGATTAAGCGCGTTTCAGATCGCCCAGGCCACGATCGCAGATATGCCATTGATGCCAACAAAATATCGAGTGAACTCGGCTGGAAACCAAAGCATAGTTTTGAAGAAGGCCTAAAGGCCACCGTGGAGTGGTATTTGCACAATCTTGATTGGTGCCAAAAGGTCCGAGATCAAGCAGGTTATGAAGGTGAGCGGATCGGTACTGCCGATCAAAGTTCTGTTTCGGGTTTATGAGTGCAACTGGTACGCCACCGCGCTCTTTGATTCTGCTTTTGGTGGCATTCCATCCTTCTGAGCAGGAAGTTCATTGTTTGGCTAAATGTTTGAGAGCCTTGCCTGCGACGATTGGTTATGCCGTTGTGGTGAATGATTACCGCCCAGGAGAACCCGTTGATCTCCTGGCTCAAAATGCAGATCATTGGTTGTGTAATTCAGATAATCCGGGCTATGGAACAGCAGTAAATCGTTTGGTCAAAACTTTGCCAAACATTCCTGAGTACTTAGGTGTTCTTAATACTGATATTCAGTGGAATGATGGCACTTTCGTAATGATGATGTCCTGGATGGATCAAAATCCTGATGTGGTCCTCGTTGCGCCTCGGATCCTTGACCCGTCAGGCAATGAACAAAAGCTCTGCAAGAGAAATCCCACTGTTTTAGGTTTATTGAGTCGGCGATTCATTCCTAATTGGATTAAACCCGGCTGGTTGAGGCGTTATGACCGGTGGTACGTCATGGCTGATTATTCTTATGACGATCAATTTGATGTTCCTTATTTGAGCGGCTGCTGCATGCTGATGCAATCCAACCCTTTTTTAGAGGTTGGTGGTTTTGATGAGCATTTTTTCCTTTATCTGGAAGATGCTGATTTAACGCGAGAGATGTCCTCGTTGGGTCGTTGCCAGCATTTTTCTGGCGCCTCAGTGACACATTCCTGGGGACGTGGAAACTACAAAAATCTCAGATTGATGCTTGTTAATTTTCAGAGTGCCTGGATCTATTTTTGTAAGTGGGGTTGGAAGTTCTGGTGAAAAATTATGAGGTCGTGATGGCCACTTGCAATGGTGAAAGATTCCTCGATCATCAGATAGCATCCATTCTCGCGCAGACAGTTTTGCCTAGCCGTTTGTTGGTTGCTGATGATGGTTCTTCAGATCAGACGTTGAAATGTTTGCGTGATTGGCAAAAACAGAGTCCAGTTCCGCTTGAGCTTTTGGATTGCAATGGTTCTGAGCGGTTGGGCAGTTGTCGCAATTTCGA
This sequence comes from Synechococcus sp. UW179A, assembly GCF_900473965.1. Classification (NCBI taxonomy): domain Bacteria; kingdom Bacillati; phylum Cyanobacteriota; class Cyanophyceae; order Synechococcales; family Synechococcaceae; genus Synechococcus; species Synechococcus sp. UW179A. The sequence continues at coordinate 28,267 of NZ_UCNJ01000002.1, read as the reverse complement.
ACAACTTCTTCGAGAAAGTGTCGCCTCTTACGTGATGTTGTCTGATCAAGATGATGTTTGGGATGTCGACAAAGCTGAGCGATTGCTAACGCAGATGAATGTTTTAGAGCATCGGTTTGGTGCTGAGAAGCCTCTTCTCGTTCATGCCGATCTGCGTCTGATTGACGCTGAGGGTCATCAGATTCACCCTTCCTTTCATTGTTGCCAGGGTCTTGATCCACAACGTGATGGTTTGTTTGAAGTCGGACTGCAGAATGTGGCGACCGGTTGTGCGCTGTTGGTAAACCGATCGGTTGTTGAGCGATCCCTACCATTTCCGGATGAAGTGGTTCTCCATGATTGGTGGTTAGCTCTTGTGGCAGCCCAGGCGGGCGGTTTGGCCTATTTGCCTAAACCCTGCTCCAGTTACCGACAGCATCAGGCGAATGTGGTGGGAGCACGTGGTTGGCGTCATCAGTTGATCCAACGCCTTCTGGGTGTTGATGTCGTCCGTCCCGACCTTGCTGCTCAGCGATTGATTAGTCCTGGTTTGTTACAGCTCCGGGCCTGTTTGGCACGGTTTGGTCCGCCAGAGAGCGCAACACGATTTGAAAGGCTGTGGAGTGCGTCGGCTTGGGTCCGTTGCTCGACTGCTTTAAAGCTTGGTTTGCGCAAGCATGGCTGGTGGCGTACAGCAGGTTTTTATGCGGCTTTGCTGTGCTCCAGGCCATCACGACATGAGCTGTCTTGATGCGAATCCTCCTTGCTGTCCATCAGTTTTTTCCTGATTTCTGTGCCGGCACGGAAACGCTCACGAGGAGAACGGCAGAAGAGTTGCAGAGACGCGGCCATGATGTCTGGATTCTCACCGCTGGTCCTCATGAGGATGGTCTCCCAACTTGGAGGCACGAGCAGTGGGAAGGGCTTGAGCTGATCCGTTTGAACCCACCTCCTGAGGCTTCTCCTTTTTGGGGGGGAGTTCTGCAGAGTTATTGGAGGCCTGAACTGGAATCTGGCTTCGTTGCCTTGTTTCGGGATCTGCAGCCCGATCTGTTGCATGTGTTTCATCTGCGTCGGCATACCCTCACTCTTGTTGAGGCTGCCCAGCGTTGCCATGTGCCCGTGTTGGCAAGCCTGACTGATTACTGGATGGTCTGTCCCTCTGGCCAACTGCAGTTTCCTGACAACTACCTCGCCCGGCGCTTCAGTGCTCCGCTGGCCTTGATCTTGCTTTGGCTCTGGCGATGGTTCAACCCCTTGCTGTCATTGATTCCCCGCAGTCCGTTCTCTGCACTCAAGCGTCGGCCTTTGTTCATGGCCCAAGCGTTTGAGCGATTTGAGCAGGTGCTGGTCCCCTCCCAATTGATGTGGAGCACGTTTGAAGACATGGGCGTCTCGACCCACCATTTCGCCTTGTGTCCTTATGGCATTTCTCTACAAGGGCTTGAGCGGTTGCCAATGCGGCTGGCCTGGCCCGGGCCTGAGCAGCGACCACTGCGTGTGGGTTTTGTTGGCAGTTTCAATCCGGCCAAGGGTGCCCATGTGTTGCTAGAGGCCTTGGCCTTGATGGGTGTGCATCAGTCTTGGGAAGCCGTTCTCTATGGCAATCCCGCAGATGATCATGACTATTGGCAAAGCTTGCAGCGTCAGGCTGATGCACTGCCTCAGGCTCGTTTTGGAGGCGTATTCGCTTCAGAGCAGGTGTTTGAGGTGTTGGCGTCTCTCGATGTTCTCGTTGTGCCTTCGCTTTGGCGAGAAAATGCACCCTTGATTGTTTCGCAAGCCAAGGCCAGCGGACTGCCGCTGTTGCTTTCAGATGTTGATGGAATGGCAGATCAGGTGGTTTCCGGTGTGAATGCCATGCTTTTTCTGCCGGGCGACAGTCGAACATTGGCTGCTTATCTCAGTCAATTTGCTGCTGATCCACAGGTTTTAGCGGCCATGGTGAATCGCGGAGGAGCACCTCGAACGATTGGTGATTACGGCGATCAGCTCGAACAGATCTACGCTCGCTTAACAAGGCGTTAAGGCATGCAGGCCGTTGTTACCGGTGCCAGTGGCTTCATTGGTTCCCATCTGGTCGATGGTCTGCTTCGTGCGGGGTACAGGGTCAAGGCCCTTGGGCGCCAGCTTCCAGGTCTGATCAGTGCGGAGGCGCAGGTCCATCCCGATCTGACGCTGTCTTCCGTGCCATTGGCAGATGGTCTGGCTCTGCAGCAAACACTGGAGGGTGCGCAGGTTGTGTTTCATCTGGCTTGCGGGAGTCTTCCCCAGACCTCCAATCGTGATCCACAGGCGGATGTGCAGGTCAATCTGCTCGGATCCTTGAATTTGCTTGAAGCAGCACGTCTCACCGATGTGAAGCGCTTGGTGATGGTGTCGTCGGGTGGAACAGTGTATGGCGTGCCGCAACAAGTGCCGATTCCAGAAACCCATCCCACAGACCCCATCTGCTCCTACGGCATCACCAAGCTTGCAATCGAGAAATATGTGGCTCTTTATCGCCAGTTGCACGGCCTCGAGGCCATGGTGCTGAGGGTGGCGAATCCTTTCGGCCCGCGTCAGCGCCTGGATGCAACGCAGGGTGTGGTCCCCGTGTTCCTTGGCCGAGCCCTGAGAGGCGACCCCTTGCAGATCTGGGGTGATGGAACAACGGTGCGCGATTTCCTGGATGTGTCTGATGTGGTCGAAGCCCTGTTGATGGCGGCTCGCTCTCAATCGGATGAGTATCTGTTCAATATTGGCTCCGGTCAGGGTCTGAGCCTCAACCAGCTCGTTGGTCTGTTGGAGGCCCAGCTGCAGCGATCCCTGAAGGTTGAGTATCTGCCTTCAAGGGGATGTGATGTTCCCACCAACGTTCTCTGCATTGCACGAGCCAAGCAGGCTCTGGGTTGGACGCCCAGAGTGTCTGTCGCGCAAGGTCTTCAGCGTCTTTGCGACAGTCTCAACGACTGAACCCAGGCACGTGTGTCACGGCATAGCGCTTGCCGTTGGCCATGCAGATCTGAGGGAGCAGCCGCTCGATGGCATGCAGCATGGTGCCGTCATAACCCAGGGGTTCTTCGGGATAGTCGTCCCAGCTCAGGCCCAGGTTGTAGAGGTTGCTTAAGGCTCCCTGCCGTGCCCAGAACATCGTGCCGACTGGAAAGTTGATCGCTTGTGGAAGCTTGTTGATCTGCAGCCGTTCGGCGAGTGCTTCGGCATGAACGCGGTTTTCGGTCCAGCCCAGGCAGCCGGGATCATCGGGAAATACCAGGCCAAGATCGGGATCGCTGTTGATGGCGGCGAGAATGATGTCGGCCATGGGTTGCTTGCCATCACCGAGCAGGTTGGCCAAAAGAAAATCACGCCAACGCTCGGCTGTACCGCCATCAATCAACACGCTTTTTTTGGTGTGCAGGTGCCCGTGGATCGTGTAATTGCGATCGAGCTGTTGGCCCAGTTCACTCAGCAGGGGGCCGATGTCGCGACCACGGTTGGGCACGGGGTGAAGGCTGGCTTCCTGCTGATTCTTGTTCAGGATTTGGCGGATTTGTGCTTCGAGCGTCGGATTGCTGAAGCTCACAAACAGATCCGGCTTCACTCGGCTCTTGCGCAGGCGATCCAGGATGGGATCCAGCAACTCCGGATAGAACACGTGAATGTGCAGGGCGACTTCGCTGGACTCCGGCAAGCGTGTGATCGCATCTCGGGGTTGAATCGGTGGAACTAGCCAGGGGCCTTTGGGTTGTCCGTTTTCATGCCAGTGGGCGAGGGGGTCGCGGCGTGCATCCTGATCAAGCCGACGTTCCCTGTAAATCCCAGGATGGAAACCTGGAAAGGGTTTGCGTGCGCGTATGTTGCTGCGCCAGCTGAGCAGATAACGCTGGTGCAGGGCTAGATCCGTGAGGCGTTGATTCGGGTATGCAAAGTTGGCGTTCACCAGCTTCTGTTCAAACAGCAGCCTCAGGTCGGACTCCTCTTGCCGGACTTCAGTACCGCTGATGCCAGCCAGCTTGATCAGCTCCTTGATGTAGGAGGGCATGTGGAACCAGCGGCTGGCGTGTTCGCGGGTAAGGGCACCAAGCTGCTTCATCCGTTCAGGGGAGCGCAGAAGTGCCACCGCTTTACGGGCCATGACGTTGTAGTCGAAGTAAGGAGCCACGCCGGCTGAGTGAAGGAGCGGTTGCTGTTCCAGCAGGTTGGCGATGCCACAGGCTTCTTGGAAGCAGAGCACCGGGGTTGCGGCCAGCATCGCGTCGATCGCCACATTTGGCAGTGGATCCAGACGTGAGCTGACGACAAAGAGGTTGCTGCGATTGACCAGGTCTTGGTAAGCCTGTGATTCCTCCAGCATCACCAGATGGTTACTGAGGCCGCTGCGGCTGATCTGATCCTCCAGCCAGACAGACACACTGAAGTCGTGCTCAGGCTCATAACCGCTGCCGATCCAGGCAAATCGCATATTGAGTTCAGGAGCCTGTTGGACAATCTGAGCGGCCATCGCCACGAATAGATCGACTCCTTTGCGGGGTTGGACGGCTCCTGCCCCCAGCACCAGCAGTGTCTCCTGCGGCAGTTGGTTCAGAAAATCTCTGGCTTCAACCTTTGATGGCCGTTTGAGAGCATTCTTGCTGCTGGTTTGGCTAGCTGCAGGAAGTTGGCAGCGGCCTTGTGGGAGTACCGCTAGTCGAACATCAGTGAGATGGTTGCAACGGCGGAGCACATCGCTCCAGGTCAGTGGGGTTGAACACACCACGCGCGAGGACCACAGTCCCACTTCTGCAAAGACATCCAGCGGTTTGATGTAAGTCACGAATTCATGCACCAGGCACAGGCAGGCAATTCCCTCTCCGCGCAACGGCTCCAGAAGGGGTGCCGAGACCACCGAATTCACCAGTGCAAATTCAGGATTTCCCTGCGGACAAGCTGCCTTCATTGCTCGTCTGACAAGTTTGCGGTTCACAAATGTCCGCTTGGCCTTGATCAATGCAGTGCTGTTGGCCTGGAACTGGTGGCGCAGCGGCCCGCCTCTCAGCAGCAGCACCACCACGTTGTGAGTCTGGCTGAGTTGTTGCACCAGATTGAGAGCCAGGACCGGAGCCCCTGTGGCTGAGGCCTCGTGGCTCACGACCATTGCGGTCGGTCGGCTGCGATTGAAGGCTTGTCCGCCGTTCTGCACCTCCATGCCAACACTGGTGAGCAGGCGGGCGTAGCCCCAGCGAGCCAGAGGCTTGATCTGACGACCAAGCGGTGAGTTGATCAGTGCACGAACGGTCTTGAAGCGCGGCATCAGCTGTTCTCAGCGGCAAAAGCGAGTTGGAGCCATGGGTGGCGATGCTGAAGCAGACGGCTGAGTTGGCGTTGGCGTTGATTGGTCTGGCTCTGCAGCATCGATGTGCCGTGCTGGGTGTAGGTGGCAAGGGGTTGCGGGTACAGCACGCCATGCCAACCGGCCTCGATCAGCTTGCACCAGAAATCGAAATCCTCCCAGCCTCCGAGGATGTGGCTGTAACCGCCGACTGCTTCCCAGGCGCAGCGTCGTACCAGTGCCATCGCGTCAATCACATTGCCAGCTCGGAGTTGTTCGCGTTGCCAGGGATGGCCTCCGCCGGTCAGACCCAGCAGCATGCTGTTGTCATCCAGGATCCGAATCAGGGGATGAACCACGGCAGTGGTGTCAGGACTGGCCTTGGCCAGTTGGAGACACACCTCGCAGGTTTTGGGGTCGATCTGGTTGTCAGCATCCAGGACCCAGCACCAGGGTGCTGTTGCTGCGCTGAAGGCGGTGTTGCGTGCAGCAGCCAGTCCTGCGTTCTCCCGATGTTTCAGCAGCTTTACCCGGCGAAAGCGCTGTCCATGGTTTTCAAGCCATTCCAGGCATCGGCTCAGGCTGTTGTCCGTTGAGTGATCGTCGACGATCACTAGTTCGAGGTCTTGAAGTGATTGCGAAAAACAGCTTTGCAACGCAGAAGGTAGCCGCTTGGCATAGTTGTATGAGCTGATGCAGATCGCTACTTCCGGGGAGATTCCGTTGCTCTGTTCCCAGATCAAATCGACGGCTGGCTTCGGTGTCTGAATCTCTGCGGGCTCGGGCTGTCCTGCTTCTCGCCAGGCCAGCTCCTCAAGCAGTTCATCTGGATGGATCGGCTGTTCGAATGAGGCAATTGCAAGAGAGTTCCAAAGCGGTTGTTCGGTGGTGTCAGGATCCAGCCGAATCAGCTTGAAGCCCGCAGAAAGACATGCGCTGATCCAGCCAGCCAGTGTGTAGGCCTGTTGTTCGGAAAGGGCAGGTGCTGGGGGAAAAACTGGACAATGAAACAGGTTCGCGGGCAGCTTGTCCCAGCCCTGACGTTCGCCGCCTCCCAGACACAACCACTGCCCGCCGTTCGCCACAAGGGCCTGAGGATTGGGCAGCCCCAGTTGACTTGCTGCTTCGTGGGAGCTGTTGCCTGGCTTGAGCCAGGTCCCCTGAGTTTCGCTTTGCCCGTTCAACATGGTCGGAAGCGTCTCCGCGTTCACGCCCAGAAGCCGCAACAATCTGACCTGCTCTGGATCGGGGTCGAACACCCTGCTCACTTTGCTGAGTTGCAGAAGTAGTGCAGGGTTTTGCGCTGTAACTTCGAGTGTTTGCAGGTGCAAGGCAGCATCGGCAGGTGCTTCAGGGCTGCAGATCAGCAGCCTGCATTCAGAGCTAAGCGGCAGGACATTGATCCAGAGGTGGCTGGTCCATGCATTCATTGACCCGCCGATCAGCGCAAGCCTCAGCTCTGATGGCAAGGGTCCGCCATCACCACAGCTGGGGTCGTGCCCAGGAAATCCTGGCTGGTTCAGCCTTCTGAGCTGCCCCAGGCTGAGAGCGCTGATGCCTTGCTCTTCCCAGGCCTGAATCCCGGCTTTCTGGTCTGCAGCAGTCTGGTTTCCCAGGGCGTTGAGGGCCAGGCTCCAGGAATGGCGTTGCTGGTTTGAGCGTCGTCGCTTGCTCGAGCGGGAGGCAGGTAAAGACTGGCGACTTGCCCAGCGCTGCAGAGGCCGAATTGAACCCGTTGCTGCTCGTTCAAGCTGTTGGTGCCAGTGTTGGACCTTTCGGCTGAGGGCTGGTGACTGCTGATTGCTGAGGCTGCGTCGTAAGTCCGGACGGATGCAGGCCTGTGCTCGTTTGACGGCTGTTGTATCGGTGGCTTTGAGATGGCAGAACCGTTGCAAAGCCTCAATTTGTGGTTCTGGGGCTTCAAACCAGCGGCTATAACTCACCACCTGCAGAGGAAGCTCATCGGCATCGATCAGCGGTTGCTGTTGATGACGGATCCAAAGGGCTTGCGCGCGAGCAGCTGTCATCCCGGTGCTAGTGGCATCCCGGTTGACGAGCGACGTCACTACCTCAGCAGGGTCACGAAAGGCGAGTAGCAAACGTAAGGGTAGATTCAGCTCTGCAGCCACCTGGCGCCACAGGGGCAGGAGCAGCGAAGTGCGCGGATCCTTGATTGCCCATGGGTCGCTTTGTTGCTGCAGATCGAGAATGAGCAGTCGCTTGAGACAGGCTGCGGACCGTTTAGCGCGTGCCGTTGTTAACCAATCTTGTGGGAGCGCCAGGGTTCCTTGTTCGCTGGGCCACCAGCGCTGCATATCGATCAGCAACTCTTCCTGCAGTGCTGTGATGTCAGTTCGCTCGAAATAACCTGCAGGATTGAGATGGTCGCCAGGGATCAGTGGGCCAGGAAGGGTGACGCCGAGGGATTTGAGGATTGATCCCAGTAGGGAGGTGCCGCTGCGATGCATGCCGACCACCAAAATTAGTGGGGGTGCAGTCATGGAGCGATCCTCATGCCATCCAATAGTTGTTGGAGGTCTGTCGATACAACCTCAATGAGCTGAAGAATGGCAGAGCTTGAATCGATCGAGCCAAGAAATAGAGCCAAGTAGATGATCACTGATTTGAATATGCACAGACTTCCCTGTGGATTGAACAATTGTCTGCTCTCGGCAGGGCTCAAAAGTACAACTCTTGAAGTCCGCTTGAAATGGGCTGAAACGTTGTTGAGCTTTAGAGCTTCCCCCTTCCATTCAATTCTTCCTGTTGATCATTCGAAAGATAAGAATTTTGGTTTTGACTTTTTCCTATGGGGAGATAGGGTTAAGTTTTTTTAAGGCTCTCAACACTTTGCGTGGTTGCTCTTGAGCAGTGAAGGCCTCCGCTTCATGCGGAGATAGGGATCGCCCCTCGGTGGCTTCACCATCAACGGGCCAGCCCAGCGGCAGCACAGCTCTAAAACCGGCATGCCAGTGCTGAAGCAGATGCACCATTTCATGGGTAATTAATCTGCACTTGGTGATGGGCGATGTTGTATCAGAGGTGTGCAGATCAATGCGGCCAGGCCGTCCTGGTTTTGCAAAGTAAAAACCCACAGCTGGCCGAGAAGGCTGCTGTTGAATGGTGTGCACTTCCACGCCTAGTCGATCGGCTTGGTTGAGCATGCGGGTGATGCACTGTTGCGGAGGCAGTTCTGGCATGATCTGGATCTCGTACGCTGTGTGGCCCTGCTGAGCGAAAGAGGTGAGGCTTTGCCGAGTATCGGTTGCGATTCCTCATTATTTCAAAGAGGGTTCTCAAGAGATTGGCTATGGATCCACACGCGCAGGCACGCGTTTAGCTAGGCAGGTGGCATTGGGTCGTTGTTTAGGTTCGGTTCTCGCTTTAGGGCGCCAGCCACAAGATTTGATCTTGAATCATGCTCAGCAGGCTTTGGAAGTCACGTCAGTGCGCCATGACTCAACAACGCGCCTGATGGGTGTCGTTGTTGATGTGCATATTTTCGTGACTGGTCGAACCTATCTACATGACATTTGTGAGCACTTCGCATCTCGCATAACCATGCATCATTTAGATCTGAAGGATCCCAAACAGCTTCCATTAGCTGCATCGGATTGGCTCTGTCGTCAAAGCGATCATGACGCCGATATCCATTTTTATTTTGAAGACGATCTTGTTATTCACGATCCGCGTTTTGTGGATAAACAGGTGTGGTTTACCGAGCGAACGCAACATCAGTTCGTGCTGATGCCGCATCGGTTGGAGCCTTGTGTCCATGAGGCTCCAATGCAGATTTGTGTGGATGGTCCAATTAAGATAGAAGAGCAGTTTGAGCCGGTCTGGAGTAAGCAGGAACAGGAGTCGGCACGCGGGTCCTATTGGGACGGGCGTTCTGTTGGGTTTACAGAGGCCAGCAACCCTCATTCCGGTTGCTTTTGTTTGAGTGAACCGCAACGACAGCATTGGCTCGCTCGGAAGCTAACGCCCACAGAGTTTGTGGGGCCCCTGGAAACAGCCGCCACAGGCACCGTCTGGCAACATTTTCCCGTACTCAAGCCAATGTGGGCTGACCGAGACTTTCTCTGTCTTGAGCACGGACATCCATCCTTTTTGGCAAGTCTTGGTCAGATGCCTGTGCGACGACAGGACTCACCAGCACAGGATCTTTCTTGAAGGAGCAGCTTGTGGGTATCGATCGATTGCCGCATTTTTTGGGCCTTGGTGTCCAGAAGGGGGGGACCACCACACTGCAGAGATTGTTGGAACAGCATCCTCAGATTTGGTTGTCCCCCGAAAAAGAGCTTCACTACTTCAGCCTTTATTTCAATCGGGGCCGTCACTGGTATTCCAATTGCTTCGCTGATGCATCTCCTGATCAGTGTTGCGGAGATATCACCCCCTATTACGTCTTTCATCCCCAGGCTCCAGAGAGGATTGCGAATCTGCTGCCAGACGCCCGTTTGATTGTGCTGTTGAGGGATCCTGTTGAACGCTGCTTGTCTCAGTATTTTCATTCGCGCCGATTGGGCTTGGAATCACTGGAGCTCGAGGATGCACTGGCTGCTGAATCAGCACGGCTAGCGGGAGCTGAACAACAACTTGAATCTTCAGATGGCTTTCATTTTGGACACCAAGAGCACAGTTACCTGGCGCGTAGCCGCTACGAGCAGCAGCTCAATCGTTATGAGGAGAGGTTCTCGACGGACCAGATCCTGTTGCTGAAAAGTGAGGATTTCTTTGATCGAGGTGCTCAAATTTGGGATCGTGTGCTTAGCTTTCTTGCGTTGGACGCTATTCCTTTTCCGCAATCTTTTTCCCCAGCCAATGTCGGTCAGGGTGAAGCAGCAGCGGTGCCGGAGCAAGTATGCAGCCATCTGCGTGAGCAACTTCAACATACGTACTACGTTATGGAGAATCGGTATCAAATTCGCTGGTGACGGATAGAAGCCAATAGGGCAATACACTTTTGATGGCAATTGTTTATGGTCTTGTTGGTTTTTTAGTTCCGTTTGAGTGATCCGCTAGCTACTAGGCTCATCAGAGAAAGGTGGCGGGGTACGCATGCTTTAAGGCTATAATCTTTCAGAATTGTTCTCCTGGCTCGTTGCCCCATAGCTTGAGCTTGTTCACGATCATTTAAAAGTTCAGTGACACTATCAGCTAGTGCTTTGTGATCGAAAAAATCCACTAACAATCCATTGTGACGGTGTTTGATGAGTTCCTGCACTGGGGCTGTTGCTGAGCCAACGATCGGGCATCCTGTGCTCATCGCTTCCATCAGACTCCAGCTGAGTACGAATGGGTAAGTAAGATATACATGTACTTTGCTTAATTGCAGCAACTGAAGATACTGTTCATAACCAAGTGTTCCAGTGAAGTGTATGAATTCCGGATCGTATTTGCCCTCAATTTCTTTTAAAAAATGGTCTTTCCACTCACCCTTTTCGCACTTGCCACCATAGCTTACGCCTGTAGTCTCACCGACGATCACGATTTTCGCATTCGGCAATTGTTGCTGGATATGGGGAATTGAGCGGATAAATGTGTGATATCCTCGATAAGGTTCCAAGGTTCGATTGACAAAGGTGATGATTTTATCTTCTGGATTCAGGAGTATTTGCTTGTCAATCTGAAGAGTTTTAGCCGATGGATTTGGTGTTGCTATTTGTGTATCAATTCCATCATGAATTGCACTAATTGATTCTTGCCAGTGGCCTGGAAAGCTGCTTTTTTGAAATTCAGTAGGGCATATATTCCAGTTGCTTATTTCTAGCGAAAGCTGTACAGCTGCATTTTTCATGAAACCTTTTGCAGCATTCTCCCATTTGGTTGCATCCCCCTGTATTTCAGGATCAAAGTCTAGATCGAAGCCTTTGCTTTTATAATAAAATTCTTGGTAATGAAGAATTGGTGTTGTTGGCCAGATTTCCTTGAGAAAGAGTGATTCACCCCAGCCTGGATGAGCACAAATTAGATCAGGAACGAAACCTTGTTGGGCTATTCGGTGTGCTGCTTTTGCACAAGCTTCGCCGCGAATAACCTTCGATTCAGTCTCCAAGACCCAGGGATGGATATTTTCAGTGTTTCCTTGTGTAATTTGATATCTTAATAGCTGAACCGACTCTGGGATCTTTTCCTGGGGAGGTGTAGTACTTAGTGCAATAATATTATGAGTCTTACTTTTGGCGATTTCCCTTGTGATGTGGCGGTATTGACCAGGGAAATTTTGATGGACAAATAAAATATTCATTGCAATAAAAGAATGATTAAAAAAAGCCCTCCACATGGGAGGGCTCGATAAATCAGCTTGTAACTCAATCAGACGAAAGTAGCACCTGTGATTCCTCCAAGGCTGGCTACCTGTGTTACTTGGCTGGTTAAAGCATTAAAAGTGTTGTTAGCAGTGTTCAATACGATGTAGTTACCTGCGAAGGTACCTGTATTGACATTAACCAGCTGAGCAACGGTAGCTAAGTTACCAGCCTGGACTGACTGCATTGTCGCTGTCAAAGTGGCTCCTGATCCAGTAGTCCTTCTCTGCACATCAGTGATGCCGTTGATAAAGGCGGTCATGGCAAGATTAGCACCACTTGACTCAATTGTGTCGCCAGCAGCGGCACTGAAATCGGTGATGAAGTCAATGTCGGTAACGAGTGAGTCTTCAGTGAGGTTGAACAGGAAACGATCTGCACCTGCACCACCAGTCATTGTGTCACCACCTTCGCCTCCGAGGATGGTGTCAGCACCATCACCACCCAGGAATGTGGTGTCAACTGCGGTTGTGTTTCCGCCAGCAGTAAGGCCTTGGACGTCACTCAAGGTGTCATCACCCAAGTTACCTTCGATCTGAATACCATCAGTGGCATTGGCGTTATTGATGGTATCGATACCTTGGCCGCCAAACACGGTCGTGGAAGTTGAGGTGACACCTGCACCCATATTGATGATGTCGTTGCCACGGTTGCCATTGATGTTGGCGTTGTTAGTGGCTCCATTGACGTTAATGGTGTCAATACCTTGGCCGCCCAGAAGAAGGGAGAACGTTAGGTTTCCAGTGGTGGTAAGAGCATCTTCACCGGTGTTGCCGTTAATGGTGGAGTTGCTGACGCCACCATTAATGGTAATTACGTCATTACCGCCAGCACCGCGGAGCTCGGTGCGAGTCATTACGTTGCCAGCGTTGAAAGTGAAGGCGTCGGCTCCATCGTTGCCGAGAGTTTCACCATCCAAATAAAGATTGGATGAGGTGATGTTGTTGCCGACGGTGAATTGGTCGTCACCACCGCCCATCCGGACGTCGTAGTTGGAAAGGTTGTTGCCACCCGTTCCAAGAGCTGTGGTGACAATATCATTGCCGGTGTTGCCACCAATGAAGACGTCCTTATCAAGGGTGAGCACGGTTGCGGTATCCACGCCGGTCGTTCCGACCAGGGATGTCACGCCATTAGAGCCGGTGACGGTAGTGAAAGCCAAGGTTCTGAAAAAATCTTGCTCCACTAATTTAGTGGCCACTTTCCATATGGTCAAAAGAAAAGTGTTGCTTTGGTGACAGAACCGATACTGGAACAGCCTTCTCGGCGCATTTTTTGCAGCTACAGCAAGAGTTCAGCGTTTACTCTAAAAAAAGTAAAATGACGTTAATTTACCCATCATGGCGAACATTCATACTATCCGCGAGCGCCTCAAGCGGGTCAATTGCTTCAGCGTCCACTGGATGGGCGTGGAGCGTCCACGATTCATAGGATTCATAGGGTTAACACTTCCCTAGGGCTTGTATGGAATGCTGCTTAAGTTGACATAGGGAAAACTCTTGAGCAATCTTTTTCACCGAGAATTAACACACGATCCATGCTCTTGGGCGTAGGGTTGTTTTATTGTCCATGAGCCTGAGGCTTGCCCGGAATTGAGCCATCACTTGAGAATTTCTGGGATTCTTGAGGGATTCCGTCCCAATGGCAGATATTTAATAGGGCGTGTTACCGATCGTTTGAAGTTGATATTTGAGCGAAACATCTGATATCCCAGTCAGGGCCTTGAGCTAACGACCGTTTTGTTAACTACCATGAGTCTTTTGTTGCGGTTTATGTATCCATTTTATGCGTAATTAACTTTTTTGTGCTGTAGTGACGTGCTCAGGAAGTTGTTTGGAGAAGTGATAATATAGTATTATCGAAGCTGTTTTCTTTTTAGCGTTTGTTAGTGACTTTGCTCAACATTGTTTTGGGTAAATCCAAGCCCGCTACTTGTAGTGAATAATTGTAAAAAATTTATTCAGATATTTAGAATATTCCTTGGCTTTTTCGGTTTATCCCGTGGAGATGAGACAATCCACTTTACGTCATTCATCAAGCTAGTGTTGACGAAGTAGGGGCGTTGATTTCGAGAGTTCTTTAATGCCCCTTTCCCCGTCCTGATACCCGAACTGATGCCTGTTTCGTCGAAGGGTCTCTGCCTGTTTCATCCCAATGGATACTTGGGGCGCCCCTCCAATCCTTTTGGTAAGGACATTGCCAATGCAGCCTTGTTTAGGGCTCTAGTCCAGTTTGGGGGGTTTTGCGAGGTAGCTGTGCTGAACCAGACGGGGCTGAGTAGCGAGCAATTGACTGCCGAAATGGGTTCTTCTAAAAGCCCTCGACTCGTTGCATCATCATTAACCGATACGAATCTCGCTGTCCGCCATGGTGTTCTCCTCCGCGGACAGCCGTACTTAGAAGAGCTTGCTTGGTTGCGTCGATCTAAAAATCTTGATCAGGCATATAGTCTCGTTGGATTGATTCACACGATCGCTCCGCCAGCAGTTCGCTCTAAAATAGGATCTGCAGTAATTGCTCCCACTCACCCATGGGATGCATTGGTCTGTACATCTCCTGCTGTTCAGCAGGCAATGGAGACGATGTTAGATGCCTCGGTTGAGCACCTCTCTGCCCGCTTAGGCGCAGTGCGTTGTCCTAGGCCCAAGCTTCCGCTCATCCCCCTTGCCGTAGATACTGAGCTGATGGCCCGTTTGGCAGCGGATGTCCAAGCACGTGCAGCGCTACGTCAACGGCTCAGGATTGCTGAGCATGATGTTGTAGTGCTTTGGGTGGGCCGTCTTTCTTATTACGAGAAGGCTTTTCCACAAAGCATGTTCCAGGCAATGCACCTAGCAGCGCAACGAACTCAAAAGAGACTGCATTTTTGCCTTGTGGGATGGTTTCCAGGCGGTGATGTTGAGATGAAGGCGTATAAGCAGGCTGCAGATGTTTTGGCGCCAGATCTCAATGTGATCGTTTTAGACGGCAACGACTCCCAGTTAGTTGCACAGAGCTGGGCCTCCGCTGATGTGTTCTTGTCTCTGGTTGACAATATTCAAGAAACTTTTGGATTAACGCCTGTAGAAGCCATGGCAGCTGGTCTACCAGTCGTGGTGAGTGACTGGGATGGCTATCGCTATACCGTTAGGGATGGTCTCGATGGTTTCCTGGTACCCACCTTGAGCAGCCCAGGTGGTGCACCGGGAGAACTACTTGCCACTCTCCACAGTATGGAGCTGGAGTCTTATCAGACTTATGTCGGTGCAGTAGCCCAGCACACAGCTGTTCACGTGCAAAAAGCTGCTTCTTTGATTGCGCAACTGGCCGAGGATGAAAACTTGCGAGTGTCTATGGGCAAGTCTGCACAACAGAGGGCACGAACAATGTTTGCTTGGCCAGAAGTGATCCGCCAGTACAAAGAACTTTTTGATGAACTGGCCGAACGTCGTTGCAGTGCAGATTCAGCTTTGGCTTGTGTGGGTGCTCATGTTGAGCCCAGCCGCGGTGAACCGTTTTCTGATTTTCAGCATTTTGCTACGGATGTCTTGCATCCTGAAAAGAACCTTCGTCTCGCAGCGGATGTGACCGTTTTTGATTTGGACAAACGTCTGGAGGTCAAACTGAACCGTCAATATCCCGGTTTGCGCTGCAAAAATGAGGTGGCTCTGAACTTGCTTCAGCGACTTGGGGATGCAGGATCGAAAGGGCTTAGCGTGGGTCAACTTTTGGCTGGATTCTCCGGCGAGCAGGATGCCTATTTGAAAACAACTCTCGTTTGGCTAGCCAAGATGGGTCTCGTGGATTGGTTATCTTTTGAACCTGAGCGTTCGCGCTAATCCGCTCGGTCGGCATTCAACTTCTTTGGGTGTGATTTCAATATGCAGCTCTACGTCATAATGATCTCTAAAGAGGTATAGAGCTTTATAAGATTTGGGCTATTCAAGATCGGTCTAAAAACTTCCGGCTTAAAAAATTAGTGCGAAATCTGGTTTAAGAATCAGATCCTAGATGCTCTTTTGAGCTATTAATTTGTTATTTCCTGCTGCCTCTTGCCATTCGCTTGACAAGCCGTGTGAGCTTCCATCCCCACGAATTCGCCATACTCATGATTTGCTCGTCGCGTTCACCCACAGCACTCATCAATTGGTTGACAGCACTTGTCAATTCGTTGATTTGTTGGGTGCTTTGCTTCAGGTTGGTCTCGCTGCATTGCAATTGTTCATCGATCTGTCGCAATCGATTGGCGATTAGAGCAGTCGCTTGTTGGAAATCCTTGGGGCGCGATTGCAATACGCTGATCGGCTCCGATGCAGTGGTTGCTGAGTTGTTGCCTTCGCAGAGAAGTTTCCAATGGTGGCCTGAGGCTTCGCAGGCGTGAGCGACTAATCGTTCGATCGCGTGCAGACTGCTGCCATCGACTGGCAAAGGCTCTGGCGGTAGAGACCCCATCGTGTTGAGGCACGTCGCCAATGGTTGAAGTGCTGCTGGCCGTACCCAGAACATGCCACCGGCTGGAAACATCAGAACCGCATCGCGGTGCAGGCAACCTGCCATCGGTTTTGAAAGCTGATTGGCGAGTTCAAAGTTATTGCCCCAATTCATGTAAGGCCGAATCAGTTGTGGGGTTTGGGGCATCAGCAGCCCCAGTGAGGGATCTTGGTTGAAGCGTTGGCGCAAAGCCTTCAATGTCTGGCCATCAGGTAGCAGCTGCTTGAGAAGTTGGATCAACCATGCATCGCCCAGGTCTGTTTCAAGAGAGCGTTTCCCGTGAAGATGCAGTAGGAGCTCTTCTTGTTTGAATTCGGGCCAGAGATGATGCAAAAGAGGCCCGAAATTTCGGCCATGGTTCGGGCAAACACGCAACTCAGCAGTTGTTGTTGGTTCAAAGTGAAAGATCCGCTCAAGAATCTCTTCAATCGCCTCAGCTTTGGCCGAACTGGTTGTGCTGATCCAAATCCGCGTGTTGTGTAGACCGTCGCGGCAATGGTCCAGAGCATTCAGGAGAATTGGCAATGTTTCGACGTAGTGAATATGCAGATGCACTGCAAGCTTCGGTAGTGCGCTGCTTTCTGAGGAGTATGCAGCCTCTTCGTCGCTCGCTTGATTGGTGCTGCTGATTGGATGCAGTCGCCAATCGAGCCGACTTTCCAATGCGGCTGATGGCACCAGTGTGGGCATGCCATGCGGATGAGAAATGTTCAGTTCGAAATCTCCGCAAGTAATAGAACTCAGCATCACATCGTTATTCCCTGCACCGTGGGTTCACCGGCCTTGAGATCACAGAGTCCAAAACTCATGACAGGTTGATCAGCTGTGATGCGGAATGCGCAGATATCGACTACACGATGAATGAAGTGATTGGGCCGCTCGTTTTGCCAGACCCCTCCGCCAATAAAATAAAGCCCTGGGAGCAGTCCGTCTTTGAAATGGAAGGTAATGCTGAACCGCTCTTCTCCAGAACAAATGGGCCCATGGTGACGTTGTCCTGTGACGCGAACACCGGTTTGATTGGCGATGTTGCAGGCCATTTGTAGGTCTTTAAAAGGCCTGCTGGCTCGATAGTGGAAGCACACGCTGAAGGGTTGATCGGTTCGGAACAGATTTGCTGGAGCGCCGTCTTGGCTGAGGACTTCCACGCACTGAATTTGAAGTCCATGCGCTTCGTAACTCACACTAGAGCTAGGTACTAAGTGGGGATCATGTTGTGGTGTGCATGACTCTGATTCGTCGGGTTCGCAGGTTGTTTTCTTCAGGTCTTTGCTTGATCCATTGGATTGGTTTAAATAGCTATTCCATTCATCGACCGGTGAGTTACTTAGTCTTTCATAAGTGGTTGTGATCAGCTTTGGGGAGCCTTGTAGTTTTAATTGCCCGTTGTTGAGCAAGAGGGCTTGGTCGCAATGTTCTAGGATCTGGGGACAACTATGGGTGACTAAAAGTATTGCCGTACCCTGTTTTTTCAATCTCTTGAGGTGGCTATAGCATTTTTTCTGAAACATTTCATCGCCGACTGCCAGGGCTTCGTCGACGACCAGTAAATCAGGTTGTGTATGTGCCTGAACCGAAAAAGCCAGGCGAACAGCCATTCCACTGGAATACGTTTTGACAGGTTGGTTGACGAAGTCACCGATTTCTGCAAATTCAAGGATCTTATCCAGTCGAGAATTAATCTCGCTTTGAGTGAGACCTAATAGGGTTGCGTTGAGGTAGATATTCTCGAGGCCCGTGAATTCTGGGTTGAATCCACTACCCAATTCGAGCAGAGCTCCGATGCGGCCTTCAACCCAGACTCTGCCTGTTGTTGGTGTGAGAGTTCCACAGATCAATTGCAGAAGCGTGCTTTTGCCGGAGCCATTACGTCCAACAACGCCGAGAGTTTGCCCACGCTTGAGCTGAAAGCTAACGTCTTCTAAAGCCCAAAACGGTTGGTAGAGGCGCTTTCTCTTTCCCCAAATCGCTTGCAGCAGACGGTCGCGAGGATTCTCAAAAATGGGATAGAGCTTGCCAAGCTCTTCCACTTCAAGAGCCAGATCAGAGCACATCGGCAAACCCCCGGCGAGCTTTGCAGAAGAATCTGTAGCTGAACTCGCATAGCGCCAGCATCAGTAGTGAGCCAAGTACTACATAGCTGAGGCTTGGCATTTCTCCCTGAACTAAAATACGTCTGCTTTGTTCGATCACAACAACCAGAGGATTCAATCCCATTAATGTTTGCAAGCCGGCGGGCAAGGCAGACAGCGGATAAAACACAGCGCTGAGAAACATCAGCATGCTTACGGCGACACCCGTCACCTGCTCGAGATCGCGCAGAAAGACTCCCAGTGCTGATAGCAACCAGCTCATTGATAAACAGCCCAGGAGAAAAGGTAGCCAGACAATCGGTAGGAAGACAATGGTTAGAGGAACATGTTGAACTGCAATAAGCTCGAAAACGATGAGTACGATCGTGCTGGTGAAGGCATGAAACACTGCTGTGATAACAGAAACGACGCCTAGTGATTCCAGTGGAAAAATTACTTTGGTAACGTAATTTACGTTATTGAGAATGAGTGTTGGTGCTTCTGTAGCGCACTCGGCAAATAGATTAAACGTGATCAGGCCGGCAAACAGATTGATGGCAAATCCGAATGATCCTGCTTGCTCAAGATCGCCCCAGCGTGCTTTAAAGACTGTGGAGAAGACAAAGGTGTATACCGCCAACATCATCAACGGAGTCAGTAGACTCCACCCCCATCCGAGAACTGAACCGCGATAACGGCCAGCGATTTCGCGCTCACTTAAGCGAAGCCATAATTCTCGATGACGAAGAAGACTCTTGGTAAAACTCAGACCGCGTGGATGCTGAGATGTGGGTCGGATGTGTTCTGCTTGGCTCATGTTTTCTCGCGATCACCAAGAAATTCAAGGATCTCCCGGTCCTTGAGGTTTTGGGATTCTCCAGGTTGCACCTCACTGATCGGCCGTCCCGTTGACAGTGCTTTGAGGCATGCCTGAAGAACGCTCACCTGGTTTTCTAGTTGATCGATCCGTTCCATCAGATTGCGAATCACGTTGGCTTCGGCATCAGGCAGTGCTGAGTGGGCCAGGGGATTGATGCGCACGCCGCTTTGATGAATCACGCGTCCGGGGATGCCGACCACCGTGCAATTCGCTTCCACATCACGCACCACCACAGAGCCAGCTCCGACCCTTGTATTGCTGCCCACAGTGATGGCGCCAAGCACCTTGGCGCCTGCTCCAATCACCACATTGCTGCACAGTGTGGGATGACGTTTTCCGGTTGCTTTACCGGTGCCTCCAAGGGTTACACCTTGGTAGAGCAGACAGCGGTTTCCCACTTCCGCTGTTTCACCTATCACGACCCCCATCCCGTGGTCGATAAAAACTCCGCTGCCGATCTGGGCTCCAGGGTGAATTTCGATTCCTGTTAGGCCTCTGCCCAGTTGGCTCAGCAATCTGGATGCGAGCTTGAGGGGCAAGCGTGAGTGCCACATGCGGTGGCTGAGGCGGTGCAGTGTCAGGGCCTGAAACCCCGGATAGCAGAGCAGGATTTCCAGGGCCCCGCGGGCTGCAGGGTCGCGTTCACGGATGAGGGCCAGGTCGGCTCGGATCGACTTGAACATGACTCGGTCTGGACCGCACGCTTGCCTGGTTCAGGCATCATCACCCGTCGCCGGCACCGGTTGCGCTCGCTAGCTGAGTTGCAGGCCAATTTCCTTGCGCAGCAGTTCGATCGTGTCTCCACTGAGATAGCTCTCTGCGCAATGCAACTGAGGCATGCGCATCAGCTGGGATCGGTTCTGGCGCAGGCTCTGCTCAACCAGAGGCATGCTGGGGCGGTCGCAGAGCACATGGCTGGAGGCTCTGAGCAGGGCCAGAAGCCGGCTGCCTACATCAGGAGTGGCAGTCATCAGCAGTAGCTCGTTGCCGCGCATGCTGTGCAGGATCACTTCCGCTGCCCGCAAGATGCCTGGGCTAATGCTCACGAGCCCCACGCAACTTCCCTGTCGCAGCTCCTTGAGCATGGCCAGCTCCTCTCGGAAGTCATTGAGGTCGACGGCTACGGCGCGCACCCCATGGCGCTTTGCCAGTTCCTCTACCGGTTGAAGGAAATAGCGGCTGGTCACAACGGTGCCATTGCTGGCGCTTTCCAGAACGCTTTCCAGCTCTTCCATTGGAACCACTTCTACCGGTACATCGAGGCAGGGCTCGAGTTCTTCAGCGATCAGCATTGAAGCGCCGATGTCTTCTCTTGGTGTGCTCACCAGCACCCTGGCCCCGCAACGCAGCCGCCAGTCGATTTCGCGGGTCAGCAGATCCCTGGTCTGCTGCAAGGTGCAGCCCGCATTCAAAAGGCCATCCACACACTTGCGCACTTCGCGGTCCACATCGGTGACCCCGCGGTTGCGCATGTTGGTCGGTGTGCGCAGTTCTCTTGGCTTTTGCTGATCCCGCACATAAATGCCGGAGCCGGCCATGGCTTCCACCACGCCATCGGTCTCGAGCTGGCGATACACCTTGCTGATGGTGTTGCGGTGCAATCCCGTCTGCATGGCCAGCTGCCGAGTGCTTGGCAGGCGGTGGCCGGGTGGGTAGTGCCGTGCTGCGATCGCGAAGCAGATTTGGTTGTAGAGCTGGGTTGAAGCCGGTATGTCGCTTTCCTGTTGGATGTGGAATCGCACGCCGGTGGGCCAGATCAAGATGCGGCCACCTTAAAGACTGATTGGCTCGGTGACAATTGCTGGTGTGGTTGGTGTCCCTATGCCAGTTCCGTGTCGCTGATCAATGTCTGCTGATCAGTGCCTTATACACAGGCTTCTGGCAACTCAGAGGTGTTGGCTTTATCCCCTTTCAAGAAGTCAGTCAAGGTTCTTGCATGGTCGCTGTGAGTCCATCAAGCCAGTTTGAAATGACCCAAAAACCAGCTGATTAGGTTTTGAAAGGGTTTGCTGGTCAGTTTTTGGATCAGTTGTTCCAAACCCATGCTGGGGGTGAGGGCGCTGGTTCAGACAGAATGAATCTTGCTCATGGCGTAAAGCCACTGCTCATGTGTCGTGGTTTCCAAAGACATTCTCAGCATTGGGCTTGCGTGCAAGCTCTCGGAGCTTTTCGCTTGATCAACCGTTCGTTCCTGGTTTGCTGATCTGCCTGGCTGCCGCGCGAGGAGGTGCTGTGATCGTGCGCACCGCTTTGTTGGCAGCTTCTTCCTTTTCGTCCTGCTTGGCCAGAGGCGTCTTGCGCGGCGTGAGGAACATGATCATGTTGCGGCCCTCGCGTTTAGGGGGCTGCTGGATCTCAGCTGGCTCCTCGAGATCCTTGGCCATGCGTCTGAGCAGAACCTCAGCAAGAGCAGTGTGCTGGATCTCGCGGCCGCGGAAGATCACGGTGCATTTCACTTTGTCGCCGGCCTTGAGAAAACGCTGAGCCTGGCCGATTCGCACGTCGTAATCGTGCTGATCAATTTTGTATCGCATCTTGACTTCTTTAACTTCGGTCTGATGCGATTTTTTCTTGGCTTCCTTGGCCTTTTTCTCTTGTTCGAATTTGTATTTGCCGTAGTCCATGATCCGGCAAACAGGCGGATCAGCTTTTTCGCTGACCAGAACAAGATCCAATTCCCTTTCTTTGGCAACTGATAGGGCTGCTTCCCGATCAATCACTCCAAGTTGAGTGCCGTCTGCATCCACCACGCGAAGCTGTGGGTAGTTGATGCGATCGTTGATATTGGGGAGCTCCCTGACAGGAGCACGGCGGTCAAAACGGGGACGTGGTGGCATTCAGTGATGAAGAGGCTGCCGGAGAACAATCGGGCCCGGCGTGGTTTCCACTTTTACCCTAGACCCGCTTCGATCTGCTGACTGGCATCGTTGAAGGGATCAGTATCACTGAGCCAGTGAGCCTGGTGTTGGCGTCTGAACCAGGTGCGCTGACGCTTGGCGAACTGTTGTGTGCGCTTGGTGGTTTTTGCGATGGCGCTGGTTCGATCGAGCTGACCTTCCAGCACCTGCAGTGCTTCGCCATAGCCGATTGTTTGTAGTAGGGGCAGGTCAGCTCCGTAAAGCTCTTTCAGTTGCTGGGTTTCTTCAATCAACCCCTCTGCGTAAAGCTGTTTAGTGCGCTGGCTGATGCGTTGGCGCAGATTGGCTGGATTGAGGCCGAGTTCGAGCACGCGCCATGGAGGTGGGCTGGCACTGGTCTGCGAGCTCATCGTCTTGCCAGTGGCGTAAAGCACCTCCAGTGCGCGTTGGGTGCGGACTGCATCCGCCGCGGCGATTCGGCGACCTGCCTCAGGATCTGCGTCCATCAACAGTTGATAACAGGTTTCCTGGCCTAGCTGAGCAAGTTGCTCACGCAGTGCTGGCTGAGGTGCAACCGAGGGTGGCTTCAGGCCAGCGGTTAGTGCTTTGAGGTAAAGGCCGCTTCCTCCCACCAGCAAAGTGGCAGCTCGTTGTTCCAGGTTGCGGTTGACCACTGTCAGGGCCTCGTCCTGAAACTCGCGCAGGGTGATTGGCTGGTCAGGTCGGCGCAGGTCGAGTAGGTGATGGGGCACCCGTGCTCTTTGCTCTGCGGTCGGTTTGGCCGTGCCCACAGTCATGTCTTTGTAGAGCTGCCGTGAATCAACATTCACAATCTCCAGCTCAAAGCGTTCAGCCAGCTGGAGGGCCAGAGCCGTTTTGCCACTAGCGGTTGGCCCCAGCAGCACCACCACCAGTGGTGGAAGCTGCGCTGATCCTGGCGCTGCCGGTGGCCTGTGTTCAGACATGGAGCGGAATAGGGGGTGGACCCCCTGAAAAAATGACGTCTCAGAGGCCTCTGCAAGCGTCTCTGGCATGCCAGTGGTAGATTCAGCCTGACAGGAAGCCTGGCCGATCCAGATCGCATGAGCGAAGCCGCGAAAGTACAGGCGGCCTATGGCGCCGAACAGATTCAGGTGCTGGAGGGTCTAGAACCCGTTCGTAAGCGCCCCGGGATGTACATCGGCACCACAGGGCCGAGGGGATTGCATCACCTGGTTTATGAGGTGGTGGACAATTCGGTGGACGAGGCCTTGGCTGGCCACTGCACCGAGATTCAGGTGGTGCTGGGTGAGGACGGATCCGCTTGCATCACCGATAACGGTCGAGGCATTCCCACCGATGTTCACCCCCGCACGGGCAAGAGCGCGCTTGAAACAGTGCTGACTGTGCTGCATGCCGGTGGCAAGTTTGGCGCCGGCGGATACAAGGTTTCGGGTGGTCTACACGGTGTTGGCGTTTCGGTTGTCAATGCTCTGAGCGAATGGGTGGAGGTCACCGTTCGCCGTCAGGGCAAGGTGCATCGCCAGCGCTTTGAGCGAGGCGCCCCGATTGGCAGTCTTGTGTCTGAGGATCAGCCCTCCTCTGAAAATGGCCTGACCGGCACCAGTGTGCGCTTCAAACCCGATATTGAAATTTTCACTGTTGGCATCGAGTTTGATTACGCAACACTTTCGGCTCGTCTGCGCGAACTCGCTTATCTCAATGGAGGAGTGAAAATTGTCTTCCGCGATGAGCGAGAGACTGCTCGCGATGCAGAAGGCAATCCTCACGAAGAAATTTATTTCTATGAGGGCGGCATCAAAGAATATGTTGCTTATATGAATGCTGAAAAAGATGCATTGCATCCTGAAATTATTTATGTGAATGCCGAAAAGGATGGTGTTTCGATTGAAGCAGCATTGCAGTGGTGCGTTGATGCTTATTCCGACAGCATTCTTGGATTCGCCAATAACATCCGTACTGTGGATGGTGGCACCCACATCGAAGGTTTGAAGACTGTTCTAACTCGAACACTCAATACGTTTGCGCGTAAGCGAGGTAAACGTAAAGAGGCAGATAGCAATCTTGCCGGCGAGAATATTCGTGAGGGTTTAACGGCAGTGTTGTCTGTCAAAGTGCCCGAGCCCGAATTTGAAGGACAGACCAAAACCAAGCTTGGCAATACGGAAGTTCGTGGCATTGTTGATAATCTTGTCGGTGAGGCTCTGAGTCAGTACCTGGAATTCAATCCGGGGGTGATCGATATGATCCTCGAGAAGGCGATCCAGGCCTTCAATGCAGCGGAAGCTGCTCGCCGCGCTCGCGAACTGGTGCGGCGTAAAAGCGTCTTAGAAAGTTCAACGTTGCCTGGCAAGCTTGCCGACTGCAGTTCTCGAGATCCTGCTGAATCCGAGATCTATATCGTTGAGGGAGATTCTGCTGGTGGTTCCGCCAAGCAGGGTCGTGATCGTCGTTTCCAGGCAATCCTGCCCTTGAGAGGCAAGATCCTCAATATCGAGAAGACTGATGACGCCAAGATCTATAAAAACACTGAAATTCAGGCCTTGATTACTGCCCTGGGTCTGGGCATTAAAGGTGAAGATTTTGATGCCAAAAATCTGCGTTATCACCGGGTTGTGATCATGACAGACGCTGATGTTGACGGCGCCCATATCCGCACCCTGATCTTGACTTTCTTCTATCGATACCAGAAGGAGTTAGTGGAAGGTGGATATATTTATATTGCCTGCCCTCCCTTGTACAAAGTTGAGCGCGGCAAAAAACATTCTTATTGCTACAACGAGCAGCAATTGCAAAAAACGTTGGATGGTTTTGGCGAAAAAGCCAATTACAACATCCAACGATTTAAGGGTCTTGGCGAAATGATGCCTCAGCAGCTTTGGGAAACCACGATGGATCCTTCTACGCGCACGATGAAGCGCGTGGAAGTTCAAGATGCCTTGGAAGCAGATCGCATCTTCACAATTTTGATGGGCGACAAAGTGGCGCCCAGGCGTGAATTCATCGAAACCCACAGTGCTGAGCTCGATATGTCAGCACTCGACATCTGATGAATCACTCCGCAACGGTGGTGCTGCGTTGGAGCTGGTTGCTTGTCGTTTCGTTGTTTGGTCCTGTCGCTTTGCCGGCAGGTGGAGCGGAGCGACGCTTACCCCAGGTTCGACGCCAGCAGGGCAGTGGCCCTCTGCTCAGTGGCAGTGATTGTGTGCTCCATTCCAGTCCGCTGGTAGCAGCTCCTGCTTTGCGGCGACTTGAGATCGGGACCCCGTTGCAATTGTTGCGTCGTTGGCGCAGTGAGGATGGCAGTGATTGGATCCAGGTGAAGGTCACCTCTGGACCTGTGCCTAATGATTCTCTTGAGCAGCAGCGAGGTTGGATTCATCACTGACTTCAGTTCTTATCAGGCCCTGATGGTTGGGCTGGGTGCCATTCCTGGAGCCTGGTTGCGCCTGAGGGTGGTCAACCACTTTGAACCGTTGGTTCCGCGCAAACACTGGGGAACTTTTGTGGTGAATCTCGTGGCTGCGTTCGCCCTGGGTCTAGTGCTCGGTTTAGAGCGTGCGGGTCGTTGCGACAGTTCCGCAGGTTCCACTGCGCTGATCTTGCTGGTTGGAACGGGTTTTTTTGGCAGTTTGAGCACCTTTTCCACTTTTGCGGTGGAGGTTCTTGCCACCTTGCGTGAACATCGCTGGGGCGAAGCTGTGCTGCTCACCGCTGGCTCGGTGATTGCTGGTCTGTTAGTGGCTGCTGCAGGTTTCAGTTTGGGACTCGTCGATGCCTGAACAGTCACCTTCTCTGCGTACGGAGCTGCAGGAGCTGATGTTGGTTGCGGTCGGTGCAGTCCCAGGGGCGTTGCTGCGCTGGCAGTTTGAAGTGCTTTTGCAAGACCGAGATGTGCTGGTCAACGTGGTCGGTTCTCTGATCTTGGGCCTGTTGCTGGGCTTGCCGTATCGGCCCAGGGTTCAGCTGCTGGTTGGGATTGGTTTCTGCGGTTCGTTGACCACCTTCAGCAGCTGGATGGTGAGCAGCGTGGATCTGATTTATTCGGGTCAGACGCTTGCGGCCTTTGGGCTGATTGGCATGACCCTGGGGCTGGGCCTTGGTGGCGCAGCCCTTGGTTTGTGGATCGGCCGCAGGGTCTATGCGCTGGCGATCAAGCCTTCAGCGCCGCCTCGATAGCGCTACTGAGTTCAGCATCTTCTGGAGCAATGCCGCTCTTGTATCGATTGAGAACGGTACCGTCCTTGCCGACAAGGAATTTTTCGAAATTCCAGGCCACATCTCCCGCAGGTTCTGACTGATTGAGTGTGGTGTAAGGCTCCGTGGTGCTTCCTGTGGCATGCACCTTGTCGAACAATTCGAAGCTGGCACCGTAGGTGGTGGAGCAGAAGCTCTTGATTTCATCAAGGCTGCCGGGCTCCTGGGCTCCGAAGTCGTTGCAGGGGAATCCCAGAACGCAAAGTCCCTCTGCCCCGTACTTGTCTTGTAGGGCTTGGAGACCGGCATATTGCTTGGTGAAGCCGCAGCGGCTGGCCACGTTCACGATCAGCAGCACCTTGCCGGCGTAGGCGCCGAGAGATTTTTCGCTGCCGTCTGGGGTGCGCACGCAAACGCTGCTGATGCTGGTAGCCATGGCTTTGGGTAAGGATTGGCGCAGACGATAACTGTCTTGCATCGGCATACACTTGGGTGCGCTGGGCACGGGGCATGGATCAGGCACCGGATTCCAGTGAAAGCCTCGCGTTGAGCGATGTACCTTCCCACCAGAAGGTCGTGGAGGTGGTTGCTCGCCAGCTGGAGTCAATGCTGAGTGTGGGCAATTACGACGGTGTCAAGATTCTCCTGGAACCCGTTCAGCCAGTGGATGTGGCCGAGGCGATTGGCAGCCTTCCCCGCACCATGCAGGCCCTTGCGTTTCGTTTGCTCGGCAAAGACGAGGCGATCGAGGTTTATGAATACCTTGAGCCTCCCATCCAGCAGAGCTTGCTGGAGCGCTTGCGTTCTGGTGAGGTATTGGAGCTGGTTGAGGAGATGTCTCCCGACGATCGGGTGCGGCTGTTTGATGAACTGCCGGCCAAGGTGGTTCGCCGTCTGTTGACGGAGCTCAGTCCCGTGGAGCGTCGTGTGACAGCTCAGCTGTTGGGCTACGCCAGCGAAACGGCAGGTCGTTTGATGACGACCGAATACATCGATTTAAAGGAGTTTCAAAGCGCCGCCCAGGCACTCACGATCGTGCGACGCCGCGCTCGCGAGACGGAAACGATTTACAGCCTTTATGTCACGGATGGGCAGCGCCATCTCACGGGGATCCTGTCGCTGCGGGACCTCGTTACAGCAGACCCTGAGGACCGGATTGGCGATGTCATGACCAGAGATGTTGTGAGCGTCAATACCGATACCGATCAGGAGGAAGTTGCCCGTGCAATTCAGCGGTACGACTTTCTGGCTGTGCCGATCGTGGATCGGGAGCGCCGTCTGGTGGGCATCGTCACCGTGGATGACGTGATCGATGTGATCGAGCAGGAGGCCACGCGCGATCTGTACGCCGCAGGTGCGGTGGAGGCCGGTGATGAAGACGATTATTTCCAGAGCAATCTGTTCACCGTCGCTCGACGCCGGGTTGTGTGGCTGTCGATATTGGTTTTGGCCAGTTTTGTCACCTCAGAGGTGATTGCACTTAACGAAGAGGTGCTTAAGCAGGTCGTGCTTCTTGCTGCTTTTATTCCGCTCTTGGCGGGCACCGGCGGCAATGTGGGTGCCCAAAGTTCCACCGTGGTCATCCGTGGCTTGAGCACGCAGAGCATCACCTCCCTTGGCCAGTTCAGGGCAGTTGCGCGCGAAGCGACCGCAGGGCTTTTGCTGGGACTGTTGATGATGCTTCTGGTGGTTCCTTTTGCCTGGTGGCGTGGTCAAAGCCCGCTGGTGGGGTTGTCGGTGGGGACAAGTCTGTTGGCCATCACAACCTTGGCTGCAACGGCCGGTGCTGCGTTCCCTCTGCTGTTCAACCGTCTGGGCTGGGATCCGGCGCTCATGTCCACGCCGTTCATCACCACCTGCACTGATGTAGTGGGCACTCTGATTTATCTAAAAACCGCTGCGTGGCTCTTGCTCAACATGCCCCAGCTGCTCACAACCACAGGTATTTCTACCCAATTACTCGTTGCAGCCCATTTCTGAGAGGACGTTTACGTTTCTTAGGAGTACGCTTTACACAACTCAATGAAGCGTCATGGCACCTGCTATCGCCGCTGCGCCCGTAGCGACTCCTCTCAAAGCTGTTCTTTCAAAAGCAGCACCTTCCAAGGCTTCTCTCGGTAAGTCCGGGGCTGTTCGTTCCTCAGGTACTGACGTCGACCTGGTGCGTTCTTACTTGCGCGACATCGGCCGCGTGCCGCTGCTGAGCCACC